>NZ_JBLWWR010000001.1:0-84593 GCF_048267825.1 Pseudidiomarina sp.
TGCAAAAAGTAATGGCACAATCCACAAACCAATGCGAAAGCCTAGACTGAATTCACTGTCAGTTTGACACCAAACTTGCCAGATAATCATAAGAACTAACAAACCAATGTAGCTTGCTAACGCTAAAAATCGAATGTTCTTGGTGGACTGTTCCGGGTTCATAAATTTCCTTGCTCGCGTTCAATAATTAATGCGCGCGCAGCGTATGTTACGCGCTTGCCAAGTGCCACCGCCGCCTGATATTCGTGCGTACTCAATTTATTACCTTGCCCATGTTCGACATGGCTTGCGCCATAGGGTGAACCGCCCGTTGTGGTTTGCTGAATAGCGGGTTCAGTGTAGGGGATACCGCACAACATCATACCGTGATGCAGTAAAGGCACACCCATTGCCAACAAGGTTGATTCTTGGCCGCTGTGCATGCTGCTACCTGATGTAAATACTGCAGCAGGCTTACCTTGCAATTGCCCCTTCAGCCACGTGGCACTGGTTTGTTCCCAAAATTGTTGCAGACCACTGGCCATGTGCCCGAAGCGCACCGGACTACCCATAATCAAACCATCACAAAGGGTGAGGTCATCCACTTCAATGTTTAGGTCACGACTGCTTGCTGGTTCACCACCACCGGATACAGTTCTCAATAGAGCATCGCCTTGCGCTTGTTGCACGCCAGTGGCTATAGCGTCCGCCAACTGCTGTGTAGCGCCATTACGGCTGTAATAGAGGATTAAAACTTTAGGCGTCATGCTTCGATAATCTCAAGTACAGCCTCGGGCGGGCGGCCCAAGCGTGCTTGATCACCAACCACAACAATAGGACGTTCAATTAACTTTGGATTATCGACCATGGCCTGCAGTAGCTCGCTTTCATCCGTTTCATTGGCTAAGTCCAGCGCTTTATAAGCTTCTTCTTTGGAGCGGATCAATTCTCGCGCAGAAACAAAGCCTAACTGTTTTACCAAGGTTTGTAATTCTGTCAAACTAGGTGGCGATTTCAGGTATTCAACAATGGTTGGTTGAATGTTGTGTTGTTCCAGTAACTGTAATGTTTGGCGGCTTTTTGAGCAGCGTGGGTTGTGGTAAATAGTTACCGATGCCATGGCTTAGAATCCTCCAGAAAATAAAGCAATAGCTTAAGGGAAAGTCTATGCGTTGTCGATTTTTGCCAGTTGTTTTACTTGCTTCAGTAGCTTTTGTCAGTGGTTGTCAGCCTGCGCCAGATTTCCATACAGATACTGCCGGTGCTCATTCGTGGAAACAACTGCAAGGTAACTATGTGGTGGTGAACTATTTTGCGGAATGGTGTGCGCCGTGTTTACGGGAGCTACCTGAGCTGAATGAATTCCACGCGGAATATGGCGACAAGGTTAAGTTGTTCGGGGTTAGTTTTGATGGTTTAGATAACGCCGCATTAGCCAAGCTTCGCGAAGACTATCAGATACAATTTCCGCTGATTCAAAACGAGCCGTTGCCCGCGCTACCTTTCCCACAGCCAAATATGTTACCAGCAACCTATGTAATAACGCCTGCAGGTGAAGTGAAAGGCCCGTTGCTCGGCGAGCAAACGTTATCGAGCTTAGCAACAGCAACCCAACGTGAACAGTAATGGAAGCGAATTGAAGCTCAGCTAAGAATTTAAGCTCTGTAACAGTTGCTTTTGTGACATGAGCTGCTCAATGCGCGCTTGTAACCGGCGCCGCTCGAGTTCAAGGCTACTTTGCTTGTGCGCTTTGTGCAGGTGGTCAATGGCCTGATCAAAGGCGCCGTGCAAGGCTGCCAGTTCAGCTTGGGTTTCATGCATAGCACTAATATTCCCGTTTAGTCGGTATGCCGTTCCAAGCAGATCGAGTGCGAGAACGTGGTTATCATTTTTTTGTAAATAATCACGCAATAAAGCAATCGCTAAGTCGTATTTCTTACTTTCCACTGCAGCATTGGCAAAGTTGATTGTAATGGTTTGCTCGTTTGGCTGACGTATATAAGCATTTTCAAGCAGTGCCAAGGCGTCGTCGTTACGCGATTGCGCCAGTAACACATCGGTTTGTACATCGATATAAAATGTATTGAGTGGCTCAGCCCGTAACAATGGCGCAAGGACTTTCTCAGCTTCTTCAGCGCGTCGGTTATCGAGCAGTACAATAGCGAGCGCATACTGGGCTGCTTTCTTGATAAGCGGACTTTCGGCTTCATCAATTTGCCGGCGCAGTTCAACTTCACTAAGCGACTTGATATAACGCGCTTCAATTCGATATTTTGCTAACAAAAACGACGTTGGGTCACGCACTACAGGGGTTGGCATCGACTCTGCACGGGTACGCATATCGGCCAATCGATTTTCACTGTAGGGGTGGGTGAGTAAAATTTCAGGTGGGCGCGACATGTAGCGGTATTTTTCGGTCAAACGACCGAAAAAGTCGGGCGAACCCATCGGGTCAAAGCCGGAACGCGCCAGAATGCTCAGACCGACGCGGTCCGCTTCTTGCTCAAACTGGCGGGTGTAATTAATTTGCATCTGTTTTGAAACCCCCATGGTGCCTGTTAGTGCGGCCATACCGAGCTGAGGATTAATCACAGCAAGAATAACGGCACCGAGCATTGCAGCCATGGTGGTGGGGGAGGCGTTCGACATGCGTTCCATATTACGCACAAGATGCCGTTGCGATACGTGCGCAACTTCATGCGCAAGCACTGCGGCAAGTTCAGATTCGGTGCGAGCCTCAGAAATTAGACCGGTATGGACACCAACGTAACCGCCAAAGAACGCAAAGGCATTGATTTCACTCTGGTTAACCCAAAAAAAGTTAAATGGGAAACGCACACCATCAGCTTCACGAACCATACGCGAGCCAAGGTCGCCTAAGTATTCGTCAAGCACCGGATCATTAATGAGTGGTGCCATGGCACGCAATTGACGCATGTACATATCACCATAAATGCGCTCGCGTTCAATGGTCATGACCGAGGCGCCGGCTGTACCAATTTCTGGTAAGCGTTCCTGAGCATAACTGCTTGAACTCAGTGCAATACTCACACCGAGTGCAACTGCGGCAAATTTTCCCAATAACTGCTTCATCGTTCGCGCCTAAATAACCTGATGCTATGAGTATAAAATTGTGAAAAGGTTCCCGTTTTAGTGGTGCAATACTGTAACTCTTCTACGTTCAAAGCTATGATGTGGTATCTATGGGTAGCATGCAATGTTTTTACCCAACTTCTTGGAGCTGCCGAGTATGTTTGATTACTTAAAACAATGGTACAACCGCAAATTTTCAGATCCTGATGCGGTAACGTTGTTTTTATTGTTACTTCTGACTTTCGCGCTAATTATTTTATTTAGCGATATTTTGGCACCTATTTTAGTCGCCTTGGTACTGGCCTACTTGTTGGAGTGGCCTGTGCAACGTATGGTCCGGGCTGGCTTGCCGCGGCTCAGTGCAGTAGGCATCGCCTTCCTCAGTTTTGTGGCGCTTATTGTGGTGTTAATGTTGTTCCTAATGCCGGTTATATGGCAGCAGTCGGTAGCTTTGGTAGCTGAGTTGCCACAAATGTTTGCGCAGGTGAAGGTACTGCTGAATCGCTTGCCCGAAATGTTTCCTGAATACATCAGCCAGGACAATATAAACCACTTTATTCAAACGACCACAGACCGCGCCCTGGTATTTGGCGAAAACATCTTAAGCCAGTCGCTTAGCCGCATAATTGGCATTATGGCCTTACTGATTTATTTGATTATTGTGCCGCTTTTGGTGTTTTTCATGTTGAAGGACAAGCGCCAATTGTTGCAGCACTTAAACCGAATTCTGCCAACCAACCGACGTTTGATTTCTCAAGTCAGCGACGAAATGAATATGCAAATAATGAACTACATTCGCGGCAAAGCTGTTGAAGTGTTTGTGGTTGGGGTGTTTACCTACTTATGTTTCGCTTTCTTTGATTTGCGCTATGCGGTGTTGTTGGCGGTCTTGGTTGGTTTTTCAGTACTTATTCCGTACATTGGCGCTGCGGTGGTGACCATTCCAGTGTTTTTGGTGGCGTTATTTCAATTCGGTTGGACGGGGATGTTCGCCTGGGTAATGATCGTTTATTTAATCATTCAAGCGTTGGATGGCAACCTCTTAGTGCCATTATTGTTTTCTGAAGTCGTGAATTTGAATCCGGTGTATATCATTGCGGCAGTTCTGGTGTTTGGCGGTATTTGGGGGTTTTGGGGCGTGTTTTTTGCGATTCCGTTGGCAAGTTTGGTCAAGGCTGTATTTACAGCTTTATCGTCTAAACCCGAGTTACCACCTACACCAACGGAACCACAATAAATAACAGATTAAGCTTGTGCTAGATAATCAAGCACCACCTGATGGTGGTCTTTGGTCTTAAATTTGTCGAATACGTGGGCAATGCTGCCGTCTTGGTTAATTAAAAAGCTGATGCGGTGCAAGCCATCATATTCGCGGCCCATGAATTTTTTGAGGCCCCAGACACCAAAAGCTTCAGCGACTTGATGATCAACGTCGCCTAATAAGGTGAAATTGAGTTGGTCACGTTCTGTAAATTTAGCGAGGCGCTTAGGTTCGTCGGTGCTTATACCGACAACTTGAACACCGTGGTCACGCAATTGCTGTTGATGATCACGCAGCTGTTGCGCTTGTACCGTGCAACCAGGCGTCATTGCTTTAGGGTAGAAATAAACGAGTACTCGGCCTTGTTGCAATAAGGTCGCCAATGCCACGTCGTTATTATTGGCATCGGGTAGAGTAAATTGTGGTGCTTTATCGCCAGCTTTTAATGTATTCATAATCGCTCCATACAACGCGTGTGAATAAATAACTACAAGGCAGCCATCATAAAAGAAGCGTTGGTTGGAAGCAAAGATACTGACAGCCTTGTCATTGCCGGACGGTAAAAGTACCATTGGAACAGAGATTAATTTTGGGGGCAGTATGTTAACAGGTAGTATTGTCGCGTTAGTGACACCCTTTACCCAACAAGGCAATGTCGACTTTAACGCGCTTGAGGCGTTGGTAAACTGGCATTGTGAAGCTGGTACTGATGCAATTGTGGCGATGGGAACCACGGGTGAGTCGGCAACAATGAGTCACGACGAGCATATTATGGTGGTGTCTGCAGTTGCAGAAATCGCTGCGGGTCGTATTGGTGTGATTGCCGGTAATGGATCGAACGCGACTGCTGAAGCGGTGTTTTTGACAGAGCGTATGAGCACACTTCCGATACAAGGCTTTCTCAACGTAAACCCGTACTACAATAAGCCTTCGCAACGCGGACTGATGGCGCATTACAGAGCGTGCGCGGAAGCATCTGATTTGCCGCAATTGTTGTACAACGTGCCGGGACGAACGGCGTCGGATATTTTACCCGAGCAAGTCGCAGAGCTGGCCGAAATACCAAATATTGTCGGTATCAAAGAAGCCACTGGCGAAGTTTCACGGATTATTCAGTTAAAAAAACTATGCGGCGACGATTTTATTTTACTGAGCGGGGATGACCCCACCGGTTGCGAGTTCATGCTGCAAGGTGGTCACGGTGTGATTAGTGTAACTGCCAACGTTGTTCCCGAAAAAATGAAAGCTATGGTGGCTGCAGCAACCGCTGGGGATGCGGCTACTGCGAAAGCACTTGATGCTGAAATAGCCAGTATTCACGAAGCTATGTTCGTGCAATCCAATCCAATTCCGGTGAAATGGGCACTCGCTCTGATGGGGAAATTAGAAGCTATTTATCGATTACCGATGCTTGAGCCGGAACTTCCGCAGCAACAACACATCGAACAAACATTAAAACAAGCAGGTTTAATCTAGAGCGGAGTCATAATGAAATTTAATTTAATTGTACTAGCTGGTGCCACAACAGTGCTGGTTAGTGCTTGTAGTTTTACGCCCAAAGAGCAAGCTGAAGGTAAGTTCGACTACACGAAGTTACAAACAGTTACTCAAATTCAACCTGCGCCAAATAAGCAATTACCTGCGTTAACGAACCGTTATGCGATACCGGATGCTGAGAAAGAAGCGCCGATTGGTAAAAATGTACCTATTTTAGCGCCAACGCTGGTATGGCCGGTGGCGGAAGGCAGTCGGGTTGAAGAAAATGAAACCCAGGTTCGGGTATTTTTCGATGAATTAGAAGGCATGTCAGACGTTGAACAATATGTTTGGCAGGGTGTTTTGCAAGCTCTTCGTACTCGCGGTGTAAGTCTTGATCAACAAGTTGAAAAGCAGTTTGTGGTTACGGACTGGTTGACGGATTCATTTACCTATGGCGAAGATGAAACGGAAATTGCGGTTAGCCGGAAAATTAAAATTGCGCTGGACACCGCCGAGCATGGCCGGACTACAGCCTTGATCAGTACTGTCAGTGAGCGCGATATCGTGAGCAATAACGATGTAACCATCAGCGCCAACTATTTAAATTTTCAGGATCGTGAAGCCGCTGCAAAAGTACTCAACACAGTGATCAGCGAAATTGGTATTACGCAACAGAAAGGCGTTGCAGATATCGACGATGATGGCTCTGTAGTGATTGATATGGGCTTTGATGAAGATGGCTACGCCAGCATTATGATCGGTGCCAGCTTTAGTTATACGTGGGCACTGATGCAAGAAGTGCTGCCAGAGCTTGGGTTTGAGGTAAATGACTTTAACCAGCAAACTGGACGTTATTATACAACGTACAATTCAGAAGAGTCGGGCTTCTTATTCTGGGGTAATAGTTCTGAGGGTAAGCTCACGTTACCTAACGGTGACTATGAAGTGAAAGTGACCGGTGACCGTAGCCGCACGTCAATCACGTTATTCCGTGACAATAAAGCTATCGAAGCCGATCAGGTACTGGAAATTTTTGCACCTTTTGCTGCTGAAATTCGCACCCAAAGTGGCTTATAATACACGCACTTTTAATCGCTAACTGTTCGGAGATACAGCTGCTCATGGAAAAACGTACTGAATTATATCGGGGAAAAGCCAAAACCGTGTTTACCACGGACGACCCCGAGCGGTTAATTCTTCAGTTCCGCAACGACACGTCAGCATTTGATGGCGAAAAAGTTGAGCAGCTGGAACGCAAAGGTATGGTGAATAATAAGTTTAACAACTTTATTATGGCCAAGTTGGAAGCCGCAGGTATCCCAACTCAACTTGATAAAGTGTTAAGTGAAACCGAAACCTTAGTTAAAAAACTGGATATGATTCCGGTTGAGTGCGTGATTCGTAACTTTGCAGCGGGTTCTTTGGTACGTCGCCTTGGTGTTACTGAAGGTCAGGCACTTAATCCGCCAACGTTTGAGCAGTTTTTAAAGAATGATGCACTGCACGATCCACTCATCAATGAATCATTAGCGATTTCTTTTGGTTGGGCGACAGCGGAACAGTTAGCACAAATGAAAGCGTTGACGTTTAAAGTTAACGATGTGCTGCGCAAGCTGTTTGATGACGCGGGTATGTTATTGGTCGATTTCAAACTTGAATTTGGTGTGGATGGCGACGGTAATATTGTACTTGGCGATGAATTTAGCCCAGACGGATGCCGTTTGTGGGATAAAGAAACACGTAAGAAGCTCGATAAAGATCGTTTCCGTCAAGGTTTAGGCGGTGTGGTTGAAGCGTACGAAGAAGTGGCTGCACGTTTAGGTGTGCCGCTTTAATCGTCTGACCATTTATCGTTGTCTTTTTCTTCTTGCTCTTGGTGCCGTTGCTGATGATCTTTCAGCGACGGCATTTTTATATGTGCGGTATGTTTGAGTAGCATCAAATTGCCAATAATGATGCCTACACCCAGTAAAATCATTAACCAAACCATATGTCACCTGCGGTAATGTCAGCGCTGCAAATTGCGTCGATGAATCGCGCCTTTATATCACCAAGCTGCTCTTGTAGATAGGCTTTACCAGCAATATCGTGCTGGTCGATGAGTTGATGGAGTAATTTAGTGTTCAAAGCTGCTTGAGCTTCACTGGCGAGTGTTTGATGACTCAGGTGCCACGGCTCGGCTGCGACACCCCCTTGATAGCGTGCGTACGGGAAGAAAAAGCCAAAGTCACGTGCATACTTTATCAGCCACTGATGAAGCGAATAGCACGGCCCATTGAGTTCATATTCAGCCGGAATCAGTTGGAGCTTTCTGTCACCTCTAGCGAAAGGGGTAGGGTCGTACACATCAAAATCAGTTCCCCAATGGTGCCGGCTCGCTCCTGGTAGCGCTGACCAGGTTAAAATAGCTTCAATTTTTTCACCGGTTGAGAGCTGGGTTGTGTTTAATAACTCACCGCGGTCGTTATACAACGGGGCGTCGCCATTAAATTTCCGATTCCAGATAGCGCGTTGGCGTTCAAAATCGCGAAAAGCAGAGGCAATTGCTAGATGTATCCCATCGGTCGCAGCAGCCTCGCGCATTGCGAGGTAGGCGTCAGCCACACTCGGTTGCAGGCATACACCTTCGCGTTCGCCCGTTACTTGTTTTACATGGCTGTTAGCAATACCGCACAGTTCCGCTGGTGTTAGCATAATAAGTTTTCAAGCACCTTTTCGTACACCCGAGTTAGCGTTTCTAAGTCAGCTTCGCTGACGCATTCGTTAACCTTATGGATGGTTGCATTTATCGGGCCCAGCTCAATAACTTGTGCGCCGGTGGGGGCAATGAAACGCCCGTCGGAGGTTCCCCCAGCAGTCGACAGCTCGGGCAGCCTTCCGGTGTACTCGGCAATAGCGTTCACTGTTGCCTCTACCAGAGCGCCAGACTGGGTTAAAAACGGCTCGCCGTTAAGCTTCCACTGCACCGAGTAATCTAACTGATGGTTGTCTAAAACTGTTACCACACGCTGCTTTAGCTGTTCCGCGGTTGATTCGGTGCTAAACCGAAAATTAAACTGCACATGCAATTCACCCGGAATCACATTGCCGGCACCAGTGCCAGCCTGAATATTCGAAATTTGAAAACTGGTTGGTGGAAACGAGCTATTGCCGTCATCCCAGCTTTGTTGTGCCAGCTCAGCTAATGCTGGTGCCGCGTTGTGGACAGGGTTTTCAGCTAAATGCGGATAAGCAACGTGGCCCTGTATGCCAAATACCGTCAAATCGCCAGTAAGGCTTCCGCGTCGGCCTATTTTTACCACATCGCCAAGTTCGGCAGTGCTTGAGGGTTCGCCAACTAAGCACCAAGTGATTTTTTCTTGGCGCGCTTCCAGAGTTTCCACAACTTTTGGTGTGCCATTGATAAACGGGCCTTCTTCATCACTGGTAATTAAAAATGCAATACTGCCTTGATGCTCAGGGTTGTTCGCAACAAATCGTTCAGTGGCAACAACCATAGCCGCCAAGCTGCCTTTCATATCGGCTGCGCCGCGGCCAAAAATATAGCCATCTTTGCGGGTGGCTGAAAATGGCGGGTAGATCCAAGCATGTTCGGCACCTGCAGGAACAACATCAGTATGGCCAGCAAAGCAAAAAACGGGGCCACTGTCACCGCGTCGTGCCCATAAATTGGTGGTATCATCAAATACCATGCTTTCCAGTTTAAAACCTATCTTAGCAAGGCGTTCCCCAAGCAACTGCTGACAACCTTCATCGTTGGGCGTCACCGACGGGCGTTTGATAAGCTCACAAGCCAGTTCAATAGTTTCCACTAACGTTGCTCCAAAGCATGTTGCCACTTCGTTTCATTGAACCCGGCAATGAATTGGCCATGCACATCTAATAAAGGCCGTTTCATCAACGTCGGATGTTGTTGCAACAGTGCAACAGCCTGATCAGCATTTGAAATTTGTTGTTCAGTTTCGCTAAATTGACGCCACGCTGTACTGCGCTTGTTAATCACAGTATCTTGTCCTAACTGTGCAAGCCAGGCAAATAATGTTTCTGGCGGTACTGGGGTAGCGCGAACATCGTGGAAGGTGAAGTCAACGTGCTGTTGCTCAAGCCATTTGCGTGCTTTGCGCACCGTGTCACAATTAGGAATGCCATATACTGCGATAGTCATAAAATTTGAATTCTCTTGGTATGTTTAGTTCATTTAAACATTGTGTCAAAGCTGCTGTGAATTCTCCACAATTTATGTGGATAACTCTGTGGGTTAGCTGCCGTGAAGTCAGTAACTTATTGAAAAGTATGATTAAAAATTCTTGGTTGAATAACGAACAACGAGTCATGAATTTATGAACTTTTGGAAGCTTTTGAAAGACGGTCAACACTATGCACACGTTTGGCCACGGCACGCGGTGGTTGCGGCAATGACAGAAACACGCGTTATTCCAGCCGTTGCATTTGCAGCGCGGTGGATGCCTGTTATTGCGGTGCTTAATTTAGCGGTGCAGTGGCAATGGCAGGGGACGGTGATGCTTCCCCAAGCTCTGGTCACATCTTTATTTCTATTATCGTTGCCATTTCAGGGGTGGTTTTGGTTGGGGCGGCGAGCTAATACCAAGCTCGATGCGCGCCTCACGCATTGGTATAGTGATTTAGCTTCCAAACTCAACGTTCAGCCGCACCCGCAGCCTACTTATATGCACTTGGGTAAGATATTACGAAAAGCATTGAAGGAATTGCCGCCAGACGAACATTAATGTCAGGCGGCAAAGGCTGTTAGCTGAGGCTATTAAATTGAGAAGGTGCTCCAAATTGGCGCATGATCAGAAGGTTTTTCAATACCTCGCAGGTCATAATCAATACCTGTGTCGGTACACAGCGTAGCAAGCTTTGGTGTGGCTAGAATTAGATCGATTCGTAATCCGCGATTGTCATCGAAGCCTCGTGAACGGTAGTCAAACCAACTAAATCTGTCCGTTACTTCTGGATGATGTTGGCGATAAGTATCTACTAAGCCCCAATCCAGAAGGGTATTTAACCAAACCCGCTCCTCGGGTAAAAAGCTACATTTACCAGTTCGTAACCACCGCTTTGCGTTGTCTTCACCAATACCAATATCGCAATCTTGATGGGAAATATTTACATCACCCATGACGATCACCGGTTGGTCGCTATCCAGCTCACTGTTCAGGTAATGCATTAAATCAGCGTAGAACTTTTCTTTGGCAGGAAACTTTAACGGGTGGTCACGGCTTTCGCCTTGCGGGAAATACCCATTAAGTACGCGAATCCGTTCACCGGTATCGGTAACAAAATCACCCATAATCATACGCCGCTGGGCTTCTTCGCCATCATTGGGGAAGCCAAATGTTGGGTTTTCCAATGGTTTCTTACTTAACAATGCAACGCCGTAATGACCTTTTTGCCCGTGAAAAATAACGTGATAGCCCAAGGCTTGCACATCAGCGAGCGGGAACTGCTCATCATGAACTTTGGTTTCCTGCAGGCCGATAACGTCAGGATTGTGTTTTTCGATAAGCGCTTCAAGCTGATGAAGGCGAGCGCGGATGCCATTAATATTAAAGGAAATGACTTTCATTTTATCTCTCAATTGCAAGTTCATAATGTGTAGTGAACAAGCATATCAGATTGGTACAATCGAGGCGACAACAGCTGCCTTGAAGTAGCTTTTTCGATATACTCAACGTATGTAACATCGGATGCCGACAAGGATTATGACAACAATGACAACCGATTGGTTGAGGATAAAGGCAGGGCGTGAAGCTTGGCTTCATGTTCAGGAAAATGGCTTAAATGCAGATGACATAGGTTTATTGCTAGGAGCTTCTGGTGGCCCAAAGTGGTTTGTCTTGCAGGGGCTTGATCGGTACTTGTTTGGCGATTTTTTTGCACAGCGCAAGCAACCCTTAGACATGCTTGGAACCTCGGCCGGAGCCTGGCGATTTGCGAGCCTGGGGCAAGCTGATCCGGTGGCGGCGAGTGACCTTTTTTGTCGCTTGTATCGCAAACAAACCTACAGTGAAAAGCCTGACGTACGCGAAATTACTGACGAAGCAATTAAATTACTGCACGAATACATTCCCGATAATGTGGTGCCGAAGATATTAGAGCAGGATAAGTTTCGCCATCATTGGATAGTGACGCGGTGTCGCGGGCTATCGGCAGTGAATGGAAAGCGTCAATTGGCGGGGTTATTGGGTTCGGCCGCGGTGAATGCGGTTAATCGGCGTTGGTTAGGGCATTTTTATGACCGTGTTATTTTTCATCATCCTAATTCGGATGTGGGGTTTGCCAGGAACTGGGTTGATATACCCACGTTAAAAGCCACGTTAACCGCTGATAATTTTAAGTCTGCGTTGTTGGCCACCGGTTCTATTCCTATGGTGCTCGAAGGGGTTCGTGATATACCTGGTGCACCGGCCGGTATGTATCGTGATGGCGGTATCACGGATTATCATTTTGACGTGGATTTATCTCAAGTTAATGGCCTGGTGCTTTATCCACATTTTTATCATCAGGTGGTGCCTGGTTGGTTCGATAAAAGTCTTAAATGGCGTCGAACCACAGGTACAAAGTGGCCGAATGTGATCTTAATGTCACCTTCGCCCGAATTTATAGCGTCGTTGCCCTATGGCAAGATTCCAGACAGGACCGACTTTGCCAAACTCAGTGTTGCCGAACGCTTTAGGTATTGGCAACAAGCCGTTGATCAAGGTCAACGTATGGCCGATCAGTTACGCGAATGGGTCACAACTGGTGAAATTCGCAATAAGATAACGTTGTGGACGTAAACGCCCTGAAGTAGGCGTCAATTAATGGAGTAGATATCGATGCGCTATCAAGGTAGCCCCAAATTTAGCCATGCTCAAACTGACAGAATTGGTGTTTTAATTACCAACCTAGGTACACCAGACGCCCCAGAAACATCGGCATTGCGCAGGTATTTACGTGAGTTTCTATCTGATCCACGTGTGGTTGAAGTACCACGGTTGCTTTGGTGGCTGATTTTGAATGGGGTGATTTTGCGTATTCGACCACGTCGTTCAGCTGCTGCTTATAAAACTGTGTGGACTGAACGCGGTTCACCACTGCTTTTTCACACCAAAGATCAGCAGCAAGCATTGCAAGCCAAACTCGCTGAACGTTATGGCGATGATGTGGTGGTGAAATACGCCATGCGCTACGGCAACCCATCGATTGCGTCGGGCTTGCAAGAGCTATTTGATGCGGGTGCGCGGAAGCTGGTGGTATTACCGCTGTACCCGCAGTATTCAGCGGCAACGACGGGTTCAACTTTTGATGCAATTAGCGCCGATTTCAATAAACGCCGCTGGTTGCCAGACTTCCGGTTCGTCAGTCACTACCATGATCACCCTGCGTATATCGCAGCGGTTGCACAAAGCATTAAACAGTTCTGGGAAACCCAAGGCAAGCCGGAGAAGCTGATTCTTTCATATCATGGCGTGCCGCTTCGGTACCTGCATGAAGGTGACCCGTACCATTGTGAATGCCACAAAACGTCACGTTTGATTGCCGAACAGTTAGGCTTGCAAAAACATGAATACATCACTACCTTTCAGTCACGTTTTGGTCGTGAAGAATGGTTGCAGCCCTATACAGATGCAACTCTGAAGGCCCTGCCGGGGCAGGGTATTAAACGTATTCAGGTTGTTTGCCCAGGGTTTAGTTCAGATTGTTTAGAAACCATCGAAGAAATCGGTGAAGAAAACCGTGAATACTTTATGGAAGCAGGTGGTAAAGACTACGCCTATATTCCAGCGTTAAATGCTGAACCTGGTCATATTAATGTACTCGCTCAGATTGTTCAGGAGCAGATACATGGTTGGATTCTTGAACATACTGAATCAGAACGCGCTGAGCGGGCCAAAGCTTTAGGAGAGTGAGCATGAGCAACGCCGATGATAAAGATACGAAGTTAACGCCTGAAGAAGAACGTCAGCGGGTGTATCAGGTGTCTGCCAATCGCGGTCGGTCACGGCATAAGCTACGCTATGTTGAAAGCTCTGTTGCAGACACCGGCGACTGCCGGTTGTGCGTCGGCGCATTGAGCCCCGACGACCAGAAACCAGAACAAAACGATAGCAACAAGGAAGATACTGATAAGTCATGACCGAGGTGCCAGAAGGTCACTTTTCTGACGTCATCACGCCACTGTTAGCACAGCATCCGCAGCAAAGTGGTGTGTTGCCGTTAATCAACGCCCGAGAGGCTTTTGCGGCTCGCGTGGTGATGGCGCGTCATGCTCAATTTAGCTTAGACATTCAATATTATATTTGGCGCAATGATCGTACAGGCACGTTGCTGTTTGGGGCACTGCATGAGGCTGCGAAGCGCGGCGTAAAGGTACGATTACTGCTGGATGACCATAATACTGCAGGCCTCGATGCCGCGCTAATTGGGCTGCAAAGCCACCCCAATATTGACATTCGACTTTACAACCCGCTGCGCCTTCGTTGGCCCCGATTTATCAATTACCTTGCTGATTTCGCCCGCATTAATAAACGCATGCACAACAAAGTATTCATTGCCGATAAGCAGATGTTGATTAGTGGTGGGCGCAATATTGGTGACGAATATTTTGGCGCCCACGACGATATGATTTTTGCAGATCTCGACGCATTGATGATTGGTCCGGTAGTTGACGATGCGAATGTAGAATTTGAAAATTATTGGAATAGTGTGTCAGCGACGCCATTGTCGGAGTTATTTACGCTTTCAAAGCCGCAAAGCCTTGAAGCACTTGAATACAGAGCGAGTGAACTAGAATCTGATCCGAATGCGCAGCGTTACATTCAAGCCGTACGCAAATTACCCTTTGTACAAAATTTTCTAAATCAACAAATGAAATTTGTCTGGGCCGATGTGCAGCTGGTTACTGACAATCCCAATAAAACCTTGGGGCTTGCACAACAAAATCAGTTGCTTGGTTACCAGTTGCAGCAAGTTATCGGTAATCCTCAACATTGCGTGCGGCTTGTGTCACCTTATTTGGTGCCAACTCAGGCTGGCGTTTCACTGCTGTGTGCAATGGCTCAACGTGGGGTTGCAATCACGATTTTAACCAACGCACTGGAAGCAACGGATGTAGCCGTTGTGCATGCAGGCTATGCAAAATGGCGGAAAACGCTACTAAAAGCCGGTATCAAGATTTATGAGGTGCAAAAGGTTTCGCCGTTGGCGCGTAAACAAGAACGAAAACTGCGACGGCAGCGTCTAAAAGGTAAAGAGCGATTTGGTGGGGCGGCGTCAAGTTTGCATGCTAAAACGTTCAGCGTGGATAAAGAGCGCGTATTTTTCGGCTCATTCAACTTCGATCCTCGGTCGCTAGAACTAAATACAGAACTGGGCTTCGTCATTCATAACGAGGCGCTGGCCAAGCAAATTGATCACGCCTTCGAAAACACCATACCAAATTACGCCTACCGTGTGCAGCTTGATGAGAATGACCAGCTATACTGGGAAGAGCGATTAGGCCCAAGAATTACCCGATATAACACGGAACCCGGCGTATCGTGGTGGCGACGCTTAAGCATGCGTACGTTAGCGTTACTCCCTATCGATTGGCTGCTTTAATGGACAAAGCACAAGGAGCTGTTCATGCATCTAACATTTCTAGGCGGTTGTGAAACCGTAACAGGATCAAAATACTTGCTTGAAACTGATACCACGCGGGTGTTGGTGGATTGTGGTTTATTCCAAGGTTACAAGTGGTTGCGGCGACGTAATTGGCAGCCTTTACCCATGGCCATACAGGATGTTGACGCTATTGTTCTGACACATGCTCACCTTGATCATTCGGGATTTATTCCAGTGCTGTATCGCCATGGATACCGTGGCCCTGTGTTTACACATCATGCAACGGCCAGACTGTGCGGGTTACTGTGGCCAGACAGCGGAAGAATTCAGGAAGAAGACGCGAAATTTTACTACCGGCATAAACTCAGCCGACATGAGAATCCAGAACCTTTGTACGATGAAGCAACTGCTGTAGCGGCGCTTGATTTACTTCAAAGCGTTGAATTTAATAAAGAATTCACCATCGGTGATATTACCTTCTATCTTAATCCGGTGGGCCATATTTTAGGAGCTGCCAGTGTTATTGCGGAGCATAAGGGCACGCGTATTGGTTTTAGTGGTGATATTGGTAGGCCGCACGATATATTAATGAACCCACCTGCGCCGTTGCCCGCGGTTGACGTGTTATTACTGGAGTCTACCTATGGTGATCGTCGTCACACTGAAGAAGACCCTTGGGAACAGCTAGCCGACGTTGTGAATGAAACCGCAGCAGGCGGCGGCGTATTGCTGATACCGAGTTTTGCGGTGGGGCGAGCGCAACTGTTGCAGCATATGCTGGTGACACTCATGGCGGAACGCAAGGTGCCGCGAATGCCGATTTTTCTTGATAGCCCTATGGCGATAAAAGCCTCGGACATTTATGGTGACTATCATGAGTTTCATCGGCTTTCAGATGCACAATGCCAGGCTGCAGAAAAAGCTGTTATCTATACGTCACATGTTGAAGACTCAAAAGCAATCGCCAAACAAACAGGGCCTCACATTATTATCGCCGGTAGCGGCATGGCCACTGGCGGGCGTATTTTGCACCATTTTAAGCATTGGTTGGGTGATCATCGGGCCACAGTATTATTTTCCGGGCATCAGGCTGGCGGTACGCGCGGTGCGAAAATGGAGCAGGGTGTGGAGCATATTAAAGTGCACGGTGAATGGTTACCCGTCAAAGCCCGCATTCGCCGTTTAGACGGGCTTTCCGGGCATGCTGATTACAAAGAAATTGGCGATTGGTTAGCGAGTTCTAAGCTACCACCAGACCTTCAAGTGCATTTGGTGCATGGCGAACCGGATGCGCTAGAAGCTATGTCAGACTATTTAAAGCAAACCACCTCGTATGACGTAAATATTGCGGCCTACATGAGTGTGTTGCATTTAGATAACGCGTAAACGCATTAAACAAACAACATAACAATCACGGTGGTAACCACTGCCATGAGCAGGTTGAGCATCATGCCTTCACGCACCATGGTTTTGATGGTAATGCGCTCAGCAGCAAAGACGATTGAGTTCGGTGGTGTTGCTACTGGCAGACAGAACGCACAGCTGCAGGCAATAGCCGCTGGAATCATGAGCATTTCCGGTGGCAACTCAAGTGCTCCGGCAGCAGCGGCCAGAACGGGCATCAGCAAGGTTGCTGTTGCCGTGTTCGAGGTCACTTCTGTTAACAGGCTTACCGAGATAGCCAGGCAGAATACCAACAGCCACGTTGGAAGGCCGCCAAGCCCAACCAGCGCGTCGCCGATAATGTTGCTTAAACCACTACTGACAAAGCCTTGTGCAAGCGCAATACCACCAGCAAACAGCAACAGAATGCCCCAAGGAATGTTCACTGCATCACGCCACTCAAGCAGTGCTGTTCCTTCACGGTCGTGCCACACAAACAACGCCAGCACGCCGATAAAAGCTACTGTGGCGTCGCCAACATCACCTAAGCACAAGGCTCCAGACCAACCGCCAAATGGCGCGGTGCGCGTCATCCACAGCACAATCACCGTACCAAAAACCAAAAGTACGCGCTTTTCAACGCTGCGTATCGGGCCATTTTCGGCTATTTTTAGCATTTCTTGAGTTTTAAGGCCGCGGGTTAACCACCATGCCATTAATGGAATACCGACCACCACGAGCGGCAGGCCCACTTGCATCCAGCGGGTAAAACCAAAGCTTACGCCGGTATAACTTTCATACACCGATGCGAAGATTAAATTAGGCGGCGTGCCGATTAATGTGGCAATACCGCCAACCGAAGCCGAATAAGCGAGCCCGAGCAGTAGTGCGCGTTGGAATTTTTGATCAGAACTGGCGTCGGCCAAGGCTAGCGCGACGGGTAGTAAGGCTAAAACCGCAGCAGTATTTGAGATCCACATCGACAAAAAAGCAGTAGCAATCATAAAGGCGAAAACCACGCGCCTGGCGCTACTGTTACCAAGTTTTCGTACTAACCCCAGCGCAATACGTTTGTGAACGCCGCTCATTTCAACGGCTTTAGCCAACATGAAGGCGGCCATAAACAGTAAGATTATCGGGTTGCCGAGGGCACCGGACACTTCGTTCACACTGGAAATACCGCCTAAAGGTAACAATACGAATGGCAATAGCGAGGTAGCGGGTAGGGCGATGGTTTCAGAAATCCACCACCATGCAACCCAAACGGTTGTCGCTAATGTCCAGGCAGCTGCAGCGGGCATTGCAAAAATAGAATGCGTGAGAAAATAAACAAAAACAGCGGCAGCTGGGCCAGCGATGCGGTGAAACATGGGGTTAGTTGCTCCGATTAATTTGAAAATAGGCTACCAGAGTTGCCGCTGATTTGAAATTTTTCCTCTTAACGCATAGGGTTAAATAACAATTTATAAAGGAGTGAGCACGCATGTCGAGCGAAAAAGCGAAATGGAACTCCGCCATATTGGCACCAGTTTTCTTTCCCGCCGTGGCGGTTATTGCGCTACTTGTTATTGGTACTTTAAGCAACCCTAAACTAGCAGGGGAGTTATTCAGTCAGGTCTTAGCCTGGATAACCAAAGACTTCGGTTGGTTTTATATGTTGGCCGTTGCCATTTTCCTCGTTTTTATTGTCGTTGTTGCGGTATCGAAATGGGGGCGAATAAAACTAGGGCCTGATCATGCCGAACCTGAATACAGTTTCCCCGCTTGGTTTGCGATGCTATTTTCTGCGGGCTACGGTATCGCGCTGCTATTCTTTGGTGTTGCAGAGCCCGTACTGCATTATGCTAGCCCACCTGTTGGTGCTGCCGAAACGGTCGATTCAGCGAAACAAGCCATGCAGATTGCTTATTTTCATTGGGGCTTCCATATTTGGGCTATTTACGGCCTGGTTGGTTTAGTGCTGGCATATTTCTCATTCCGTCATGGCTTGCCCTTATCGATGCGGTCAACCTTGTATCCGCTTATCGGTGAGAAAATACATGGCCCAGCCGGGCATGCGGTAGATACCTTTGCTATTTTGGGTACCATGTTTGGTATCGCCACCACGCTTGGGCTTTCCGTTATCCAGATTAACGCTGGTTTGCACTATCTGTGGCCAGAAATACCAATAAGCAGCACGGTTCAGATTATTGCTATTGCGGTGATTACGGTGTTTGCCATCATGTCCGTTGTGGCAGGTTTGGATAAGGGTATCAAGCGATTGTCCTACGTAAACATGACGTTGGTGCTGTTGCTGCTGTTCTTTGTGTTCTTCGCGGGCCCAACGGTTCATATACTCGAAACCTTTCTTCAGAATACTGGCTCGTACTTGAATAACATTGTTGAACGTACGTTTAACCTGCAGGCCTACTCACGCAGTGACTGGATTGGTAACTGGACACTATTCATCTTTGGTTGGACAATTGCATGGGCGCCGTTTGTTGGTTTGTTTATCGCCAAAATAAGTCGTGGGCGCACCATTCGCCAGTTCGTATTTGGCGTCATGTTCGTACCCACCATGTTTACATTCTTTTGGTTTAGTGTGTTTGGTGATACGGCATTGAGTCTCATTATGAATGAAGGCTATACCGCGCTAATCAGCGAAGTTCAAAACGATGAAGCCATTGCTTTATTTAAGTTGTACGAGCGCCTGCCATGGACCAACTTCCTTTCCATTGCAACGGTTATCCTGATTGTGACCTTCTTTGTAACCTCATCCGATTCAGGCTCATTGGTGATTGATTCGTTAGCCTCTGGCGGTGTCGCAGAAACGCCCGTGTGGCAGCGTGTGTTTTGGGCTACGGCAGAGGGCGTGGTCGCTGGCGTTCTGTTACTGGCCGGTGGTTTAGGTGCCTTACAGACTGCTTCAATAGCGAGTGCCTTGCCGTTCGCGGTGATAATTTTGATCGCCGCATTCGGTATGTGGCGCGCTTTGGTCATTGAAGGGCACCAATATGCCAGCTTGAAAACCGCGATGCGTACACATCGGCGCGGTGTTCATGCCGGGCCTTCGTATTGGAAAAAACGTTTGGCGGGTGTGGTTGATTTTCCGCGTCAAAAAGAGGTTCGCGACTTCATTGAACACACCGTTATGGACTGTTTGAACGACGTGTCGAAAGAGTTGGGCGGGAATAAATGGGACGCGATTGCAGACTATGAGCCTGATCACGTTCGTGCGGTACTTACTATCCGTCGTCAAGATGAAGTTGAGTTCAGCTATGAAGTTCGCATGCGCGCCTATCAACGCCCGCAGTTTGCGATAAATGATAAACGCGACAAATCAGACGCGGAATATTATCGTGCGGAAGTTTTCTTGCGACAGGGCGGTCAGGCTTATGATCTGTACGGTTATGAACCGAATGACATTATCAACGACGTGATTAACCAGTTTGAAAACTATTTGCAGTTCATGCACATATCACCAGGTAGTTTACCTTGGGATCTTGAACAGCATGACGAAGATTTAAAACCGTCGAGTTAACAATACAGTTACGCTAAACGCGGGATTTTAAGAACTGGATTAAATCGGTAAGTGGCATCGGACGGGCGAAGTAAAAGCCTTGTCCGAAGCCACAGCCGAAATCTTTTAAAAGAGTAAGCTGCTCCGGCGTTTCAACACCTTCAGCGACAACTTCTAAGCCAACCTGTCGGGCCATATTAATAATGCCTTGGGTTATTACACGATCACTTGTCGAATCGGACAGCTCCTTGATGAAGGCGCGGTCTATTTTTAATTTTCTTACTGGTAAGGTTTTTAGATAGCTTAACCCGGAGAAACCCGTACCAAAGTCATCAATCGACACACTGATACCAATTTCACGCATCCGTTCCAGCACGGTGATGGCGTTCGAGGTGTTCTCCATCAAGATACTTTCGGTTAACTCGAGCTCGATCATATCGGTGCTGGTGCCGCTTTCAGCTAAGATAGATTCAACTTGTTCAAAGAAGTTGGCCCGGTGAAATTGCAACGCGGATAAGTTAACGGCAACACGTTCTATGCCTAAATTATGCAATTCGTGAATATCTTTACAAGCTTGTTTTAACGCCCAGCGCCCCGCTGGAATGATTTGTCCGGTTGCCTCGGCTAAAGGAATAAATTCAACCGGTGAAATGGCCGTGCCATCTTCCAATGTCCAACGCATAAGTGCTTCAACTGCAACGATTTTATCATTGGATAAATCAACGATGGGTTGGTAATACAATTTAAGGCTTTCGGCGTCGATAGCTTGTTGCAATTGGCTGCGCAATAAAATATCTGATTGCGACATAGATTTTCGCTGCTCAGTGTAAAACTGATAGTGGTTACGGCCTTGTTGCTTAGCTTGAGACATTGCAATGTCAGCTTGTTGAATCAATGACAGGGCATTTTTGACTGTTCGCTTCGACAAGGTAACACCAATGCTGGCGGTTAAGTAAATCTTATGTTCACCAACGGTATATGGCTCGTCAATGCACGTCATAATGTGCTGTACAAAGCCTTCAACTTGCTCTTGGCTGGTTAAATGGGTAGCCGCCATGACAAATTCATCGCCGCTAAAGCGTGCTAATAGGTTGGGTTCCTTGATGCTGCCCTGAAGCCGTGCTGCAACATGCTGCAAAATAGCGTCACCAACTTTTAGCCCTAAACTGTCGTTAACGGGTTTAAAACCATCCAAATCGATAAATAGAACCGCAAGCAGGTTATCGTCTTTTAATTGCCGTTGCTGAGTAAGCATGGCGCTGAGTTCGCGCTCAAATGCGGCGCGATTAAACAGACCCGTTAAACCGTCATGGTTTGCTTGATAGGCTAATTGTTCAGCTTGCTGTTGCACCCGTGTAATGTCTTTACCAATTCCGAACGTACCAATCACGTTACCATCAATAACAATAGGTAAGTTGGTGATATCAAATACTTTGGGCGTGTGGGATGTATGTGTGGTGACAACCGCATCGTACCTCTGACTGCTTAACTTATTGATAACCTGTTCAAAAATAGGTTGCACGCGCGCAAATTGGTCATCGCTTAAAAATGCGTTGAAATGCATATTTAGAACATTTTCGCGAGTTACCTCTAACTGCTGACAGAACGCATCATTGACGTGCGTAAAGCGCCCGTCGCAGTCCAGTGAAAATACCGGATCTGGATGGTGACTAAATAAACTTTTATAGCGTTGTTCGTTAATCGAGAGTTCTTGGCGCTGTTTACGAATTTTACGCTGGCTGAGCGCAATGCGCTGACTGTGATGGCGTAAAGCTTTATTTTGCTCAAACATCAGAACGAAAGCCAAACTAAATAGTAGCCCTAACGCAACAATCGCAGTGCGCATGTTGGCGGCCCAGGATAGCTCGGAGAAATCATATAAAGTTGCGGTTAATTCCAGCTTTGGGCCATGAGATATTTGCAGTTCACTACTGGCTAAAATCAATTCATTTTGATGGGAAGGCTTGTTGGTTTCGAAGCTACGTTCTGCATGTTGCGATAAACGCGTATACACTTTTATCTGATCGTTAGTTAGCCGCGTGGCCGGATTCAACATTGTGTCTAAGTCGAACACAGCAATCAAATAGCGCACGTCGTCAATGACATCAGCAATCGGCAGAATCATCAGGGCTACAGCGGATAGATCAGTGTGTACAAAGTTTAATTCAGGAATAATAAAGTGGGTGTCGATATGGTGCTGCTCAAGCCATTGCTGCACTTCAGGATCAGCCAATACCTGTAAACTCGCTATTTTACTATCCGCGCGATGTTCTTGCCAAATTGTGCCTTTATTCCCATCCAGCGCAGAAAGACTGAGTAAATGCGGAATATCGCGTAGGTAAGCGCGCACATCGGCACGGCGGTCAAAATCGAACTCATTTTCTGCGGCGACTTCCCAGCGCTCTGTCATCCGTTCCATTAATTGGACATTGACCATGGCCATTGTTGCACGCGCCGAAGCGAGTCGTGTTACTTCGGTTTCGGCTTGAGCTTGAATGTTTTTCAGGCTTGAATAACCCATCAAGTACCAGACTGAACTGGTAAGAAAGACCGCGATAAAGCCAATGAGCATCGCTTGCTTACTTGGCAGCACCGCAACTGGATTATCCTGCTGGGCAAGTAAGCTGTAGCCAACTCCCAGAATAAGAATGAGTACCGCGGCAACACTGGTGATATCAGGATGGGGACCCAACCACATGAAGCCGTTTGGATTGATATGCGCCGCAAGCATGGCTATTGCCGATAAGGTAACCAGTGCTGCCGTAACGCGTAACCAAATGCGTTGGATAGGGTGCCGTGGATTTAACGCGAGCATGATGCCAAGAACGATAAATAATAAGATCATGGCGGGGTAAATAGCTGCCTCAAGTTCGGCTAGCCACGGCATGAAGAGTATTTTGTAAAGGTTGGTTGTAACCAACAAACTCTGTAGCGCTGCTGCAATAATAACGCCACTACCGATAAATTGTAGCACCCGTTTTTTAAACAAAAGCCCAGCAATAGCAAAGCTTATGGCAATACAGATAAGGGATGAATTGTTGGACAACATTTGGTCGAATAGACTTTGCGGTTCAACCACGGCATTCATTAACAAGCCCAACACACCAATCGTTAGGGTAGCGACTAGTGCAGTAAAAAGCGTTGCTGAAACAACGAGTGGATTAATCCGAACCTTCGACAATTGAGATAGTGCCCTATTAAACTTTTATGAACGTCTGTCGGGTCACTATAGGGGAGATGCATTTACAAGGTCAACACACTTAGTAACGCATGAGCAATCGATGTTCGCCGGGGCCCAGGAAATTATCAATCTGGCACTCATTCGAGAACCCCATCTTTTGATAGAGCGCTATCGCTGCTTGATTAGTTGGTGAAACACTGAGTTTGAGGTGCTTAAACTGATTCGCAGGTTGACTGATGTGGTTTATCAGATGCTTGACCAACAGGGCACCGATACCTTGACCGCGAGCCTGTTGGTCTATCAGTAACGACATGATCCAAAGTTCATTATCGGTGCCAGGTGCGGCTAACAAATATCCCAATACTCGATGCGGTTGGGTTGCAACAATAGTAAACTCTGGCCACTGCGCGATTGCTTGATAAAATAGCGCACTCGGGTAGCCCTCAAGCGCATAAGTTTCGCGCTCAAGAGCTTCAAGCAGAGGCACGTCAGCCGCGCGTGCTGGCCGAATGGTTAAATCGGGTTGCATTAACGGGTAAACTGCACACTAAAGGTAACCGGAACGCTGTAATCAATACGTGCTAAGCCAGCAATTTCACGTAACTTATCAATACCGCTAACCAAGCCGAATGCTTGAGTGTCGATAATGACCGGCTGTGTTGTGGTTGCCAGAAAGCGGTCTTCGCTAAGGCGCGTTATCTGCATGTGCGCGCTTACCGTGTCAGAATCGCCAGCAATGTAAACCATCATATCTGCTGATAATGGCAAGGTTTCACCCACAGGCATGTCGAGCAACACAGTGTCTTCAATTGTTGCTGTAGCGCTTACAATAGGGTATTCATTCGAATTAAAGAGGTGCTCAAGCATGCGCTCGTTACGAATGGGAATTTGTGTGTCTAAACTGACAACTGGAATTTCTATGGTGACAGTATTGTTTTGCCACTCACCTTGAAGTTCAGTAAAACGATGTACTTCAGCAACATGATCATTTTTAACTGAAACAAAGTTGAGTTCCGAGTTGTCACTGTCAAGCTGCCAGGTGTCAGCATGAGCGACACCCACTAAAAGACCAGCTGAAATAAAACTGCTCACTATAATATTTCTTAGAGACATACTGTTACTCCTCTTGTTGGGCTATAAAAGATAGCATATACATCAAATTTACTCGAGCAGCGGGCATCATAATTGATAATCTGATGTATGATGAGTTACCACGTGTTAGATAGGGAACAAATATAACTATGTATACGGATTCACTCACGAATTTGTTCAGCGAGTTTCAATTTTCGGAGCAATTACTGCGTCCCGTTATCTCAACTCTGATCTTGATTGCCGCGATTGTTATCGCGCGTGCAATCCTTGCTAAATTTATTCGTAAAAGTGTCCGTTCAACTGATTTGCGTCGACGTTGGTTTGTTCACACGCGTAATGCACTGTTGTTGCTGATGGTGGTTGGTTTAATGCTCATATGGGCAGAAGAGCTGCGCACACTGGCGCTCGGAATTGTTGCCATTGCTGTGGCATTCGTCGTTGCTACGAAAGAACTCATTATGTGTTTAACCGGCAGCCTGGTTAAATCAAGCGGCAGCGCATTCAGTATCGGTGACCGAATACAAATTAAAGACTTCCGTGGTGATGTTATCGATCAAAATCTACTAACAACTACAATATTGGAAGTAGGGCCGGGCAAGCACTCGCATCAGCGTACCGGGCGCATGATCTCAATACCTAATTCGCTATTTGTATCCGAGCCTGTTACCAACGAAAGTTATACGCATGACTTTGTATTGCACGTATTTACGGTGCCGTTTAAGCGTGAAGACAACTGGCATGCAGCGCAACAAGCCCTTCTGGAAGCCGCCAACCGGCACTGCTCCGATTATGTTGAGCAAGCCCGACGTTACATGCAGCGCATGAGTGATCATCGTGGTATCGATGTGCCATCGGCTGATCCTCGCGTGACCATTTCAGTACCCGCCGCCGGTGAAATCCACTTAATTGTGCGTTTCCCGACAAAATCAGGCACCCGCAGTTTCATGGAACAAACCATTCTTAACGACGTGTTTTTGAATAATGATTTCACCAGCACAACACTAAAAGAACTGGAACAACAAAATCCAGAGAACTGATCGAACCTGACGACTTAAATTAACCTGCGTTAGCGAATGTTATATTGCGTTTCGGCAAGAAGCGTCTTATGCTTGCCCGAAGTCAATCGTCATAAATAAATGTTAATAAAAGATTATCTATCTCCCGATAGATAAGTCAGGGAAAGGTGGTCAGGAAGGGACTCCTCTTTTACTTGAGTTACGGGTGTCACGGAGGTTCTATTGAATCGTTCAGTTGTTGTATTTGCATGCGCTAACAGTATTTTGCTTGCCGGCTGCGGTGACATACATCCTGCTTGCGAAACGAGTCAGGCACGTTCAGCACTTATGCAGGCCGTGGGCGCCCGAGCAGTGGCAAACAAAGCGATTCACATAGAGCATATTAGTACATTGCGAACCAATTATGTAACCGGCGAGGTGCTATGTGCTGCAACCGTAGTTACCACGGACATATTCGCAAACAAGGAAAAATCAACGATTGGCTTTAATGTGCAGTATGACGGTCAAAATCAGCTTCATGTGAGCGTGTACGGCACTAACTGAGACTCTTAAGAAAGTCGCTGGCTGGTGCAGGGCGTCCAAATAAGTAGCCCTGATAAAGGTCGCAGCCATGTGCAGCTAAATAGTCGCGTTGCGCCTGAGTTTCGACACCTTCAGCGATGATCTTCAAATCAAGACTATGCGCCAATTGAATCATCGCGCGCACAATGGACGCCATGGACGGTTGGGTGAGCATGTCACGAATGAAACTTAAGTCGATTTTTAACGTTTCGAATGGAAGTTCTGCCAAGTAAGCCATTGACGAGTAACCAGTACCGAAATCATCAATCGCAAAATGCACCCCGATTCTTTGCAGTTCGTTCATTTTTTCAGCAACCAAATCAACATCGTGCACCATGACACTCTCTGTTACTTCTAACTTCAGTAAATGCGGCTGAATACCGTGATACTTGATTTGCGCGAGTAGCCCTTGAACAAAATCGGGTTGTTGAAATTGGTGTCCGCTAACGTTCACGGCCAGAGTAAGTTGCTGAGTCTGCGGTTGCTGTTGCCAGTTATTTAATAGTTCGCAGGCCTGTTCAATAATTAGATGACCCAGGGAAATAATTAAACCAGTTTCTTCGGCTAACGGAATAAATTCGGCGGGCGAAATGAATCCATGCTTGGGGTGTGGCCACCGCAGTAGAGCTTCAGCACCTACCACCTGATCGTCACTGTTCACTTGCGCTTGCACGTATAGCTGCAGTTCTTGTTTCTCGATAGCCAGTCGAAGATCGTGTTCTAAGTTAATGCGTTGCGTTGCCTGCTCGGCAAATTCAGTGCGGAAAATTTCAATACCACTGTGGTGATGATCGTTTTTTGCGTGAGCCAGTGCCAAGCTGGCTTGTCCTAATACCGTGTCAGCATCAGAGCCCGCACTAAATCGTGTGATGCCAACTGAAACTGTAGAAAGATGCGTGAAGTGACCCAACTGATAAGATTGTTCCAATTGCATTTGGATATCTTTTATCAGTAGCAAAACTGTATTTTCTGAGGCGGCAACATCCGCTTCATGCGGGCACGGTAGGATGATGGCAAACTCATTGCCCCCAAGGCGCGAAACGAAACTTGATGAGTTGGTTTCGGTGGCAAATACGTTACGCAAGCGTTTTGCGACTTGCTGCAGCATTAAATCACCGTAGCTGGCACCGTAGGTATTGTTTAATGCCTTAAATTTATCCAGATCGAAAATTGCCAGTGCAAAATGGTAACCGGTAAGTTGCTGTAACTTATCGAGCAACATTTGCCTGTTCGCCAGGCCCGTTAAGCTATCCTGAGTTGCCAAATTATGAATTATTTTGTCGGCGGCTTTTTGCGATTTAGCCTGAGTGTATAGACGTTTATCAACCAAGGTGCCGATAACTGCGGCAATGGCTGCAAGCATGGCCGCGAAACCAATGGTGTAGGCTAGCCAATCGTCGTGCTGATGACCACCGCTGTTATATGGGGTGGCGTAAAAACGCGCCGCAAACATTGCGGTGTAATGCATGCCACTAATGGCCAATGCAATAATTGCGGCTGGCAATAACCGGCTAAATAATCGTTCAAGTTCGGTGCGCCGAGCCCACTCGGCCATAGCTCGATAGGTGAGCATGGCTATGGTGCCAAGCAACAACGCGACAATAATTGACTTAACAAACCAACGCACATCGTATAGCAGCACGCCATTAAATTGCATAGCAGCCATGCCAATGTAATGCATAGCGCCAATGCCAAGACCTAAGATTAAGCCAGCGAAAATCGTCTTGATCAAGCCAGCCTGAAACGGGGCATCCACTTTAACTTGAGTGCCCAAGGCATACCAATTCGCAAAAATAGCAGGCAGCACAGAAACCAGTGTGATACCAACGTGATGCTTAATAGTGACCGGGATCTGAAAGGCGATCATGCCGATAAAGTGCATACTCCAAACCGTAATGCCTGCAATGCACGCGCTTATAAAAATCCACATCCTACGAAATTTGGGTTGGCGATAAGAGTTTGCTCGTGTGAGCGTCAGTAACGACGTGTAAACGCCCAGTAAAGCAACGAAATACGAAAGCAGAACTAATGGGAGGTTATGATCACCGATTACCACGCCTTGATTTGCCTGGCCAAAATCGAGAAATGTTTTAAGCAGCTCGTTCATACGCGCCTTAGAGTTGTTTTTTTATATTACGTAGGACAATGTCAAGTGGTTCATTTGTTGATTGTCGACAATAAAATCCAAATGGCGCTTGGAATTTGGCTTTATTCCTCGTAAAATGCGCATTATCATTTATACATGTCGACAATTATGACAGAAACCCTTCAGAGTCCGTTGTGGCGCTCGCCAGTAACCTCGTCCGACCGCTTACTGCTTGAAATGCAGCGCGCCATTGTCGAGGGCGAAATTGCCGCGGGCAGCAAAATCAGTGAACCTGAACTTGCGCGCAAATTTGATGTAAGCCGAGCGCCATTGCGTGAAGCTATGGCACGCTTAGAGCGTTGTCACTTAATTGAACGCATTCCAAACGCTGGAGCACGTGTTGTCACCTTGTCGGCTGACGGCTTAAAAGCATTGTATCAGATCCGTGAGGAACTGGAGGGATTAGCTTGCCGATTAGCTGCTGAAAACATGGATGAGCACGAAGTTAATCAGTTACGCGAATTGTTGGACCAACATTTAGCGTCGCAACGCGTGCGTGAAGGTGAGAGTTATTACCAAGAAGCCGGTGATTTAGATTTCCATTATCGCATCATCTTGGGTAGCAAAAATCCTTATCTGATTAATATGCTGTGCGACGAACTGTACTTTTTAGTGCGCATGTATCGTGTGCAATTGGGTATGAACGGGCCTCGGGTGTCGCGGGCATTTGATGAGCACAAAGCAATTATTAATGCCATTGCGAGCCGTGATGGTGAATTGGCGGATCTGTTGATGCGCCGTCACATTGCTGCGTCGCGCGGCAATATTGAATTAAAACTGCAACAATTGGGGAAGTAACATGACACAGATTCATAGTGCTGGCGCAAAGTTTCGCCAGGCCATTGCCGACAACAAGCCTCTGCAAATAGTAGGTACAATTAATGCCTACACGGCCATGATGGCTGAGCGCGTGGGTCACCAAGCGCTATACTTATCGGGCGCTGGCGTTGCCAATGCATCGTACGGCTTGCCTGACTTAGGTATGACTTCGTTGAACGATGTTTGTGAAGACATTCGTCGTATTACGGCCGCTACCGATGTACCTTTATTGGTTGATGCAGATACCGGTTGGGGTGGAGCGTTTAACATTGCGCGCACTGTAAAAGAAATGACCCGGGCTGGCGCGGCAGGTTTTCATATTGAAGATCAGGTTGCGCAAAAACGTTGCGGCCATCGCCCGAACAAAGAAATTGTTTCTCAAGTAGAAATGGTTGACCGTGTTAAAGCTGCAGTTGATGCCCGTATTGATGATCAGTTTTTTATCATGGCGCGCACCGATGCATTTCAACAGGAAGGTTTGGACGCTGCAATTGCGCGCGCTCAAGCTTGTGTTGAAGCTGGCGCTGATGCAATTTTTGCTGAAGCTGTGCACACCTTGGAAGACTATAAAGCATTTACCGATGCCTTGAATGTGCCGGTACTTGCCAACATTACTGAATTTGGTGCCACGCCACTATTTAGCAAGGATGAGCTGGCGGAAGTCGGCATTGAATTGGTGCTGTATCCGTTGAGCGCGTTCCGTGCCATGAATAAAGCAGCACTTAATGTTTATGAAAGCATTCTAACGAAAGGGCATCAAAAAGATGTGGTCGATAGTATGCAAACGCGTGCGGAATTGTACGATTTTCTGAATTACCACGCATTTGAAGATAAGCTTGATCAATTATTTAAAAAATAAAAAACGTTATGCGTTAATCGTTAGTCGTTAAATCATTAACGACAAGCGCAGCGATCGAATAACGAATAACGAACAACGGCTTTTCAATTAAGGAGTTAATATGTCGGATAAGAAATTAACAGGCGCGGGTTTACGCGGACAAGTAGCTGGCGAAACAGCATTGTGTACGGTAGGTAAAAGTGGTTCGGGTTTAACCTATTCCGGGTATGACATCAAAGAACTAGCCGACAAAGTGAGCTTTGAAGAAGTTGCGTACCTATTAGCGCAAGGCGAATTACCAACCAAAAATCAGTTGGCCGAGTTCAAAGCACGCCTGAAGCAACAACGTGGTTTACCGCAAGCATTGAAAGACGTGTTAGAGCGTATTCCGGCCGACGCACATCCAATGGACGTGATGCGTACTGGCTGCTCTTTCCTAGGTAACCTCGAGCCAGAAGAAGACTTTAGCCAAGCGGATGCGAAAATTGAGCGTATGCTCGCTGCATTCCCAAGTATCCTGTTGTACTGGTACCGCTTTAGTCATGACGGTAAGCGCATTGAAACGCAAACTGATGATGATTCAATTGGCGCACACTTCTTGCATTTGTTGCATGATAAAGCACCGTCTAAGCTACACACTGACGTGATGAATACCTCACTGATTTTATACGCAGAGCACGAGTTCAATGCGTCGACCTTTACTGCACGTGTTTGTGCATCAACGTTGTCAGATATTTTCTCATGTGTAACTGGCGCAATTGGCTCGTTACGTGGACCATTGCATGGCGGCGCAAATGAAGCGGCGATGGAATTGATTGAGAATATGAAAGACGCCGACGATGCTGAGCAGACATTAATGGGTATGCTTGAGCGTAAAGAAAAAATCATGGGCTTTGGTCATGCTGTGTATCGTGAATTTGATCCACGCAATGACATCATCAAAGCATGGTCTGAGAAGCTTGGTAAAGAGTTTGGTGACAGCCGTTTGTATGACGTTTCTGTGCGCTGTGAAGAAGTGATGTGGCGCGAGAAGAAGTTATTCCCGAATGCGGATTTCTTCCATGCATCGGCGTATCACTACATGGGCATTCCGACCAAATTGTTTACGCCAATTTTCGTGATGTCACGCGTTAGCGGCTGGACCGCGCACGTTAAAGAGCAACGTGCGAATAATCGTATTATTCGTCCAAGCGCGGATTATATAGGCCCAGAACCGCGTCCTGTACCTGCTTTAGAAGACCGTTAAGCAGATGGAAAGAGGCGCTTCGGTGCCTCTTTGTAAATGAACAGAAGGGGACAGTTATGAATTCTGAATTTCGTAAACAGCTCCCGGGCACCACACTTGAGTATTTTGATACGCGTGCCGCGGTAGAAGCCATTAAACCAGGTGCTTATGACGGCCTGCCATACACCTCAAAAGTTCTAGCGGAGCAGCTTGTACGTCGCTGCAACCCTGAAGATTTAACTGCTAGCCTGACGCAAATTATTGAGCGCCGAAATGACCTTGATTTTCCGTGGTATCCAGCTCGTGTAGTATGCCATGACATCTTAGGCCAAACCGCTTTAGTTGACTTAGCCGGTTTGCGTGACGCCATTGCGGATAAAGGCGGTGACCCTGCCAAAGTAAACCCAGTCGTACCAACACAATTAATCGTTGATCACTCGTTGGCGGTTGAACATGCAGGTTTTGATAAAGATGCGTTCGAAAAGAACCGCGAAATTGAAGACCGTCGCAATGACGACCGGTTTCACTTTATCAATTGGACCAAAACAGCCTTTAAAAACGTGGATGTGATTCCTCCGGGCAACGGCATCATGCACCAAATTAATCTGGAAAAAATGTCGCCGGTGGTGCAAATACGCGACAACGTGGCATTCCCAGATACGTGTGTAGGTACCGATAGCCACACACCAATGGTTGATGCCTTGGGCGTTATTTCAGTGGGCGTGGGTGGCTTAGAAGCCGAAAGCGTCATGCTAGGTCGCGCATCGTACATGCGCCTACCAGAGATCATTGGTGTTGAATTAACGGGCAAATTGAAGCCAGGTATTACAAGTACGGATTTAGTGCTCGCGATTACTCATTTCTTGCGAAAACAGCGCGTTGTTGGTGCCTATTTAGAGTTTTACGGTGCTGGCGCTGACGCCTTGTCAGTGGGTGATAGAGCAACCATCTCCAACATGACACCGGAATACGGCGCAACAGCAGCCATGTTCTACATTGACCAGCAAACCATCGACTATTTGAAACTAACCGGTCGTGACGATAAGCAGGTTGAGCTGGTTGAGAAGTATGCGAAGCACACAGGTTTATGGGCTGACAGCATGATTGGGGCCAAATACGAACGCGTGCTAACGTTTGATTTGTCGAAGGTTGAACGTAACCTGGCCGGACCATCAAACCCGCATGCATTATTACCCGCTTCAGAGCTTAGCTCACGCGGTATTGCTGCCGATTATGATAAACCTACCGACGGTACCATGCCGGACGGCGCGGTGATCATTGCTGCAATAACCAGCTGTACCAATACCAGTAACCCGCGCAATATGATTGCGGCAGGCTTGATTGCACGCAACGCAAACAAGTTAGGTTTAACCCGCAAACCATGGGTGAAAACGTCACTGGCGCCGGGTTCTAAAACGGTAAAAATGTATCTGGAAGATGCCAAACTATTGCCTGAATTAGAAACCTTAGGTTTTGGCGTTGTTGGCTTTGCCTGTACGACCTGTAACGGCATGAGTGGTGCGTTAGACCCGAAAATTAAAGATGAAATTATTAAGCGTGATTTGTACGCCACTGCAGTACTTTCGGGGAACCGTAACTTCGATGGCCGTATTCATCCGCACGCCAAACAGGCATTTTTAGCGTCACCGCCTTTAGTTGTTGCTTACGCAATAGCGGGTTCGATTCGTTTTGATATTGAAAAAGATGTGTTGGGTTTGGACAAAAATGGCAACCCAGTGACGTTGAAAGATATCTGGCCAAGCGATGAAGAGATTGACGCGATTGTGAAAACGGCGGTGAAACCAGAGCAGTACCGTACGGTTTATGACCCGATGTTTGATTTGAGTGTGGATTACGGCGAGAAGAACAACCCACTGTATGAATGGCGCCCGCAAAGCACCTATATTCGTCGGCCACCGTATTGGGAAGGTTCATTCGCATCAGCGAATAGTCTGAAGGGTATGCGCCCGTTAGCTGTGCTAGGTGATAATATCACTACCGATCACTTGTCGCCGTCCAATGCCATTATGCTCGACAGCGCCGCAGGTGAATATCTGCACAAAATGGGCTTGCCGGAAGAAGACTTTAATTCGTATGCAACGCACCGTGGTGATCACTTAACCGCGCAACGTGCTACGTTTGCCAACCCGAAATTGTTTAACGAAATGGTGCGTGACGAACAGGGTGAAGTGATTCAAGGTTCGCTTGCCCGGGTTGAGCCAGAAGGCAAAACCATGCGTATGTGGGAAGCTATTGAAACCTATATGGAACGTAAACAGCCACTGATCATTGTTGCGGGTGCGGACTATGGTCAAGGTTCTTCGCGTGACTGGGCAGCGAAAGGTGTTCGCCTTGCTGGTGTTGAATGTATCGTCGCCGAAGGTTTCGAGCGCATTCACCGTACCAATTTAATTGGTATGGGCGTGTTGCCGCTGGAGTTCGAAGCCGGCACAACACGTAAAACGCTGAACATTGACGGCAGCGAAACCTACGATGTTGAAGGTGATATCCAACCGGGTGCGAAGATAACCTTGGTCATCAATCGTGCCAATGGCGAAACCGTCAAAGTGCCGGTAAAATGCCGTTTGGATACCGCCGAAGAAATGTCGATTTACTCAGCCGGTGGCGTCTTGCAGCGTTTTGCACAAGACTTCTTAGCTGGTGAGGTTAGTTAGTATGGCGTTTCCTCCGCAATTGAAAATCGCCGCCACCTATATGCGTGGCGGCACTTCAAAAGGTGTTTTTTTTAAATTAGATGACCTGCCGCAAGCGGCTCAAACTGCGGGTCCGGCGCGTGACAAACTCTTGTTACGCGTCATCGGCAGTCCTGATCCGTACGGCAAGCATACCGACGGCATGGGCGGGGCGACATCAAGTACCAGTAAAACGGTGATATTGTCGCGCAGCGATCGCGCAGATCACGATGTGGATTACTTGTTTGGTCAGGTATCTATTGATAAGCCGTTTATTGATTGGAGCGGCAACTGCGGCAATTTAACCGCTGCGGTAGGCTCGTTTGCTATCAGTAACGGTTTGGTTGACGCTGCTCGCATTCCTGAAAATGGTATTGCTGTCGTGCGCATTTGGCAGGCGAACATCCAAAAAACCATTATTGTGCATGTACCCATTACCAACGGTGAAGTACAAGAAACCGGTGATTTTGAACTGGATGGCGTGACCTTTCCGGCCGCTGAAGTGCAAGTTGAATTTATGGACCCCGCGTCGGATGAAGACGGCGAGGGCGGCTCTATGTTTCCAACTGGCAATGTGGTTGACGAGTTTGAGGTGCCAGGCTTAGTTAAGCTACAGGCAACCTTTATTGATGCAGGTATCCCAACCATTTTTGTGAATGCAGCTGACATCGGATACACCGGTACCGAACTGCAGGGTGCAATTAATGAAAACGCGGATGCGCTGTTGATGTTTGAAAAGTTACGCGCACATGGCGCCGTTAAAATGGGTTTAATTGACTCCATAGACGAAGCCGCCGCACGTCAACACACGCCGAAAATTGCTTTTGTTGCACCGCCAGCTGACTATGTGTCTTCAAGCGGCAAACCCGTCAATGCATCGGATATAGACGTGTTGGTGCGTGCGATGTCGATGGGTAAGTTACACCATGCAATGATGGGCACAGCAGCCGTGGCCATTGCAACCGCAGCAGCAGTTCCTGGAACCTTGGTGAATTTAGCTGCCGGTGGTGGAGATCGTAATTTTGTTGTGTTTGGCCACCCTTCGGGTACCTTACGCGTTGGCGCAGAAGCGAAAAAAATAAATGGTGAATGGACAGTCACGAAAGCCATTATGAGTCGCAGCGCGCGGGTTCTCATGGAAGGCTGGGTGCGTGTACCACAAAGCTAAACGTCTAGGACCATGATGCAAGAGCGCGAATCAGTTCGGTTAAATAAATTCATCAGTGAAAGCGGTATCTGCTCGCGGCGCGAAGCAGACCGCTTTATTGAGCAAGGCGTGGTGACATTAAACGGGCGTACTGCCGTGGTTGGCGATAAAGTTGGCGCTGGCGATGAAGTGAAGGTGAACGGCCGTTTAATTGAAGCGCAGAACAAAGAAAAGTTTGTTTTCATTGCGCTGAACAAACCGGTTGGGGTGGTGTGCACAACGGACTCTGCTGAGCGTAACAACATCACTAATTTTGTTCGTCACCGTGAGCGAATTTTCCCAATTGGGCGGTTGGATAAAGACTCCCAAGGTTTGATTTTCCTTACCAGTAACGGCGATTTGGTCAATAAAATTCTTCGTGCTGGTAATCAGCATGAAAAAGAATATGTGGTTACTGTGCATCGGCCCATTACGCCTGACTTTATCTCAGGCATGGCGAGCGGCGTGCCAATTTTGGGCACGCGGACCAAACGCTGCAAAGTAGAGCAACTGTCCACCTTTGTGTTTCGGTTAACCTTAGTTGAAGGTATGAATCGGCAAATTCGGCGCATGTGCGAATACTTTGATTATGAGGTTCGCAAGCTTGAGCGCACCCGTATTATGAACATACGGCTTGGCAATTTGCAGGTTGGGCAATGGCGAAATCTAACCGAGAAAGAGCTGTCACAGTTAATGCAGTCTATTGAAGGTTCCTCTGGTTTAGCGCCAGAAGGGCATCGCAGCCGTCGGCCCAAGCCCGGTACAGCAAAGCCCAATACAGCTAAACCTGGTGCAAAGCGCCGTCCGCCAGTGAAACCTAAGAAGGGCTGGCCGTATGACTAAGCCGGTGTCTAAAAAATGCCCGTGTGGTGGTGGTAAATATGCGAAATGCTGTGAACCATTTCATGCGGGGACGAAATATGCTCGAACCCCGGAAGAGCTTATGCGATCGCGTTATAGCGCCTATGCCCGAGGCCTCGAGCAATATCTGCGTGCCACGTGGCATCCCAGCAGTCTGCCGAGTGATTTTAACTTATCCGATGATAATCCAACATGGCTGCAACTACAGATTTTGGCCACCGGCACCCATGGCAATAGCGGCTATGTGCATTTCAAGGCTTATTTTCAGATTGATGACGACATTGGCGTCATGGAAGAACAATCACATTTCGTGCGTGAAAATGGGCGTTGGTATTACCTTGACGGCGAAGGTGCCGAATAAAGTCAGTTAATTTTTGATCAATGCTGAATCCCGACTAAAGTTAAAACAACTTAATTTTTAAGGGGTAACGCAATGACAGTCGTAAAAATAGGATCTATTGCCGTACTCGTTTCCTTGCTAACGGGTTGCAGCAGTTGGATGGAAGAACACGAACGTGCAATGGACCGCGCCCGAGCGCACCAATGGAATGAGATGATGGACAAGCATCATAACGAACCGGGTGCGACTGGGCCGAAATGGCAAATCCCCAACACCAAAAGTCAGAGTTACCTCACCTATTTAGAACAACTTACGCAGCAAAATATCGATGGCTTGATGCAGGCGAGTGATGGCCTGACTTGCCAGCTCGACGACGTGACTTCAAGTTTTGTTATGCACCAAATGACACCAGAAGCGATTGCCCGTGTGCGTCAGAGTACGGCGGATTTAGTGCAACATGAGCAGCGCGGTCAGTCGATTACTGTGCTTTCCGGCGATTGTGCGCAAGGTAAGTTAAATGGACCAGTTAGCGCGGTGTATACGGATAATTCGTACTCGCGCACCGAGTTTTTCTCTGGCGAAACCCAAATAACAGGTCGTATTGATGGCCACTTCAAAGAGGGTGTGCTGCACGGTGAAGCCCGCGTTATCACCATTGATAGGTCAAACTTTAATGGGGCATGGCGTGAGCTACGTTACTTTAATATTGGCGTTTATGACAATGGCAAGCCGGTTGGTGATCATGTGAATGTTGCCGGCAATGACGACGGACGATCCGTGACAGTAACTCAGCATTTAGAGCAAAACCGTGCATTAATAAATAGTTGGATGAATGGCCGACCGAATACGCGTTATCATACCTTGAATGGCCAAATTGATGGCTGGATGGAATTCGCCAGTGCCGTATTGAAAGACTCCCCGTCATGCTACCGCGCGGGCAAGCAGCTGCCGGTTACTGCATATTGCCATCAAATAGCTCCAAGTTTGGCGCAACTTAAGCGCGTAGAAGCACCAGCTGACTATGCGCGGGTAGAATCGCTCGGAGAAGTTGCCACAGCACCTGTTTCGAGAACGCCTGACGCTAACACAACCGCGGCCTCATCAGCATCCGCTGAGTCTGTCACTGGCGGAACATGGAACGTGCCAGCCGTCGGTTTTTATTCGTGGCTGAAACCACCTTCAAATACAACCTTAGCTAGTGCAAACGCGGCCTCTTATATGCCTAAGCTCACCACAATACTTGCTGGGAATGTTGCCGCGCAGTTGACCCCAAATAGCCAACAAGCGTGTGTACTCGATGCCGATACTAAGAGCTACATTTTGTTTCAATTGACCGCTGATGAACATGCCGCGCAACGTACTGCACAGCGAAAACACAACTTTGATTACGACGATGGTGCCGCGGATATTATCGTTAGCCAGGGGCAATGCACGGACGGAACAATACAGGGCCGATTCGTGGCACATTATACGCATCCGCATCGGTTCAGTACGGGCGCCTACCAACAAATATCTGACATGTATGGTCGTGTTGAAGGGCAGTTCATTGATGGGCGTTTGCACGGTGAGTTAAAACGTATTTGGCTGCAACAAGCCAAGTCAGGCTCCATGGCTGCCACCGATGTTGGCGCAAGTTTGGTGCAGTTTAACAACGGCCAGCGGGTGCAAGATGAGCTGCAGTTGTTAGCGATACCGAATTCTCGTTCCACGCGGGTGATCAAAACCACCTATCGTTCAGATGGACGTGAGAAATTAGAAATCTGGCTTAACGGTAAGCGCCAAATTTCGTCGGTGATGCGCAATGGGCTCAACGACGGCTTTATTAATTACCATGACCCAGCACTGAACAACTTGGAGCAATGTTATCGCGATGGTGTTGTGCAGCAAAGTAATAGCTATTGCCAACAGGTTGGCTTCTAGCTGGTGGTGTGTTTGCTCGCTCGGCTAGGTGCCGCAAAAGGTTTGCGTTACAGCTTGCTCTTTGGCAGCAGGTTGCATGAGGTCGGCAAACTCGCTGCGTTCTAAATAGGGCTTAGTGAGGGCTTTGTTCAATCGGTTAAACTCGATTAATGAGCCCTGCTCGGTTGCAGCCTCAATAACGTGCTGCACCAAGTGATTGCGAGGAATGTAAGCCGGATTGACGGTATTCAGTTTGGTTTTCAACGCTGTAATATCGCGCTCACCAATCGCCGTTAGCCAATCTGCATGCCATGCCTGCCAATCTGCGCTGTTGTTAAATAGTTTCTGTAAACGGTCCTGGTTGGCATCACCGAGATAACGAAATCCAAGAGTAAAATCAATGTGTTGTTGCTGCATTAGTGTTAAGTAACGGGTAACCAATGGTTGTGCGGTTTCAACAGGTAACCCAATCTTGGCGCTCATATTTTGCCAGTAATACTGCTCATAGACGCCCTGGAATTTTTCAATTTCGGCGGTACCGATGGCGACAGCTCGATCCGGGTCGTCTGCTAACAACGGCAACAAAGTTTCAGCGAATCGTGCAATATTCCAAAGCCCAATAGCGGGCTGATTTTGGTATGCGTAGCGTCCGCGTTTGTCAATGAAGCTGAACTTGGTGGCCGGATCATAAGCCTCCATAAATGCGCAGGGGCCGTAATCAATGGTTTCGCCGCTTAGTGTCATATTGTCGGTGTTCATGACGCCATGAATAAAACCAATACTCATCCACTTCGCAATTAATTTCGCTTGGTTGTTCATGACCTGATGCAGTAGTGCCAGATAGGGCTGCTCGTCTGATACAGCATCTGGATAATGGCGTTGTAGCACATAATCAGCAAAGTTCTTTAGCAACTCAAAGTCTTTTAACGCCAATACGTACTGTGCGGTGCCAACGCGCAGATGACTGGCAGCGACACGGGTCAAAATAGCACCGGGTTCGGCTTGTTCACGTCGCACCGGCTCGCCTGTGGCGATTGCCGCCAATGCGCGGGTTGTTGGCACGCCAAGCGCATGCATAGCTTCACTGACCACGTACTCGCGCAGCACAGGGCCAATTGGTGAGCGGCCGTCACCGCCGCGTGAAAATGGCGTGCGGCCGGAACCTTTTAGCTGAATGTCGAAGCGTTGTTGGTGTTTATCAACCACTTCACTCAAGAGCAGCGCGCGGCCATCGCCTAATTGAGGGACAAAATTTCCAAATTGATGGCCCGCATAGGCAAGCGCTGCCGGCTTTGCCCAGTCGGGCACTTGATTACCAGAAAACACCTGCAAACCGTGTTCGGACAACCAGAGATTATCCGGCAGTTCGAGTTCCGCCGCCAAGACTTCATTAAACGCTATCCACTGCGGCGCCTGCACTGCTGTTGGCTCGCAGGGCGCGAATAGCTGATCGGAGATTTCTTGGTAACTTTGCTCTGGGCGAAACGGCATAACAACAACCTTGGTGATTACGTGCTTGCCGTTAGTTTATCATGCGTAAGAGGAGGGTGCAGTCCTTGGACTGCACGTCTCTCATTCTGGACGTAAGTCGCCGTGAAGGAACTTGCAAACAAATACGACTTTGCCGTATTTATTAAATGACCATTTAATACAAACTTGTAGTGCTTCCATAACATCATCGTAATCACCAAACAGCTGCGTGCTGAGTGTATTGGTGATGATATGAACCTTATCGAACTTAGCCAGTTCATCAATAAAGCCGCGAATTGGCTCAATGTAATTTTCTGTTAACGGGTACTTGCTGATATCTACGGTTAATTTCAAAGTGTTCTCCTTATTTATTAAAACTTCTGGGCGAGTCTTTCGCTTAATGCACGAATACGTTGGCCACCAAGCAAAACTAACAGCCCAGCGATAGGCCAGGCAATGTAAAATGCCGTGAACCAACGTCCCCAAAAACCTGAGTCAAAGCCCGTGTTTATCCACGTGATCAAACAGGTCATCAAAAGCGCCATGTAACAGCTCATTAATGCAGGGAAAATTAGCTTCTTCATTGTCATTTGCTACCGTAGTTTAGTAATACCTTAAATACACTGGCGCAGATTCTATGAATAACCCTACTTAAAGTCAAAAGTTAATCGGTGATCGGTGCGAACAATAACGGCGTATACTAAAGCGAGCACTAAATCACTTCGAGGTAGTATTTGTGTCAACACAGCTGGTTTTGTTTTACGATGGCGGTTGTCCGCTTTGCGTAAAAGAAATGCGTCATTTAAAAGCAAAGGACAAGCAAAAAAAGCTGCGCTTTGAGAATATTTGGGCGTCTGACTTTGCCGAGCGTTATCCGCAGGTTGATATTGCTGAAGCGAATCGTATTTTGCATGGCCAAAAAGCAAATGGCGAAATGATTTATGGGTTAGACGTTACCCATGCCGCTTGGTCAGCCGTAGGGCGAGGTTGGATGACAGCTATGTTACGTTGGCCATTGATTCGATGGTTTGCCGATAAAGGCTATTTGTATTTCGCGCGTAACCGAAACGGCATCTCGAAACTTATTACCGGTAAAGAACGCTGCATGCAGTGTTCACTCGACGAATAGGTGAATTTCAGGCACAAAAAAAGGAGCGAATACGCTCCTTTTTATCAAACTAACAACGGCGATTAAATCGCTACGATGTTCTCAGCTTGTGGGCCTTTAGGACCTTGAGTGATCGAGAACGATACACGTTGGCCTTCGGCTAAGGTTTTGAAACCGGTGCTGGCTATTGCGCTAAAGTGAGCAAATACGTCTGCGCCACCTTGTTGCTCAATAAAACCAAAACCTTTCGCTTCGTTAAACCACTTTACAACGCCATTTACTGTATTAGACATAATATTATCCTGAAAATTTTAATTAATTAGCCGCCATAGCCAATGCCATGAACGGGATCATGCGGGGTAAAAAATGAAACTTAAAACTACAGGACGAAGATATACTGCTAATAATGCGACGTAGAGGAGATTTAACTTGCTGTTTCTTAACCAACGAGGGCCACTGTACGCCTATTCACAGCTAAGTCAAACTTTATTTTGGGCGAGTTACATATTAATAGATAAATTACTGTACAAAAATTGCACAATTCAAAATGTTGGACTAAACATAATGCTCCTAAAATTTTCGCGGAAGAGCGAAGGAGCACTGACATGAAATGTTCACATGGATTTGCAGTTTTGGCTTTGGTTGTTGGGTTTTTCTCAGGTTCGGCGATAGCGGGTAACGGTGTTGTTATTACTTGGCAGAACTCATCCGGTTATTGGTTTGCATGCGGCCCAGTGCAATGCAGTAGTTCGGGTTCGCGCAGCGAAGAAGAGGCGATGTCTTACGTTATCCACGAAGATAAACACGGTGTCAGTTTCCGCAATAAAAGCGGACGTTGTTATCTTTACGACGCTTCAAATGTTGAGTCGTATGAAAATTCAGCTGAAAAAGTTTATCGCTTAGCGAAGTGTTGATACCCCCGCAATAAAATCAAGACCCAAAAGCAGTTGGTGAATATGCCGCGTTAATTGCTTTTGGGGATTAGTTCATTAAACGATCGATCTCCGTTTTAGCGACGGTGTAGCACTCGCAGCACAGTTGTTCCACTGTATGGCGGTTTGTAACCCATATATGACCGCGATTATAATCAATGGCACCGTGTTTATGAAGGCGCCTGGCAGCTTCCGTGACACTTTGGCGGCGTACACCGAGCGTATTAGCGATTAGCGCTTGAGTCATGGCTAAGTGATTGTCTTTGACGAGATTTAAAGACAGCAGCAGCCAGCGACATAATTGCTGTTCAATATTGTGATGCCTATTACAAACGGCAGTTTGCGACATTTGGGTTAATAGCGTCTGAATATAACGCAGTACTAACAACATCAATTCACCATGACGATGAAATTCCAGCTCAATGTGTTCTGTAGCCAAGCGGTAGGCAAAGCCGGAACCCTGCACCACGGCTCGGCTGGTGGTGGTTCCGCCACTCATGAGTAACGAAACCTCAACTAAACCATCGTTTCCAACAACCGAAACCTCGGTAGACGCACCATCTTTCAATACATGTATCAAAGTAACAATGCAACTGATGGGAAAGTATACGTAACGCAGCAATTCACCTGACTCGTGAAGCACTTTACCCAGAGGCATCTCGATAATTTCAAGATGCGGGAAAACACGCTGTTGTACTTCTAATGAAAGGCTATACAGCAGTTTGTTTTGATTCGGTGAATGACTGTCAATAAGTGCTATAGGTTTTTTCACGGACGTGATAATCGTCGCTGGCATGAAGGTAATCCTTTCGGAAGTTTAGCTGTGGTCATGACTTGTATTCCTAAGGTACTCAATTGGAACGGCTGAATCGTTGAGATTACGCCGATAAAATTCAATTCACTGTGCGATAACACACAGAGCGCTCCCGACTGAACATATACGACATATAGTGTCGCTAGTGTCAGGTATAGTAGTGATGTTTAAAAAACATTGAAAAATAATTAAAAAGAAAATTAATGACTACAACCTCTATCTACCAAATCATTCATCAACTCATGCGCCTGCAAACGTTGCCATATGCCAACTCAACCGCAGTGCGCGGTCGTCAGTTGCAATTTGATAAACTGCATGCCGCGCTCGATAAACGTGGCTACACGGGATCGCGTCCGTCGCGTCAATTGAAGCGTATGAGTGTCGAGGTAATCAATGCGGCACTATACGAGACAGACCCTATGAATACGTGCTGCAAAGAAAATGGCCTCACGGAAGAATATAAGACTATTGCATCTATGGTGTTTCAACATATTCACCACGGCATGGTCATGGAGGCGGCTATTGATCAAGCTTTGTGTGCAATTTTTGGAGACCATTTGGTAAATGGCGAGCAAATAGAACGCGTGATGCATGAATTAGTTGGAATGTCAGAGGGGTGACAATGGATACAATCATTCCAACACGTCGTGGTTTTACAGCAAAGCTCCAGCGCCTTTAAGCACTGGAGCTTTTAAAATTTAGAAATGATAACTAACACCGAATTCAAAGCTGCTCGCATCACTATCTAAATGACGATAGCCTGCAAAAAAGCTCAAATTCTGCTGTCCGTAATAACGGCCAATAAAGCTCAACTCTTGATCCGTTTCGTCTGCAATATCGATATGTCGTACCGAAAAATCAACTTCTATATTTGTGGCAAAACGTGAACGAAGACCCAATTGAGCGTTCATGCCAGAGTCACTTTCGCTTATTTCACCAAGAAAACTGCCCGTTGTATCGGTGGCAGAACCAGACGCTTTTGCGCGTGTGTAACCGACGCTACCGTACATTACAGTAGAACCGTTGTTAAAAAACTTATAGCCAAGATTACCGTGTGTCAGCAGCGCTGATACTTCAGTATTTACCGTGCCTTGGTTTGTGACAATGGCGAACTCTTCTGAGACATCAGTATGTTTCGCACTAAAAAATACGTGCTCATTAAACGCTTTTTCAACGTGAATGCCGAACCCACTTAATGATTCGTCAGCAATGTCGTAATTCACATAACTTGCACCAACATGATCGAAGCTCGGGGCGGTGTTTTCATTTGCAGAGGCTAAAGGTGTGATAATGAACGATGAGAGGGTGACTACTAGAGCAACTTTTTTGTTAAACAACATGTAATGTCCTTATTATAAATGCAATTAAGCTTTAGATAAGAACAAGTTAGCTTTATTAAGTCAACTACAAATTCGACTAGGGTAGTGATGGTTACATCGGGATATGAATTCTGGAAAAGTGGTGCGTCCGAGTAGACTCGAACTACCGACCCCTACCATGTCAAGGTAGTGCTCTAACCAACTGAGCTACGGACGCACATTTTTGGAAGTGGCTCCACAGGCGTGGAACGGGCGCTATATTAGTAATTTCGACGCGCAGGCGCAAGCGTTTTTTGCCGCCCGCGTGCCGAGTGTCTAGTTTGTGTGCAACCCCAGCAATTACCGCAACTGGTGTTTGAGTACTTTGCCGTTGGCGTTGTGTGGCAGTTCGTTAACAAACTGATACACCCGCGGGCGTTTATAATCGGCCAAGCGCTTGGCCACATGGGTGCGTAGGGCGTCTTCGTCTAATGGCTCGTTGAGCACCACATAGGCTTTCACGCTTTCGCCCCATTGATCATGCGGCACGCCAATAACCGCCACTTCAAGCACCGCAGGATGGCTTGCCAGAGCGTCTTCTACTTCGCGCGGATACACGTTCACGCCGCCGGTGATAATTAAGTCTTTGATGCGGTCTTTTACCCAATAAAAACCATCGGCGTCGCGCACACCGATATCGCCGGTGCGTATCCACCCATCGGCGGTGAATATTTCCGCGGTGGCTTCGGGATTGCGCCAGTACTCGCGCATGATGCCTTCGCCGCCAATATGTATTTCGCCGGCTTCATCAACACCAGCAATATCGCCGTCGGCGTTAACCACACGTATTTCGGTAAAGGCTGCCGCGCGACGGCCAACTGAACCTGCTTTGTCAGCATGCTCATGGGGCAGTAACAGGCTCCCGGTTGGGCCTGCTTCGGTTAAGCCGTACACACAATAAAACTGATCGCTGCCAAATGCTTTTTGCACACGGTGGGCTTGGTCACCGGCCAATGGGCCACCGCCATATATCCAATGCGTCATGCTGCTTAGGTTGGAGTTGCTCACTTGCGGGTGCTGAGCGGTAAGTAGATAGGCCACTGGCGCGCCAAAGAAGTGGGTGCAGCTTTCTTGCTCCACCAAATTAAGCAATAAATCAGGTGTAAAGGTTGGCGCTATGATGTGGGTACAGCCCATCAGCGTGCCGCCTACCAACGAGAGGTTCAAAGGTGCCGAATGGGTAAACGGCATCAGCGACAGCAATCGGCTTTCTGGGGCGTAATTCATTTCGGTGGCGAACATCATGCCCACAAATAGTAGTGCGCGGTGGTCAAACAACACGCCTTTCGGGCGCCCTGTGGTGCCGGAGGTATAAAGTAGGGTGGCCGATTCGGTTATGGCGTATTCGTCAAGTTTGTTGAAGGCCCGGCCACTGCTGTTGGTTGTGACAAAGGCGGGCATGTCGTTAATCACCAAATGATTGATGTTAGCTTGTTTGGCCGCCGCCAACGCGCCTGCGCTGGTAAGGTCGCAGGTAATGATTAAGCTGGCCTCGGCATTGTCAAATATATAGCCCAGTTCGTTCGCGGTTAGCTTGACGTTTACGGGTGCAACAATGGCGCCGAGGCGCTGAATGGCAAAATGGGCAACAACAAAGGCGTAGTTATTAGGTAGCACCAAACAAACCCGATCACCCTGCTTAATGTTGTAGTCATTGGCCAGAACTTCAGCGAAGCCGTTAACGTGTTGGTCAAGCTCAAGCCAAGTGCTGCGCACCCCGGTATTAATCACGGCTTCGTAGTCTGGAAACTTACGTGCGTTGCGGGCTACGTATGCTGGGATAATCATGGGTTGTCCTTTATAAAGTCGGGGTGGCGCGGCTAATAATGGCACGCACATCAAGTCCACTGGGCAAGCTACCGTAATTAAAGTGAGCCTGCGATGCGAGGCGGCTGGCACAAAAAGCTTCTGCGACATAATCTGGCGCGTGTTGCAGCAATAACGCACCTTGCAAGGCGACAGCCATGCGATCAGCAAATTGGCGTGCGTGATATTGCCATTGTTCTGGTGCAATGCTGCGAAAGTCGTGCTGCAGCGCTTCAACAAAGCGATCAAACAGTATGTTTGCATCTTTTGCTTTGGCAAGCTCAACAAAGTAAGCATCCAGTACTTCGGGCTCTTTTTGAATGGCGCGCAGAATGTCTAAACATTGCACGTTGCCACTGCCTTCCCAAATCGAATTCACTGGCGATTCGCGGAATAGGCGCGGCATAATGGTATTTTCCATCACGCCCATACCACCAATGGCTTCCATCGCCTCGTAGGCGTGGTTTGGTGCACGTTTGCATATCCAGTATTTGCCAATTGGCGTTGCGATGCGTGCCAATAACCGTTCGTGTTCATTGTCTTGCTGGTCCATAGCCCGCGCCATGCGCATGGTTAGCGTCATTGCGGCTTCTCTTTCTAAGGCTAAATCAGCCAACACGTTTTGCATTAATGGCTGCTCGCTTAAACGGGCGCCAAATGCTGAGCGGTGGTGGGCGTGGTGCAGCGCTTGCACAGTGGCTTGGCGCATGCCCGCTGATGAACCGATCATGCAGTCGTAGCGCGTCATGGCAACCATTTCAATGATGGTGCGCACGCCACGGCCTTCTTCGCCGACCATCCATGCCAAGGCGCCGCGCAGTTCACATTCGCTGGAGGCATTGGCCACGTTACCCATCTTATTTTTTAACTGCTGAATTTGTAAGGCATTTTTGCTGCCATCAGGGCGCCAACGGGGCAATAAGAAGCACGACAAACCGCCGGGTGCCTGCGCAAGAACTAAAAAGGCATCGCACATGGGGGCTGAAACAAACCATTTGTGGCCTACCAGTTCATACGCTTGGCCCGGGCCGCTCGCATCAATTGCATAGGCTTTGGTGGTGTTAGTGCGTACGTCTGAGCCGCCTTGCTTTTCGGTCATAGCCATGCCGATGGTTAAGCCACGTTTCATCGTATCCGGCACATTGCGCCCATCGTATTGCGGTACCATGATTTTTGCGCCAAATTGTTCTAATAAATCGGGTTGATGGTGCAACGCCGGAATTGCTGCAAAGGTCATGGTAATGGGGCAGCCGTGTGCTGCTTCCACTTGGGTATGCAGGTAATACTTAGCAGCGCGCGCCACATGGGCGCCAGGGCCAGGTTTCGACCAAGGGCTGGCGTGCAGGCCTTCGGTGATGGCAATGTCCATCAACTGGTGATAACTGGGGTGAAAATCGACCTGATCAATGCGCTCACCAAAGCGATCATGAGTTTGTAGAGAAGGTTTATTGGCGTTGGCTGCAAATCCCAGTGCGATGCGCTCAGGTAGGCCACATTCGGCGCCGAAGCGCGCGATATCTTGTTCGGCCCATGCTGCGCCCTCGCGTTTTACAGCGGCTTGCAGAGCGTGATCTTCGGCATACAAGTTGTAATTTTCAAGCGCCGGCGGCTGGTTTTCCACGGTGTGGGTTTGGGCTAGGTACTTGTCGCGATCACTCATGGTTTAACTCCTAACAATTTAAAGAAGTGAAACACTATTGAGTTTTTCCGTCAACGCCTATCGTTGGTATCTATTCAATATGCGGAACGCGCATCAATAGCGCCTCAGCGAATAAACGTAATTCCAGCTGTGCCAATGGTTTACCGGGGCATACATGAATGCCTGCACCATAAAGTAGATTCAGTGATGGGTCGCGATGCCATTGAAACTGTTCGGGCTGGTCAAATACCTGTGGGTCGCGGTTGGCTGCGCGCCAATCAATACGTACCAGAGTATCGCTGTCGATATGTTGATCACCAAGCGTCACTGGGCATGTGGTGCGGCGACGGTTGCTTGGCAATGGTGCGGCAATACGCAATAGTTCATCAATGGCATGATCAATGTGCTCAGGCGCCTTACGTAACTGTTTTTGCACCACTGGGTTGGCAGCTAAAAACTCAATAATAGAACTGACGGCCGCCGCTATGGTCCCCAGCTCGCCGACGGTCCAGTTACGAATAATGCTAACCAGATACTCATCTGACAACGGTTCGCCATTTAGTTGCAACTGCGTGAGTTTTGCGGTGATCGATTGAGGATCGTTCTCGCCGTGGCGCGCGCGCTCTAGCTGCTTTATAACAAGAGCACTAAATTCTGCGGCTAAAGCATGCAGTGCAGGGCGATCTTGTGCCACGGTTGCCGCTTTCTGCGCAGCCATCCACGCGGTTAAGCGTTGTTCGAGTGCTACCGGCCACCCCATAAATGCACATTGCGCCTGTAGCGCAAATTGATGGCCAATAGTATCTGATATCTCCACGATGTTATGACTTGCAATACTATCGAACAGCTCGTCAATGACCACCTGTAATTTGGGTTGAAACTGTGTCAGCACTGCGGCGCTAAAAAACGGTTCAATGAGTGCGCGATAGGCGAGGTGCTCGGAGCCGTCCATGCCATTGGGAACATTTAAATGCGAGGAAACCTTGTTACTAAATTGCTCAGGCGCATGCAGCGCAGCGAGTACATCATGGTGATGGGTTAGCACAACGTCCATGATCACCTCCACAACTGAAGTGTATGTGGGTGCCAGTATATGCTGATAGGTCGAGAATTCTTTGAGTTTGGTCAAGCCAATTACCCAAAAATTAATTTGTTTGCAAATTTGAGCCGGTAACTTATGCTTAAATTCACAATGAAAATTGTGAAAAGTCTTTAAAAATCATAATAAAAACAGGAATAAATCCATGGAACAATCAAATACCCCCGCATCAAATAACGTCTCAGCCCCCTATGTAAATCCGGAACACACAAGTACCGGAAACTGGTTTCTATCTATTTTTTTAGTGGGCATACCGTTAGTCGGACTTATTTTATTAATTGTGTGGGCATCGAGTCATTCAACACCTTTAAGTAAACGAAACTGGGCCCGGGCGATGTTGCTCTGGGTGGTTATCGCGATAGTCTTGTTCATGTTGATGGCCATACTAGGCGGAATTGGCCTTGCAGCTATGGAAGGTTATTAACGCTATTCTAGCGCAGAGGCTGACCAAGTTGGTTCTGCGCTATTAATCGCACCACGTAGGAAAGTTTGAATAAGCCAGCAAGCAATATCTGCAGAAAATGCAAAACAGCAATCAGCATCAGTGGGAACTGAGCTTCAAGGCCCCATGCAAGGTAAGCGACAACAACAAACAATACTAAAAAGACGACCATTGCCGTGTTGGCCCGTTTTAAAAGTGAGTTGGCTGAGCTTGAATTGTTCATAACCTACATCCTTAATGTATGTTTATACGTGCATTATGAATGTATGTTTGATGAATATCAAGGATTGAGTGATTGGATTATTCTTGTGTACTATAATGCGTTCGAAATGCACCTTATGATTCTGCTTACTGCCTGTGCGGCCTAGCTTGGAACTTGTTATGCAATTAAAAAAATACACGGATTATGGATTACGGATACTCATGTATCTGGCAAGTTTTGATGCCGAGCAGAGCGATGAAAAGCCGAAATTAGCCACCATTCGGGAAATATGCGATACCTTCAGTTTATCAGCAAATCACGTGAATAAAGTGGTGCACCATTTAGGCCGGTTGGAGCTGATTGAAACACGCCGCGGTAAAAACGGCGGTTTTTTATTAGCAAAACGCCCCGAAGATATCTCGTTGGCGTTTGTTATTCGTCAGCTTGAAGGTGACGAGAAGTGGATAGAGTGCGAAAATCCATATTGTGTTGCGTTGCCCGCCTGCGAATTAAAAGGCATTGTGGCCCGTGGTAAAGAGGTGTTCTACAACTATCTTAATGACTACACACTTAAGAGTTTGATGGCGCAGGCACCCCGGCTACGACAGATTTTTTCAACAGCGTCGTAATCGCTGCGCTAATTCCGTCTAGAGTTAGCGGGTACATGCGCTGGCTCATTAGCTGTTGCATGAGATCAATAGATTGATAGTAACGCCAATGGCTGGTGGGCTGCGGGTTTAACCACACAGAATCGGAAAAGTGATGCAGTAAGCGTTGCATCCACACGGCGCCAGGCTCCTCATTCCAGTGCTCCACGCTGCCGCCAGGGTATGCAATTTCGTAAGGCCCCATCGTTGCGTCGCCAACGAATATCAATTTGTAGTCGCGGCCATAGCGATTGATCAGTTCCAGCACGGGTAACTTATCTTCGTAGCGGCGGCTATTGTCTTTCCAAACGTGTTCATACACACAGTTGTGGAAATAGAAAAACTCGAGGTGTTTAAATTCATTTCGCGCCGCGCCAAATAGCTGTTCGCACTCGTAAATGTAATCATCCATTGAGCCGCCCACGTCGAATAGCAGCAGAACTTTTACTGCATTATGGCGTTCGGGCTGCCATTTCAAATCGAGCAAGCCTGCCTTTTGCGAGGTGGCGCGAATGGTGGCGTTCAGATCAAGTTCTTCGGTGGCGCCAGTGCGGGCGAACTTTCGTAACTTGCGCAAAGCCAGCTGTACATTTCTGTTGGCTAACTCAGCATCACCATCCAGATCACGGAATTCGCGTTTGTCCCAAACTTTTACGGCGCGGCGCTGGTTGCTGCCGTCCTGGCCAATGCGAATGCCTTCGGGATGGTAGCCGTAGGCACCGAACGGCGAACTGCCCCCTGTACCTATCCACTTGTTGCCGCCAGCGTGGCGCTTCTGCTGCTCAGCTAAGCGTTCGCGAAAGGTTTTGAGCAAATCATCTAGGCCGCCAAGGGCTTTGAGTTTGGCTTTGTCTTCATCGCTAAGCTGACGCTGCAAGCTGCGCTCGAGCCATTCGGCTGGAATCGCTTGCGCCAGATCGACCTGTTCAACGCCTTCAAAGTACTCGGCAAAGGCTCGGTCGAACCGGTCGTATTGGCTTTCATCTTTCACTAACACCATGCGGGCTAGGGTATAAAAGTCATCAACGCTGGCGAATACGAGGCCACGTTCAAGCGCACCCAGTAGATCGAGTAACTCGGTGAGGCTGGTTTTAAGTCCGTGTTTACGTAAACACAGAAAAAACTCGATGAGCATAATAAAACCTACGCGTTGCGGCGCGACATAAAGGCAAGCTTTTCAACTAACTGCACGTCTTGTTCGTTCTTTAACAAGGCACCAAACATGGGCATTAAGCCATCACGCTTGTTCAGTTCAGCGGGGCTAATGTCTTCTGCTAAGAGCAGTTTCAGCCAATCAATAAGCTCTGAGGTGGAAGGTTTTTTCTTTAAATTTGGCACACCGCGTAAGTCAAAGAAAACCTCGAGTGCAGTACTGAGCAGGTTCTTGCGAATGTCGGGATAATGCACTTGAACAATTTGTGCCAAGGTTTCGGCTTCTGGGAATTTAATGTAATGAAAAAAACAGCGGCGCAAAAAGGCGTCGGGAAGTTCTTTTTCGTTATTTGACGTGATGATGACAATGGGGCGGTGTTCGGCGCGCACTTGCTCGCCGGTTTCGTACACGTGAAATTCCATTTGATCGAGTTCGTGCAAGAGATCATTTGGGAATTCAATATCCGCTTTGTCTATTTCGTCAATCAACAATACCGGCCGCTCAGGTGCGGTGAAGGCCTGCCAAAGCTTACCGGGCTTAATGTAGTTGGCAATGTCGTGCACCTTGTCGCTACCAAGCTGGCTGTCGCGCAAACGCGATACCGCGTCATACTCGTACAGCCCTTGTTGGGCTTTGGTGGTGGACTTAATTTGCCAGCGTAGCAGGGGAACCCCTAAGCTTTCTGCCAATTCTTCAGCAAGGCGCGTTTTACCCGTGCCCGGTTCACCTTTAATCAGTAAAGGTTTTTCGAGCGTAACAGCGGCATTAACCGCAAGGCCGAGGTCATCGGCCACGATGTAATTCTCTGTGCTTTTAAAGCTCATGATTTCCTCTGTACGAAGAACAACTAGTTCACGATTTTGTTGGATGTGTCCAGGTATTGTTTCGCGTTCTTCGTTACTTTGTCAAAGTCCATGTGCTCGGAGCCTTTATGCACGTTTTCTAAAACGTCTTTCAGGCCATCCACTTCGTCATCTAAGCGTTGCAATGCAACTTCAAGGGTGTAGGTGAGTTGATGAATTTCAGCCATTTTTTGCGGTGTTAATTCGCCATTCATTACTTCCGTTAATTTGGCATTGTATTCACGCAGGTTATCTAATGCTTGCTCAAGGGTTTCAGACGGTTTGCCTTTGAAATGATCGGGGCGTTTGTCATCGTCGCTCGCAAGCGCAGGCGCTGCTGTTAAAGCTAAAGAAAAGGTCAAAGCGGTTAGTAACGGAATAAGTTTCATAGGGCCTCCTACAGCCAAAGCGATTGATTTGAACACTCACATACAAATGAGAATCGTTATCAATAAGTTATCATAATTCTGAGTAATCGCCAACTGCTCGCGCGGGTTCATTTAACCTACGCACCGGGTTCAAAATTACAATCTGCAAAGAATTGTTGCCAATACTCAACATGGCTACGGGTAGCGTCAATCAGTTGATCATCGAGTGCGCCAATTTGTCGCAGATGCTGTTGCCATATGTCAGCGGCGTTGGTAGCAACAGCTAGGGCTTCTACGTATGGGGTGAGTTGCCGACTTTGTCGTGTCAGTTCGCCAATATGTTGTTGTACGGGCCCAGAGAACCTATTGATAAACACTTGTCGCAACACACGAGCACGCGTGGGCACCCCAGCACTCAAACATCCAGCAGGGGCACTCATTTCGGCCACTAACGGTTGGAGTTGCTGCAGGTACTTACGGTTTTCCTGCAATGCGCGCCAGAGTTGCGCTATGTAGCGGTCTTTTTCCAGTTGCTCAAGCGCTGCCGAAAGCTCAGATTCGGTAGGCAGTTCCGCATCAGTGTCGATGACCCGCAGCACCGTATTGAGTGAGTCGATTCGCGTGGCAAAAATGCTGCTGTCGGCAACTGCCAGCGGCCTGTCGGCCATCGATACAACGTTGCGAACACTCTTATCGTTGCTTAGAGCCTGCAGTAACAGCATGGGCATAAGTTCGGCTTTGGCTTGAGCCTGTTCCAGCACCCGTGCCGCTAGATCCGGATTATCTTGGGCCAGCTGAGTGCTGCATTCATAGAGCGCAGCTAACAGCTTACGGTCGTTATAGTAGCGCATAATGCCAGCTTCAAGCCGGCCAAGGGCGCTATTGCGTTCGGCAATCAGTTGGCCCGCCTTGCAGGTGTCCAAGCGCATAGAGTCAAGCAGTGACAGCTGCAACCTTGGTATGGTGAGTTGCACGTCTCGCGCGGTTGGCGCGCGCAATGCAGTTAACGGCTTATAAATAACAGGCTCTACAGCTAACGTATTGGCGACACGCTGTTGATAGTCGTGCAGCTGATGTAAGCCTGTTGGGGCCGGATTACAGGCACTCACCATAAACAGGACTATATAGCCAAATAAGGCGTTTAACGTTACAATTCGTCGCATTCCAACAGCCTTTGAAGAAGAATCAATGTTCACAGGAATTGTACAAACTCAAGCCACCGTTGCCCAGCTTAACGATCGTGAAAACTTCCGTCAGTTAACCCTGAAGGTTGCGCCGAAACATCTTGAGCAGGTTGCATTGGGTGCCAGCATAGCAATTAACGGATGTTGTTTAACGGTCGTTGCTTTTACTGAAGACACGGTAAGCTTTGACATTATTGATGAAACACTACGATTAACCAATCTCGGCCAGTTAGCGGTGGGTGATACTGTTAACTTTGAGCGTTCATTGAAGGTTGGCGATGAAATGGGTGGGCATTATGTGTCAGGCCATATTCATGGGCTGGGCTCAATTGTAAAACGTGAACAAAGTGCAGATAACTTCGCGTTATGGATTGAGTTTCCTGCGCAGTTCCAAGCTTATGTGTTGCCGAAAGGCTTTATTAGCGTAAACGGTGCAAGTTTGACGGTTGGACAGGTAGAAAGTAACCGTTTTAGCTTACATTTAATACCGGAAACGTTGCGCTTAACCAATCTTGAGCATGCTAAAATAGTTAATCTTGAGTTCGATCAGCAAACGATGACAATTGTCGAAACTGTTGAACGTGTGTTGCGGCAACGTACAGCGCGTTAAATTAGCGGGGTAGAAAGGTGTGGGCAATAACGAGCATATCATCAAGCTTCAGTTACGCACCGTAGAGCAACTTTTCAATTCGTTTGATCCGTCACCTTTTGTTGGGCGCGACCTTGACCCAGCAGCAGAAGAATTTATTTTGAGTTGGGCGCAAGAACACCCAAGTGACGGTGTATTTAAGTTACATATTACGGTTGCGGAAGTTGCTGATATTGAACGGGCTCAGTCGCGAGTAAGTGACGCCGTACAGAGCTATTTTACTGCAAGTGTAGGGCGCGCAAGCCAAGAGTTTAGCCGTCTTATGCGGCGTGGGCGTTTCAGCTTATTAGTTGGCATTCTATTTTTAATTGTTTGCTTTGGAGCAAGCGACGCACTGCAACATTATTTTCCACAATCGAAACCGTTAGACTTCGTCTCTGAAGGGTTACTCATTGTTTGTTGGGTGGCAATGTGGCAACCATTACAAATATTTTTATACGAATGGTGGCCTTTGTTTCGTCACAAGCAGTTGCTACAGCGGCTGGCTGCAATGCACGTTGAAGTGGTGCAACGTTAATAAAAATTTTCGTCGTCGCTGGCGACACGCACTAATATTTTGTCGTTCACTTCGTCGAGTTTGACAAGTAAATGAATATCAGCGCCGCAAGCGCGGCATTCATCCTGGTAATCTTGGTCGCCTGCCGAAGCGTCGATGCTCACGTGTATATGATGCCCACAATAGGGACAGCTTAGGCTAGCGTCGTAGAGTTTATCCGCATTCATGATAAGCCTCCCAATGCGTGTTAACTGTTACCATGAGTATGGCCCAGATTGCAGAAAATGCTTGTGATTTGACGCCGATTTAACGCAGGCCTGCCTAACTTATTGAATTCCAAACAACAGTGAAATTCCGGCCACAGCAATGAGTGCGCCGGTAATGCTGCGTGCCGAGAGCGCTTGGCCGCGTAACCACTGAATGGGAATTAACCACAGCGGTGCAGTAGCTAAAAGTGTTTGTGCGAGGCCTGGGTTGATATAGGCAATGGCAGTTTGTTGTAACCAAATAGCCAAGAAAGTGCCCATAACAATGGCGGTGAGTAGCCAAGGAATGGACGTATGGCGAAGCGCTGCACGGGTAGTACCAATTAATGACGGACGTAACACAAGCAGTGCAATTGTTAACGCAACGGTGCCAGCCAACAGACGCAACAACGCGGCATTGAGCGGGTTCATGTCAAACTCTTGCAGTGCATGAAAGGACATAACGAGGCCAAGCGCCTGACAGAGCGCGGCGCCCACACCTGCTGCTATACCGCTGACACTCAGTGCAACGCGCTCAGCATGGCGTGGCTTTTCACTGATAACCACAAAAATCCCGAATATAATCACCAGTGCAGCCAAAATCTCATAGCCACGCATGCCTTGTGACAACAATATCCATGCCAGCAAAGCAGCAAAGGGCGGGGCCAGGTATTCAAGCAGCATGGTGTGCCAGGGGCCCAACCGACGTAATGCGGAAAAATACAGCGTATCACCCAAGGTAATACCAATAACGCCACTGGCTAATAATAGGTAAGTGGCGGTATTGCCTTCAAGTGCAACCAATTGCCCGGTGAACCAGCCAGCAAGCAGCAGTAACGGGCAGGCTATAACACCTTTTACTAAATTCAATTGACTGGCGGACAAAAAACTACCCGCCTGACTATAAAGTAGCGTCGCAAGTGCCCAAAATAATGCCGCTGTAAGGGCCGCAATTGGACCAATCAAAGAGGTGACTAGGCTTTCCATGGCGGGCATCATACGCTATAGTGTGGCCTTTCTAAAATAACAAGTGACACTTGGTAGGTGCCACCACTGTGAAAAGGACAAATTCATGCCTGTAGTAACGCTTCCCGACGGTAGTAAACGTACATTTGATAAACCTGTATCTATTCTCGATGTTGCTCTGGATATTGGCCCCGGTTTGGCCAAAGCAACAGTTGCTGGTCGCATTAATGGCGAACTGGCAGATGCATGTGACTTAATTACCGACGACGCAACCGTTCAGATCATTACGCCGAAAGATGACGATGGTGTTCACATTATTCGTCACTCGTGTGCTCACTTGCTTGGCCATGCGCTGAAGCAAATGTTCCCAGATGTAAAAATGGCGATTGGTCCGGTTATCGACAACGGTTTTTATTACGATGTTGATATGGAACACACGTTAACTGCAGACGACTTGCAAGCGCTCGAGAAACGTATGCTCGAGCTGGCAAAAACTGAATATGAAGTGGTTAAGAAAAAGGTGAGCTGGGCCGAAGCGCGCGAAACTTTTGTCAGCCGCCATGAACCGTACAAAATTGAAATTCTTGATGACGATATCAGCAAAGATGATCGTCCAGGTTTGTACCATCATGAAGAATACGTGGATATGTGCCGTGGGCCACACGTACCAAACATGCGCTTTTGCCAGCATTTCAAAATTATGAAAGTTGCTGGGGCCTATTGGCGCGGTAAATCTGACAACAAAATGTTGCAGCGCGTTTACGGCACTGCGTGGGCCGATAAAAAGCAATTAAAAGCCTATTTGCAGCGTTTGGAAGAAGCAGAAAAGCGTGACCACCGTAAAATTGGTAAAACGCAAGACTTGTTCCATTGGCAAGAGGAAGCGCCGGGCATGGTGTTCTGGCACAACAATGGTTGGGCTGTATTCCTGGAACTTGAGCGTTTTATTCGCGAAAAACTGCGTGAGTACAACTACCAAGAAGTAAAAGGCCCATTAATGATGGACCGCGTGTTGTGGGAGCGTTCTGGTCACTGGGAAAAATTCTCAGAGCTGATGTTTACTACGGCGTCAGAAAATCGTGAGTATGCGATTAAGCCGATGAACTGCCCAGGCCACGTGCAAATATTTAACCAAGGCTTAAAATCATACCGTGACTTGCCGTTGCGTATGGCTGAGTTTGGTTCGTGCCATCGTAATGAACCTTCGGGTGCCTTGCATGGCTTGATGCGTGTGCGTGGCTTCACGCAAGACGATGCGCACGTGTTCTGTACCGACGCACAAGTGCAAGAAGAAGTCAGTGGCTGTATTAAGATGGTCTATGAAACCTATAAAACCTTTGGTTTCCAAGACATCGTGGTGAAGCTGTCAACCCGCCCAGAGAAACGTTTGGGTGACGACGCGACATGGGACCGTGCTGAACAAGCATTAGCTGATGCATTGAAAAACAACGGCATTGAATTTGAATATTTGCCGGGTGAGGGCGCTTTTTATGGTCCGAAGATTGAATTTACTTTGCACGATTGTCTCGGTCGTGCATGGCAGTGTGGTACTGTGCAGCTCGATTTTGCGCTGCCAGGCCGATTAGGTGCAACTTATGTGGGCGAAGACAACGAACGCCACACACCGGTGATGATACACCGTGCCATTTTGGGCTCGCTTGAACGCTTCATGGGTATTATTATTGAAGAATATGCGGGGTATTTCCCAACGTGGCTTGCGCCAACGCAGGTTGTGGTGATGAATATTACCGATAATCAGCGTGATTATGCTATCGAAACAGTAAAAGAATTGAATAAACTTGGATTTAGAGCCATTGCTGACTTGAGAAATGAGAAGATAGGCTTTAAAATCCGCGAGCACACTTTAAAACGTGTTCCATATTTGTTGGTTGTCGGCGATAAAGAAGTCGAGAACAAAGCGGTTGCGGTGCGTACTCGTCGCGGTGAAGACCACGGTGTTAAAGGGTTAAAGCAATTTATTGCAGAACTTAGCGATGAAGTAAACAGCCGCAAGATTAGTTAATTGACTGGAGGAATGACCATTAAAGGCGGAAAAAGAACTCAGAAAGCTGCGGACAAAAATCGTATCAACGAAGATATTCGCGTCAAAGAGGTAAGATTAATTGGCGTTGAAGCTGAACAGATTGGTGTCGTGAGTATTCAAGAAGCTCTTGAGGCAGCGGAAGCTGCTGGTGTTGATCTGGTGGAAATTAGCCCGAATGCGGAGCCACCAGTTTGTCGTCTGATGGATTATGGTAAGTTCCTCTACGAGAAAGCTAAGAACGCGAAAGAGCAAAAGAAAAACCAGAAACAGATCCAGGTTAAGGAAGTTAAATTCCGTCCTGGAACTGACGAGGGCGATTATCAGGTAAAACTGCGCAACCTGACTCGCTTTCTGGAGGGAGGTGACAAAACTAAAGTCACTATCCGTTTCCGTGGCCGGGAAATGGCACACCAAGAGTTGGGTATCGAACTGCTAGAGCGCATTAAGAATGACCTAGCCGAAATCTCAACTTGCGAATCGTTCCCAAGACGTGCTGAGGGTCGCCAGATGATTATGGTTCTGGCCCCTGCTAAGAAGTAACTGTGGTTTGCAAGTAGGGCGGTTAGTGATGGCAATTTGCCAGCAATAACCAAACTCACCCTGTTACACTTGTTGTTAACAATGCGGAGTTATTTTCATGCCGAAAATGAAATCGAAACGAGGCGCAGCGAAGCGCTTCAAAAAAACCGCTTCAGGCGGGTTTAAATGTAAACAGTCTCATTTGCGTCACATCCTGACCAAAAAGAGCTCGAAGCGGAAACGTCACCTACGTGCGAAAAGCATGGTGCACGTGTCTGACGTAGGCTTAGTTCAGCGTATGTTACCATTCGCGTAAGGGAAGGAGAGATAGCAAATGGCACGAGTTAAACGTGGTGTGACAGCGCGCGCGCGTCACAAGAAAGTCCTGAAGCAGGCGAAAGGTTATTATGGTGCTCGTTCACGTGTTTATCGCGTAGCGAAGCAAGCAGTTATCAAAGCAGGTCAGTACGCATACCGCGACCGCCGTGCGAAGAAACGTCAATTCCGTCAATTGTGGATTGTTCGTATCAACGCTGCAGCGCGTCAAAACGGTTTGTCATACAGCCGCTTTATCAATGGCTTGAAAAAAGCATCTGTAGAAATCGATCGTAAAATTCTTGCTGACATCGCAGTTCATGACCAAAACGGTTTTGCTGCTTTGGTAGAGAAAGCGAAAGGCTCTCTGTAAGTAAGTTGAAAAGTTTAAAAAGGGAGCGTAATCGCTCCCTTTTTTTATGCTTTTTCGGTATCATTGAGCACTTTGATATCTTGACGAAAGCAAAGCGAAACCGCGTTGGTCATAACTGAGGACGATCATGGCGTTATCTGACATTGTAGCTGCCGCTGAAGCAGCCGTTGCTACGGCAACCACCCCGCAAGAACTTGATGCAGTTCGGGTTGATTACATGGGTAAAAAAGGTCAACTTACAGAACAGTTGAAAAGCCTAGGTAAACTAAGCCCTGAAGAGCGTCCTGCCGCTGGCCAAGCAATTAATGATGCAAAGCAGCGTGTACAAGAACTCATCAACGCGCGTAATAATGAATTAAAGCAGGCAGAGCTGGCACAAAAGCTCGCCGCAGAACGCATCGATGTGAGCCTGCCGGGCCGTCGGGCGCAAGTAGGTGGCTTTCACCCGGTGACTAAAACCATTCAGCGTATTGAGGCGTTCTTTGGTGATTTAGGTTTCCGTACCGTTGAAGGCCCTGAAGTGGAAGATGACTTCCATAACTTTGATGCATTGAATATTCCGGCCAATCATCCGGCGCGAGCAGATCACGACACATTTTATTTTACCCCAACAACCATGCTACGAACGCAGACCTCAGGCGTTCAAATTCGTACCATGCAAAAGGAACAGCCGCCGCTGCGCATTATCTCGCCGGGCCGCGTGTACCGTAATGACTACGATCAGACCCATACCCCCATGTTTCACCAGGTGGAAGGTTTGATGGTTGATACTGACGTGAGCTTCACCCAGTTGAAGGGTATTTTAGAAGACTTTCTGGTCAACTTCTTTGAAGAAGAGCTCGAAGTTCGATTCCGTCCATCCTATTTCCCATTCACTGAGCCTTCGGCAGAAGTGGATGTACGCCGTAAAGACGGTAAATGGCTGGAAGTTTTAGGTTGCGGTATGGTGCACCCAAGTGTATTACAAGCCGTTGGTATTGATAGCGAAAAGTATACCGGCTTTGCGTTTGGTATGGGCGTTGAGCGTTTAACCATGCTCCGCTATGGCGTCAATGACCTGCGCGCATTTTTTGAAAATGACGTGCGTTTCTTGAAACAATTCAACTAAAAGCCGGGTAAGCAGATGAAATTTAGTGAACAGTGGTTACGTACCTGGGTCAATCCTGCACTTGATAGCGTTGCGTTGTCAGAGCAGTTGAGTATGGCTGGTCTTGAAGTTGACGGCATTGAGCCGGTCGCTGAAGTGTTTTCTGGCGTGGTGGTTGGCGAAGTTGTCAAATGTTGGCAGCACCCTGATGCCGACAAACTGCAAGTTACCGAAGTAAACTTAGGTACTGCTGAGCCGGTAACGATTGTCTGTGGCGCACCTAATTGCCGCCAAGGCCTCAAAGTTGCTGTAGCAACTGTGGGCGCAGTATTACCTGGTGATTTCAAAATCAAAAAAGCGAAGCTGCGTGGTCAGCCTTCACACGGCATGTTGTGCTCAAATTCAGAGTTGGGTTTAAGCGATGATCACGATGGTATCATTGAGCTACCGGCTGATGCGCCGGTGGGTGCAGACTACCGTGACTATTTAGACCTGAATGACGTAATTTTGGATGTTGATTTAACGCCAAACCGCGCTGACTGTTTGGGTGTGCGTGGTATTGCCCGCGAAGTTGGGGTGCTAAACCGTTTAGAAGTGAGCGAACCGGACATCAAGGCGATAGCCGCTAGCCATGACGAGCAACGTGCGGTAGTGCTGGATGCACCTGCTGCATGCCCACGTTATTTAGGCCGTGTTGTTCGCAACATTAATTTGAACGCCGATACTCCGTTGTGGTTGCAAGAGCGTTTACGCCGCAGTGGCATTCGCAGCATTGACCCAGTTGTTGATATCACCAACTACGTGTTGATTGAACTGGGTCACCCCATGCACGCGTTTGACAACGATAAGCTGCAAGGCGCAGTGCATGTGCGTATGGCTGAAGCCAATGAAAAACTGACCTTGTTAGACGGCACCGAAGTCACCTTACAGAACGACGTTCTAGTCATTGCTGACGAAGCAAAAGCTTTAGCAATGGCTGGTATTTTTGGTGGCGAAGGCAGTGGTGTGACTGAAACCACCACTAACGTATTTTTAGAAAGCGCATTTTTTGACCCAGACAGCATTGCTGGCCGGGCGCGTCGGTTTGGTTTGCACACCGACGCATCGCACCGCTATGAGCGCGGTGTAGACCCAGAATTGCAGCGTACGGCAATGGAACGTGCCACCGCGCTCTTACTTGATATTTGTGGTGGTGAAGCGGGCCCAATTGTTGAAGCAAAATCAGATGAACACCTGCCGCAAGCGGCACAGGTGACCCTGCGTGCGGAGCGTTTAGCACGCGTGTTGGGCATCAATATTGCTGCCAATGAAGTGACTGAAATTCTGCAACGCTTAGGGTTTACCGTGATGGTTACCGACGCTGGCTGGGATGTAACGGTACCAACGTTCCGTTTTGATATCAGCATTGAAGAAGATTTGATTGAAGAAGTTGCGCGCATTTACGGCTATCACCGTATCGAAGCTGCCGCCCCAGCGGCCCAGCTACGGATGATTCCACGCCAAGAAGCACAGCTTACCGCAAGCACATTTAAGAACACGTTGATTGATCGCGGCTATCAGGAAGCAATCACCTATAGTTTTGTGGACCCGAAGCATCAAGCCATGTTGTTTGATGAAACGGCAGCGTTGACGTTACCATTTCCAATTTCAGTGGACATGTCGTCCATGCGAGTAAGCCTGTGGCCGGGTCTTATCAGTGCTGTCGCACATAACCAAAAGCGTCAGCAGCAAAGCTTGGCGTTTTGTGAAACCGGGTTACGCTTTTTGCCAGATGAAAAAGCCGAGAATGGTGTGGTACAGCAACCAATGATTGCCGGTATTCGGGCGGGTAAAGCTCACGCCGAGCATTGGAGCGACGGCGAACGTGCAGTAGATTTTTACGACATTAAAGGTGACGTTGAAGCCTTATTAGCACTCACGGGTGCGGCGCATGAGTTTCGCTTTGTTGCAGATTTGCATCCGTCACTTCATCCGGGTCAGTCGGCGGCTATCTTCCGCGGCGAGAAACGCGTAGGTTATATTGGTGCTGTGCATCCACAGTTTGAGAAAAAGCTTGGTTTGAATGGCCGAACCTTTGTGTTTGAAATGGAGCTTGCAGCGATACAACAGCGCTACGTGCCGCAAGCACAGCCGATTTCGAAGTATCCGTCAATTCGCCGTGATTTGGCGATTGTGGCTAAAGATACGATTGCTGCAGGCGAAATTCTCGCGGCAATTGAAAATATTGGCGTAAATCATTTAGTTGACCTAAACTTATTCGATGTATATCAAGGGGCTGGCGTAGCAGATGGGCATCGCAGTTTAGCCTTATCGTTGACACTGCAACATCCAGAGCGCACTCTTGAAGACAACGAAATCAATGCAGCGGTAGCCGCAGTGGTTGAAATGCTCACATCTGAATTTGGGGCAACCCTAAGGGAGTAAGCTATGGCGCTGACCAAAGCAGAAATGGCAGAACATTTGTTCGAGAAATTTGGTTTGAATAAACGTGATGCAAAAGATCTGGTCGAAAACTTCTTTGAGGAAATTAGACGTTCTCTGGAAAGCGGGGAAGAGGTGAAACTTTCGGGTTTTGGTAACTTTGAGTTACGCACCAAAAACCAACGACCGGGACGTAACCCAAAAACGGGTGAAGATATTCCAATTTCTGCGCGCCGGGTGGTTACCTTCCGCCCAGGTCAGAAGCTGAAGCAGCGTGTTAGTCGTGCAAAGACCGCTGAATAAGCGAATGTTTAACTAAAAAAGCCGCTCATCTGAGCGGCTTTTTCGTTTCCAGCAACGGCAGTTATTTAAAGAATAAACTACTGAATGGGTTGAGCAGTCGACTTAAGCCTGTTGTGAAATGCAACGGCCCTTCAAGTGCGGCAATGGTTAAGCAGTCTTCATTTTGCGTGGCTGGCGAGTGTTTGTGGCTGCCGTCCAATAACATGAAGTCACCATCGCGGTATTCATTATGTTCGTCGTTAAACACGCCATTTACCACCAGCGTCGCTTCATTACCTTTATGCGTATGCTCAGGGAGTGACGCATGCTCAGCCATATAAATGAAGTTAAGCATTTCTTCACCGCCCACACGAACTGGGGCGCGCCATATCTTACCTGGCAGTCGGCTCCACTCACCAATATGGTGATGGTTACGCGCCAGGGTTGGCGGTAACGCAAAGCGTTGCCCTTCAAGATATAAGCTGTCGTTCGCTGCTGTTGGTACAGAGGCAGCAGGTGCTTGCGAATTAAATATCGCCTGCAACATTTGCTGCTCGTCGAAGCTCGCGCGGCGAGCTAACTGCTCGTTGTCACCAAACAGTTTGCTGGCCATCTGTTCTTCGATGTCCTGAACATGTGACTGGCAGTGAGCGCACATATCAACATGCGTTCCAACCATCATCAACATGGCAGGGGTTAATTCGCCAGCGGCATAGAGCACTAAGTGCTGTTCTGAAGGATGGAATTTAATCATCGTGCTTTATCAACTCTTTCAACTTCTGTAATGCTAAACGGGTGCGAGACTTTACCGTACCCAACGGAATTTCAAGGGCATCGGCAACTTCTTGCTGCGATTTGCCTTCAACGTAAATCAGCTCTATTACAGTCCGTTGTGCTTTGGGTAACTGTTCACAATACACAGCGAGTTGCTGCATCAATAAGTCGTTATCCAGCGCGTAGTCGTCGTCAAGCGAATCATTTTGCTCAGCTAACACAGGCCATAAATCGTCGGCACTTAAATCGTTTTGACGGTGTTTGTTCTTACGCAATAAATCAAAGCGGATATTACGGGCAATGGTGAATATCCAGGTAGCTGCAGAACCGCGGTCAGGCTTGAACAAGTGCGCTTTATGCCACACGTTCGTCATGGTTTCTTGAACCAAGTCCATAGCAGTTTGCTCGTTACCGAATTGACGCGTTGCATAAGCTTGCAAACGTGGTGCGAAATAACGAAATAATTCGCTAAAAGCAGCACGTGATTGCTCCGAAGCTATCTTCGCGAGCAAATCGGCAGCATGTTCCGGATTGTCCGGCTGCGCAGAAGGCATAGTGTTCCGTTTTGTTATTAGGTCAGTTGCTGTCTGCATAGTAAGTTATACCCACTGGGATATTCAACAATTACTCTCTTTTACGCGTAATAAATTTAAGCGGATCACCAAATTTTGTTTATTCTTGGCTTGCTTCCACTAAATCGCATAAAAACGTTAATGCGCCATCGACGCTCGGGCTTTGCAATAATTCTTGTTTTGTCTGCGCACTGACTGGAATAAGTTCTAACCAACGTAAGCAAACCCAATCGGCTTGCTGCAGCTGTTCACTGGTGTAATCCACAGCCAGTTCGGGGTATGTTTTGTAAATCTCTACCAATTGTTCCGCCAGAAATGCTCTATCGCTGCTAAGACGTTGTGAAGGCCATACTGGATGGTCTTCAAAATGACCAACGCGCAAGCCGTCTTCTTCCACCGTCATGTCGGTAATACGGAATAAGCCCTGGCCGGCTACAGTAATGCCGAGCAAGCCATCAGGGAGTTGCTCAAAATCAACGATGGTTACCGATGTACCGATTGGATGTATGTGGGTATTGCTACCGGTATTACCTTGATCATTTAACATACACATACCGATGGGTCGGCTGTTGGTGCCATTGCATGACTCTTTTACCATGCGCACGTAGCGCGGCTCAAAAATGCGCAAGCGCATGGTTCCGCCGGGTAATACATGGCCGGACAAAGGAAACAGTGGAATAGTTTGCTGCGCATCAGACATACTGAATTTTACCTCGTTATTTGCACTGTTGAACTTACGCTGCATGCGGTTAAATGGATTCATTTAGGGTGAACTTTTGTAGCAATTTTTCGTATTTTTGATCACTGTAGAGCGAGTGATCATGATTTATAGGCGTTTTATAGGTAATAACAGCAACCGAAAAGGAGTGTACCGGTGGCGATAAAAGTTGGTATCAGTGCTTGTTTGTTGGGTGATCAAGTGCGCTTTGATGGTGGGCATAAACGTTCAGACTTTTGCGCAAATGAGCTGGAGCGGCATGTTGAATTCGTTAAATTGTGTCCCGAAGTTGGTATTGGCTTGCCAGTACCGCGGCCAACCATTCGGTTAGAGCAGCACCCTCATGGTGTGCGCGCCGTCATTCCAAAAACTGGCGACGATGTTACTGAGCGTTTGGCTCAGTTTGCCGACAAAGCTAATGCGCATCTAAAACAGATTAGTGGGTATGTGTTGTGTGCAAAGTCACCAAGCTGCGGTATGGAACGGGTGAAGCTGTACGACCCAGAAACCGGGCACGCCCGCAAAGAAGCGCAAGGTATATTTGTGCAACGTTTGCGCGAGTTACATCCTGCACTGCCTTTAGAAGAAGACGGCAGGCTGAATGATGCGCCGTTGCGTGAAAACTTTATTATGCGTGTGTTTGTATTCAATGCTTGGCAGCAACTGCCGCAACCACTGCGAAAATCAGACTTATTAAGCTTTCACACTGAATTGAAGTTATTGCTACTTGCACATAATCAGCAAGAGTATCGGCGTTTGGGCAGGGTAGTGGCTGAGCAAAGCGAGATTAATGAAGCGTTTGCCAAGCAATACATTGAAGCCATCATGGCTGCATTAGGTAAACCTGCAACGCGTGCCAATCACACCAATGTATTGCAGCACATTCAGGGCTACTTTAGCGATGAACTGACCAAGCAACAGAAAGCAGAGTTAAGTGAGTTGATTCTCGATTATCGCGATGGCGTGCAACCGTTATTAGCGCCTTTAACCTTATTGCGGCATTATTTGCGTGAGTATCCGAACAGCTATTTGGCAGGCCAGCGTTATTTGAATCCGTATCCGGCTGATTTAAAGCTGAGGTACGCATTATGAGTGATTATGCAGGGGTATGGTTTCGTAACGACGTGCGGTTAACTGCCAACCCAGCAGTCTCGGCTGCCAGCGTAACCAACGGGCAACAGCGTGACATTCCAGCCTTGCTGTTACTTTGTCCGCAACAAATGGAAGCGCACGACTGGGCGCCGATAAAATGGGATTTACTGTGTCGGCACCTCGAGAGTTTTGTGCATGATGCCGCAACCCACGGTGTTTCGTTAACTATTGAAGTGATTGATTCGTGGGCAAACGCAGCTAAAAGTGTGAAACGTTTCGCTCAAAAGCATGAATTAACCGCACTGCATTACAACGCCGAATACCCGGAACATGAAAGAAGTCGCGATGGCGCCGTAGCTGCCGTGCTTGAAGAACACGGTGTTCAGGTACATCGCCATCATGGAAGCCTTGTCGTTCCGCCCGTTTTGACCACTCAAACCGGCAATATCTATCAAAAATTCACGCCGTTTTCGCGTGCCTGGCGCGAGTACGTGCGCCAACACGGTATACCGCGCGCAAAAGCCTTACCGGAGCGCGCAGCCGTTGCGCCAGCTAAAATGCCGGTTGTCGATTACCCGCGCCGCGATTCAAGTGCCTGGGTGGTGGGTGAAAAAGCGGTTCAGCAAGCGCTGCGCGACTATTTGGCGACACGGGTTGAGGACTATGCTGCTGAGCGCGATATTCCGGGTTTAGATAGTACATCGAGGTTATCTCCGTACTGGGAATTAGGCCTTCTGTCACCATGGCAAGCCGTGAGTTTATTGGCTGAGATGAGCCCGCAATTTCCTGCAGGCCTCAATAAAGGTGCTGATACATGGTTAAACGAGCTGATTTGGCGTGAGTTCTATTTGCACTTGATGCAGCATGTGCCACGCTTAAGTCGTGGTAAAGCATTTTTACAACATACCGACGCGATGCGCTGGCACCGGGACGAAGCGCTTTTTAAGGCGTGGTGTAACGGTGAAACAGGTTATCCAATTGTGGATGCAGGCATGCGGCAATTAGCCAACGAAGGCTGGATGCATAATCGGGTGCGTATGATTGTTGCGCACTTTTTGGTGAAAGACTTACTGATTGATTGGCGTTGGGGCGAGAAATTTTTTATGCAAAACCTGATAGATGGCAACTTTGCTGCAAATAACGGTGGGTGGCAATGGAGCGCCTCAACAGGCACTGACGCAGCGCCGTATTTCCGCGTATTTAACCCAACTCTGCAAAGCGAAAAAGTTGATCCTGACGGTAGCTACATCCGTAAATGGGTGAAGCAATTAAAAGATTGTCCAGCCAAACAGATTCATGCACCAGCGGCGTGGCTGAAACAGCAAGGGCGCGACGATTACCCGACTCCAATAGTCGATCACAAGCAGGCGAGGGAGCGGTTTTTAGCAGCATTCAAAGCGCTATAGCGGTTCGGTGAACAACCAATAGCAGCACAGGAGAACAGCATGACAAGTGTGGCAGATATTGTTGAGCAGCTTGAACGCCTCTATGACGATTTAAACGCCGAGAGTATTGATGCGTTAGATGCATTGTATTGTGATGACGTTAGCTTTGTTGACCCAATTCACCATGTGCACGGTCTGGATAATCTCAAAACATATTTTCGCAACACGATTAAGGGTGTTGAGTATTGCCACTTTGCCTTTGCTGATCGGGCCCGCCAGGGCGACGATGTTTTTGTGACTTGGCAAATGCGATTGAAACATCCCAAGCTAGCTGAGGGACGCGAAATTATTGTGCCGGGCACCAGTCATTTAAAACTGGAGAACGATAAAATTTTGTCACAAACCGATTATTACGATGCCGGCGCTATGCTCTATGAACACTTGCCATTTATTGGCTTCGTGATTAACAAAGTGAAAACGCGAGTAAAATCGTCATGAATATTTTAATTACTGGCGCGACATCAGGTATTGGTAAACAGGTTGCATTGGATTATGCCGCCGAAGGGCACACCGTTATCGCCTGCGGGCGAAACACCGATGTACTCGCCGAACTCGAACAGCGGTTTCCCGATAAGATTGCCGGCCAACGCCTTGATGTGACCGATGCCGACCAAACCATGCAAGCATTATCCAGCTATACCGACATTGACGTTGTGATCATGTCTGCGGGCGTTTGTGAGTACGTGGATATTGAGCGTTTTGAAGCGGCAATGTTTGAGCGGGTTTTTAACGTGAATGTATTTGGCATGATGCGCTGCATAGAAGCGTTATTGCCGAACTTAAAACGTGGGAGCCAGTTGGTGCTGGTAGGCAGTACCGCTAGACTGTTGCCGTTTACACGGGCCGAAGCCTATGGCGGTTCAAAAGCGGCAATGCAGTATATCGCGCGTTCGTTACAGGTTGATTTGCAACCGCGTGGCATTTGCGTGCAAACCGTGTCGCCAGGTTTTGTCGAAACGCCAATGACCGATGCCAACGATTTTGAAATGCCGATGCGGGTCAGTGTCGAATTTGCCTCTGATCGAATCCGTAAGGGAATTCGTAAAAAAACCACGGATATTACTTTTCCAACAACATTCGGTTTGTTTTTAAAGTTAATGTCGCGCCTGCCGCAGGCATGGCAAGTGGCGCTTTCCAAGCGCATGACGTAATTTCTAACGGAGTAGTTCTTGCATGAATATTGCCATAATCGGCTCAGGTATTTCGGGGTTAACATCTGCGTATTTGTTAAGTAAAGAGCATCAGGTTACTGTTTTTGAAAAGAACGACTATGTTGGCGGGCACACACGCACTGTAACGGTTAATGTGCATGGTAAGGACTATGCCATTGATACCGGTTTTATTGTATTTAACGACCGCACTTATCCTAATTTCCGCGCGCTGATGCGTGAGTTAGGGGTGGCCTGGCAAGATACTGAAATGAGTTTCAGTGTGCGTGACCCAAAAAGCGGCTTGGAATACAACGGCCACAATCTCAACACCTTATTTGCGCAACGTAAAAATCTGTTTTCACCAAAATTCTATCGGCTTATTAACGGCATTTTGCGTTTCAATAAGGCCGCTAAGCTCGCGTACGAAACTGAGGCTAACCTTGATGAGCTAACCTTAGGTGAATTCTTGCGTGAGCAAAACATTGCCGAAGAAGTGAGTGAGCTTTATATTCTGCCAATGGTCGCGGCGATTTGGAGTGCCAGCTTGCAAGAGGCTGAAGCATTCCCACTTGGGTTTTTCCTGCGCTTCTTCTCCAATCACGGTTTATTGAACGTGGCTGACCGCCCGCAATGGCACACCATTGTTGGTGGTTCAAGCGCATACATTGAGCCGTTAACGCAGAAATTTGCTGAACATATTCACTGCAATGCCAATATTGTAGCGGTCCATCGCCAATTAACTGACCGCGAGGGTGCGATAACACTTGAGTTTGCCGACGGTACGCTGCACGATTTTGATGAAGTTGTTTTTGCGTGCCACAGTGACGAGGCGCTGGCCTTGCTGGCGAACCCGACTGCAGAAGAGCGGGCAGTACTGGGCGCAATACCCTATCAAATGAACGAAGTGGTACTGCATACTGACGTGCGCTTATTGCCACGCGCCAAGTTGGCTTGGGCTAGTTGGAATTATTTACTGCATACCGATTCTGAAGCGCGCACACGACCAAGTTCGGTGAGCTATAATATGAACATTCTGCAACGTATCGAGGCGCCAGAAGTGTTCTGTGTCACGCTAAATAATACCACTGCTATTCGCCCTGAAAAGGTGCTTGGCACCTACCATTATGCGCATCCCGTTTACAGTGTTGCGTCAATGCAAGCGCGGGCGCAGCGTGAGCGTATCTGCGGGAACAATCATACTCATTTTACCGGCGCTTACTGGTACAACGGTTTCCATGAAGACGGCGTGCGCAGTGCTGTAGATGTCGCGAAACGCTTCGGAGTAAACTGGTATGTTGGCTAGCGCCATTTTGAGTGGTCGCGTGCATCATGCGCGTTATCGGCCCACAAAACATGCATTTGAGTACAGCATTACCCAATGGTGGTTCGCTTTGGACGAACTGGAGCAAGTGGCTAGCCAAAGTCGCTGGTTATCAGTGGATAAGTTTGCACCCCTGTGGTTTCGTCGCAAAGACTACATACGCGGCAGCGAAGGCGACCTTGCCGAAACGGTACGCCTTGAAATCGCAAAACGAATCGGCAAGCCTGTTCATGGCCGCGTATTCTTTTTAGGTGCCGTGCGCACTTTTGGATTGTATTTTAGCCCACTTAATTGCTATTTCGTGCAACCGGAAGGTAGTGACACATACAGCTACATGTTGGCCGAAGTTAGCAATACGCCCTGGAATGAGCGCCATTATTATGCGCTCGATTTAAATGAAGCTTTGGTTCATGACAAGGCGTTTCACGTATCGCCGTTTAACCCTTTAGATATGCGCTACCATTGGCAGCTTATCCCACCGCAACAAACCCCTAATCATCGCGCGATGATTCACTTAGACGTACACAAAGAAAAGCGCCATTTCAGTGCGACTGTGAAATTAACGCGGGTTGAATTGAACTCGAAATCGATTCGCAACGTATTATTAAGGTATCCGATAAATACGTTAAGCACTGTCAGTGCAATTTACTGGCAGGCTTTGCGATTGTGGTTAAAGCGCACCCCCGTGTACGCGCACCCCAAACCAGATGAGTGAAAATAAGGGTTAGCTTCATGTACAAAGAAGATGCATTAGCGGTTATGCAGAACGACTTAACAAGTGTAGACAAGGTATTACGAAAGATCGTGCTCGGGCTTTTAGGTAAGCTCACTGAAGGCTACTTGATTGTGAAAGAGCGCGGCGAGGTGGTCGGCAAATTTGGCTCCGATAAAAGCAACATCAAGGCTGAAATTGACATCCAGAAGCGCGATTTTTATCGTCGTTTTTTGTTCGGCGGCAGTATTGGTGCAGCTGAATTATTTATGGATGAAAGTTGGACAACGCCGAACCTGACCCATGTGATTCAAATTTTCGCGCGCAACCTGCCTGCACTTGATGCCGCTGAAGCTAAATTAAGCTGGCTACTATTACCGATTCAAAAATTTCAGCATTGGCGTCGCAATAACAGCAAACGCCAAGCGAAAGAAAATATCTCGGCCCACTATGACTTGGGTAACGACTTATATCGGGCGTTTCTAGACCCGTCATTGCAGTATTCGAGTGCAGTTTATCCGCGCGCTGATGCTGATTTAGCCGAGGCACAGCAGCATAAGCTTAAACGCCTGTGCGACAGCTTAGAGCTTAAACCGGAAGACCATTTGTTGGAAATTGGTACAGGTTGGGGCGGGTTAGCGGTTTTTGCGGCCAAGCATTATGGCTGCCACGTGACGACCACAACTATTTCAGAAGAGCAGTTTCGTTACACTGAGGCGCTTATTGCCCAGGAAAACTTGGGCGACAAAATTACTTTATTAAAGAACGACTATCGCGATTTAACTGGCACCTACGACAAGCTGGTTTCGGTTGAAATGATAGAAGCGGTTGGTCGCAAATACATGGCCACGTTTTTTAGCACCTGCAACCGTTTGTTGAAACCTGACGGAAAAATGGCTTTGCAAGCCATTACCATTGCTGATCAGCGCATGAAGAGCTACGCCAACTCAGTCGACTTTATTCAAAAGTACATCTTCCCAGGTGGCTTTTTGCCGTCAATAACCATGATGAGCGAAATGTTTACTAAACACACCAATATGGTGATTCGTCATGTCGATGATATTGGTTTTGATTACGCCAAGACCTTGGCTGATTGGCGGGTAAAGTTCAACAAGGCGCATCCGCAACTGATGCAACACGGTTATGACGAGCGTTTCGGGCGCATGTGGAACTATTACCTGTGTTATTGCGAAGGTGGTTTTCTTGAACGTGCCGTGTCAGCGGTTCAGTTAGTGGCGACGAAGCCGCAATGCCGTTAATGTCAGCTCGCGTTAAACGGTGGCTACCCAAACTCATCGGCTTATTTTTATTCGATTTAGTTTGGATAAGTGCCATAGCAGGGCGCTCTGAATGGCTGCTAGCGACCCTATTATTGGTTTGCCTTCAGGTAGCTTTGGCAATACGCAGTAGCGCCTTTAACTGGCGGTTGTACGCGGTGTTCGTGGTGTTGGGGCTAGCGCTCGAGGCTACGGTGGTAGGGGTCGGAATATTAACCTTTAACGGTGGCTTTTTACCGTGGTGGTTAATTTTGCTCTGGCTGGGTTTCGCCGGCATGCTCATGAACACGTTAAGTGATTTAGCTGGGCGTCCGGTTTGGGCAGCACTGCTTGGTATTGCTTCGGGTCCGCTAACCTATGCAATTGGAATACGCTTGGGGGCGGCAGAATTATTACGAGCGGAATGGCTGCTTTGGGTTGTCTATGCAGTGTTGTGGGCCGTTTATATGGTCGTTTTTGCTGTGCTGATGCAACGCTACGTTGTCGCACAGTCGCAGTCTGGAGTCGTACTCGGAAGGAGGGCACGATGAAAATTAAAGCCTTTTTGTTGGCACTAACCGTTGCGGTATTGAGCATACAGCCGGTTTACGCGAGCCAATGCAGTGTTGCTGCGTTCGATGAACTTAAGGTGGTGGGCGAAACTCGCTTAAAGGTTTGGTTTTGGGATGTCTACGATGCCGAACTTCGTACTGACACCGGCGCTTACCAAGACGCGGCGCAGCGCGCGTTGCAACTAAGCTACCTGCGTAACATTGATGCCGATGATCTTGTTGATACCACCGCGGAAGAATGGCAACGCTTAAAAATTGAAAACACTGAAGCACATCAGCAATGGTTGAATGAATTGCGTGATATGTGGCCTGATGTGCGCGAAGGCGACTGCATTACGGTGGTTGAAAATGATGCTGGTCATGCCGAATTTTATGGCCCTGAAGGCCGATTGGGAACCATTGAATCGGCACGGTTTACCGATGATTTCTTAGCCATTTGGTTGTCTGAGAACTCACGATTCAAAGATGAGCGTAATGCGCTCATAGGAGCACAATAATGAACCGCGTGATGGTATTAAAAACAGCATTTGTTGCTGCCATAGTAGCTTTGTTAGTTGGGTGTTCAGCCCAAATTGAAGATTACCAAGGCGAGCAACCCCAGTTAAAACTTGAAGAATTTTTTAATGGCGACTTGGTTGCTTACGGTATGGTGCAAGACTATAGCGGTAAAGTTATTCAACGTTTTCATGCGGATTTAAAAGGTACCTGGAACGGTAGCGAGGGTATTTTAGACGAGCAGTTTTATTACGCCGATGGTACCGAGCAGGAGCGCATCTGGTACATCACCAAAACCGGTGAGAACAGCTATGAAGGGCGCGCTAGTGATGTAGAAGGCGTGGCTGAAGGTACTACGGCTGGAAATGTTTTGAATTGGAGCTACACGCTGATCATTGAGCGCGATGGCGAGCCTTTTGCAGTTAACTTAGACGATTGGTTGTATTTGGTTGATTCCGACAACATGATTAATCGCACCCAGATGTATAAATACGGCCTGCCAGTGGGTGAGATAACCCTATATATTGGCAAGAAGTAACGGGTAACAGTAATAGAAAAAGGGAAATAAGCACGCTTATTTCCCTTTTTTGTAGGCCTTTTGACGGGCTTTAAAGCTTAATCATAGCCGCGTGGTAGACGCGATAACGTGCTATCTTGCTTTAAGCGCTGGCGCCACAATTCTTTTGCAGTAAGCCCGCCATTTGCACTCTTGCTAACTTTTGCTTTTGCAGCTTTTGCAGCAGGCTTTTTAGCAGGTGTTTTCTTGGCTGGTTCTGCAGCTTTCTTGGTTTCTTTTTTTGCTGCAGGCTTAGCTGCCGCTTTGGTTGCCTTGGCAGCTGGTTTCGCTGCTTTGCCACCAGCTAATGTCTCGGCTTCTTCAGCAAGTTGCGCTAGGCGTACATTTTTGCCGCCGTCGACGCTATACCAGCCGCCTTTCGCTTCAACTTTCGGTTTTTTGCCGTGAGCTTGCTGGTATGCTGCAGTAAAATCAGCAAGCACTTGGTCTTTATCAAGTTTGCTCATGGATATTATCCTATAGCTATTACGTTAGTGTGTGCCATTTTTATACCGTTTTTTGAGCATATTGTCTAATGTGTGAAACATTCGTCTGCAAAATATGCTAAAAACATCCGATATTCATCGAAATTCATAGGCTGAAACGAGGACATTGTGCAACGTTCAGAGCTACAACATTATCTCAGTGATTTATTACAAATAGACCATATTCGTGATTTTTGCCCGAATGGTTTGCAAATTGAAGGTCGCGAGCAGGTCAAAACCATTGTGACAGGTGTGACAGCCAGTCAGGCTTTGGTTGACCAAGCAATTGCGCTTAAAGCTGATGCGATTTTGGTTCACCATGGGTATTTTTGGAAAAACGAACCTGCCGTTATTACCGGTATGAAAAAACGCCGTATTCAAGCTTTGCTTAAAGCCGACATCAATCTGTTTGGCTACCACTTGCCGTTAGACGTACACCCGGAATTGGGGAACAACGCGCAATTGGCGAAGCTGTTTGGTTGGCCAAAGCCGCAAGCACTGTTGTCAGCTGAACCGGAAGGCGTTGTGATGGGGTGCACGCTGGCCTCGCCAATGAGCTCACGTGAACTGGGCGAACATCTTGAAAGTTGCTTACAACGCACGCTGACGGTACGCATTGATCGTGACACACCGATTCAAAAAGTCGCTTGGTGCACAGGCGGCGGGCAGGGCTATATAGATCAAGCCGCAGCCGCTGGTTTTGATGCTTTTATTAGCGGTGAAATTTCAGAGCAAACAACACACAGCGCGCAGGAGCAAGGGGTAGCGTATTTTGCCGCCGGCCATCATGCTACTGAACGGTACGGCATAAAAGCCCTGGGTGAGCATTTGGCGAACCGGTTTGATCTGCAGCATCATTTTATTGATATCGATAATCCGGCCTAATACATCATGTCGAGCGATCATAGCTTTGAGGGAATAACTGGAAAGTTTTCTCGTAATATTTATGCAACCAACAAAGGCAAATTGCGTTTGGCTGTTTTGCAACGCGATTTACAGCCATGGTTGGACGCTGCTCAGCATAAACCTTTGCGCGTGCTGGATGTGGGCGGAGGCATGGGGCAATTGTCACAGATGTTTGCGCGCGCGGGCTGTCACGTAACCCATACAGATATTTCTCCGGAAATTGTGGCGGAAGCAAAAGTTTTGCATGAACGCGAGGGGCTCGCAGCGCATTACCAGTATCATGTTGCGCCCTTGCAGCAATTGCCTGACTTGCTACAGCAACGTTTTGATGTGGTGTTGTGCCACGCCGTGTTGGAATGGCTTGCTGACCCTCAACAGGCGCTGGTTACGTTAAAGCAGTTAATGGCCCCGGCAGGGCAGTTGTCGCTGATGTTTTACAATCGCGATGCCAAAATATTGGCCAACATTATCTTCGGTAATTTTGATTACGTGCAAGCCGACTTAAAGGTTAAAAAGACGGTTCGAATGAGTCCGCAGCAACCGTTATCACCAGCAGACGTGGTGCAATGGTTGGCAAAGCTTGGTTTGCGAGTCACGCAAAAAACTGGCGTGCGCTGTTTTCACGACTATTTACGTAACCGTGAAGACCAGCAGCGTTTTGACGAGTTATTAGCGCTGGAGCTGCGTTATAACCAGCAGTCGCCATTTGTTGATATTGGCCGCTACCTGCACTGGCAGATTAAGCATGCCTGATAGCATTGTTATCTATTTTAATGCACTAAGTAACCGTGCGCGACGATTTGCACGGCGCTATGAAGCCTATTTTTTGAGCCAGGACGATGTAAATTCGGTGGTGGTGTTGCCTAGTTCAGCAAGTCGTCATCATGATCTTGAATCGCTGCGGCAAGCCTGCAAATCGGCCAATGAATGTGTGGTGATTGGGGGCGATGGCAGCGTCAATATTGCCGCAAACGTGGTGGTTAAAACACCGGTAAAATTAACGGTTATCCCCGTTGGTACCGGGAATGACTTTGCACGTGACCACGGGTTACGCACCTGGCGCTGGCGAATGCGAACGCCCATTACAACGTCTATCGAGTGTTTAGGCGTTGCCAACACCTGCTATTTTGTAAACCATGTTGGCACGGGCTTGAGTGTTGATTTAATGCATTTACAGCCAGCATGGCTAAAGCAAAGCGCTGGGCGCTTGAGCTATTCAATTGCATTGGTGCGTTATTTATTCGGTTCGTTTAATCACCGCACGCGGGTGCATCATGAGCAGCATTGGGACGACGGACAAATCGTGGCGTTAGGGCGTTATATTGGTGGCGGCATACCGATACATCCCAATGCGAATCGAAGCATAGGTTTACTCGCCCGCATTGGTATTCCCCAAATGCAGCGCTGGCAGCAACTCAAAGCATTATTGCGGGTTGTGCAAAACAAAGTTGAGCAAACACCAGCACTCGAATTTAGTACGGCCAAGCAGTTTTCTATAGGTGACAGCGAGCATCCGGTAGAGCTAGACGGCGATATTCATTTTCAGGGTCCAGTAAGCGTTTCGCTACTTACTGAGGCAATTTATGTGACGGTGCCTGCAGAACAGGGCACTGTTAGTGATTAGGTTTTGAACGAACTGGGAGTAGTAACATGAGTATGACATGCGCATTCATTGGTTTAGGCGTTATGGGCTATCCCATGGCAGGTCATTTGCAGCGCGGCGGTTTTACCACCACGGTGTATAACCGTACCCAAAGCAAAGCCCAAAACTGGGCCAGTGAATTCGCTGGCGAGTCTGCCGCTACGCCAGCTCAAGCTGCCAAGGACGCATCCCTTGTTATGTTATGCGTTGGCAATGATGACGACGTACGTAGTGTTGTTTATGGCGATGACGGTGTTTTGGCGACAATGCAAGCCGGCAGCATTTTGGTTGACCACACCACGGCATCGGCAGAGCTTGCAAAGGAAATTGCAGAAGCAGCCAAAGAACGCGGCATAGGTTTTCTTGACGCGCCGGTGTCAGGTGGCCAGCAGGGTGCAGAAAACGGCGTGCTGACTGCCATGATTGGCGGTGATCGTGACGCCTTAGAGCGCGCCGATGAAGCCTTAGCATGCTACGCCAAAACCCGTGAATATATGGGTCCAGCAGGGCATGGTCAGTTGGCTAAAATGGTCAATCAAATTTGTATTGCCGGAGTGGTACAAGGCTTGTCGGAAGGGCTGCAACTGGCACGTAAAGTTGGCTTGGACCCGGATACCTTGATTAATGCAATCAGTCAGGGTGCGGCTGGCTCATGGCAAATGAAAAATCGTTATAACACCATGTGGGCGCAACACTATGAGCATGGTTTTGCAGTTGATTGGATGCGTAAAGATTTGAAGATTGCTTTGAGCGAAGCGGAACGCCAGGGGTTAAGTATGCCAATGACGGCACTCGTGGATCAGTTTTATGCCGAGGTGCAGAAAATGGGTGGTTCGCGCTGGGACACATCCAGTTTGCTGGCACGTTTAGAACGTAAGTAATTTTTGCGCGTTAGAAAAGAAAAACCCAGCCGAAGCTGGGTTTTTTTTTATGTATTCGGTTTTCATTAACGCTTAGCGAATACCCATACGGCGAAGTGCGCCGGTAGAGAAGTCGCCACGCTCTGGCTCGATATCGAAGTTCATGTATTCACTTTCTTCGTTCGCCAGACCAAGCAGAATGTAACGACCAGAGTTCAGGTCATACAATGCTTCAGCAGCCATCCACGGGGTATCGTTATAGTAGAACTGAGTGTTGTAAGCTTCAGCTACACGCCATAACTCACCGCGACCGTCGTAATGGTCAATCACCGATGCTGTCCAGGTGTCTTCGTCAATGAACATGTGGCGCGTTGCATAGATATGACGCTCACCATCTTTCAAGGTGCCTTTCACTTCCCAAACGCGGTGCTTCTCATAACGCACGTAGTCTTGGTTCATGTGACCCGGGCCAATGATATCGTCATAGCTTAAGTCGGTATCCATCAACTTGTAGTTGTTGTATGGAATCAGCATTTCTTTTTTACCAACCAGTTCCCAGTTGTATTTATCTGGGGCGCCGTTAAACATGTCAAGGCCGTCAGAGGTACGTAACCCATCTGAAGCTGTACCCGGGCCGTCATACGCTACTGATGGTGCTTTACGAACACGACGTTGACCTGCGTTGTACAGCCAAGCGCGACGTGATTCTTTTACTTGGTCGATTGTTTCATGAACCAACAGTACGGTACCGGTTAAACGCGACGGTGCCAGTACTTCTTGTAAGAAGTAAAACAATACGTTGTCGTCAGCTGCTTCGCGACCAGTTTTCAGGTATTCAGGGAATACCAATGACTCGCGCAGAAGTACCGGAACGAAATCGCCGTTTTCAAGCACTGGGAATTGGTTAACCAAACGTTGCACTGCGCCACCACGATAACGGGTAACGTGGTTCCAAATAACTTCTAAACCATTTTTTGGCACAGGGAATGGAATGTGCTTATCAAAATTTGATAAACCATTACCGCCAGCAACCAGTTCAGCGTTAACTGCGTTTTTCGCAATCACATCATAAACTTCTTGTGGATAAGCCGCTGTGCGGTGGGTTGGATAGACATGCATTTTGTACTCAGGGTACTTTTCAAACATGGCCATCTGACCTGCTGAAAGCAGATCTTGATATTGTGAGACGTTTTCCGCAGTAATCGTGTAAAGCGGTTGTTCGTCAGCAAACGGGTCGGCAAGGCGCTCTGGCGCTTCGCCGTCTGCTTGCAAGCTATAGCCGCCGTCCCAAGCTGGAATACTACCGTCTTGGTTAGCTGCTTTTACTGCACCGACCGGAGTCAAGTCATTACCGAGGCGGGCAGCTTCTTCAGGGCTAACTTTAGCCATGACACTCACTGACACCACAGATAGCGCGAAAATACCGGCTTTCAGCATCATTTTATTCATTGTGCTTTTCCTTGTTGTTCTAGATACGCATTCTTTATACGCAATAAAGCTACATCAAATCTTAACAAATTTAAATGCCCAACTGATACTAGCGTTAGAACGAGGTTCGTTGTAAGGTAGCAGCTGGTTTGACCTCTAGTTATTTTTCCATAGCATGTATCGCGAATTGGAAATTTGCAACTATTTACCAAACAATTATAAGACTCAGAATTATCAAGAGGGTTCCATGATAAAAGCTACAGCGTATGCTGGGGCATTTGTTGGGGCGGCAATGCATGCATTATTGCCGGCCGCACAAGCCGATACTGTCACTGACTATGAAGTCATTTATGCACCAGCAATGCAGGCCACCAAAGCGCCTAAGACAGTGCTTACCGAAATTACCTACGCTGGCGATAGAACCATCGCAGTTGGCGATTATGGCGTAATTATTTACCGCGATAGCAATGACCAACCTTGGCAACAAGCCGAAGTTCCTACCAGTGTACTGTTCACCTCAGTCGATTTCGCTGACGCAAATCAAGGTTGGGCCGTGGGCCACCATGGTGTGATTGCGGCCACTACCGATGGCGGCAAAACCTGGCAGCGGCAACTTGATGGCTTTGAGTACATTCAATTACAAAAAACGCATTTCGAAAACTTGGTGGCAGAACTAACTGCACAGCAAGATGAGCTTGATGGTTCTGATGCTGACGCGGAAGAAGAATTATACGTTGCTTTGGATAATGCTACGTTTGCGCTCGAAATGGCATTACTTGCCGAAGAAGATGGCCCGACCAAACCATTCTTAGATGTGCGTGCATTATCTTCGCAAGTGATTTTAGCAGTAGGCGCCTATGGCTCGCTAATTCGTTCAACGGACGGTGGTGCCAGCTGGCACATTCTGGATAATTACGTTGAGAACCCAGATGGCTTTCATTTTAATGCCCTGGCTGCGGATAATGATTATGTGTATTTAGCTGGCGAAAGCGGTCAGGTATTTCGTAGCGCCGACCAAGGTACCACGTGGGAGACTTTGGATTCGCCGTATTACGGGTCGTTCTTTGGGCTTCATGTGGATGCGCAAGGCAACCTTTGGATTGTAGGTTTACGCGGTAATATTTTCATGAGCACTGACCACGGTGAAAGCTTCAGTCAGATCAAACTCGAAGACACTGTGAATATTAATGCCGTTGTTGATGCTGCGACTGGCGGCGTTTATTTAGTTGGTAACGCCGGTGTGATTGGCTGGGTAAACCAGCAAGGTGATATCGAAAATATGACACACGCGTCTGGTGCTGCACTAACGGACCTGATCACCAATAAAGATGGCAGTTTGACGGTAGTGGGGCAGCGTGGTGTGATAGAAATTCCGCAATTTAGCTCAATTCAACAAACTACAATAACAAAGGAACAATAGCCGATGTCTGAACAGTCTATTGAAACTAAAAGCGTATGGTTAGAGCGCGCGCTCTTCAACTTCCGCCCGTTGTGGTTTGTGATATTTGCTGTTGCAACCGCGTTTTTAGCTTGGCATGCAAGTATGGTTCGCCCAGAGGCGAGCTTTACCAAAATGATTCCAACCCAGCATGAATTTATTCAGAATTATTTTACCCATCAGGAAGACCTGGCCAGCTTAGGCAACGTGGTTCGAATTGCAGTTGAAACCACTGAAGGTGATATATTTACCGCTGAATTCCAAAAAACACTGCAAGAAATTACGGATGAAGTGTTTTTTATTCCAGGTGTTAACCGCAGTGGGCTAAAAAGTGTATGGACGCCCAATGTCCGCTGGAGTGAAGTAACCGAAGAGGGTTTCGTGGGCGGGCCTGTTATTCCAGACAACTGGGATGCCTCAGAAGAGTCACTGGATAAGCTGCGCACCAACGTGCTGCGCTCAGGTGAAGTGGGGAATTTAGTCGCCAACAACTTTAAGTCAGCGCTAATTTTCGTACCGCTGAATGAAATTAATCCAGATACAGGCGAAGCACTAAATTATCAGGAGTTTTCGCAAAAGTTAGAAGAGAACATTCGGGATAAATACCAAACTGAAAACGTTAAAATTCATATCACCGGTTTTGCCAAAGTTATTGGTGATTTAATTGAAGGTGCGTATCAAGTTGGCTTGTTCTTCTTTATCGCGATAGTTATTACCTTACTGATGCTTTATTGGTACAGCCGCTGCTGGCGCAGTGCGTTTGCGGTGTTGTCGTGTTCAATCATCGCTGTGGTATGGCAGTTAGGAATTATTAAGCTGATTGGCTCGGGTATTAATCCGTACTCAATGCTGGTGCCATTCTTAGTGTTCGCTATTGGGGTTAGTCACGGGGTACAGATCATCAATGCGATCAGTAACAACCGTGTTGATGGTCATGACAAATTTGCAGCCACTCGGTTGGCTTTCCGTTCGCTATATATTGCGGGTTTAACGGCCTTAATCTCTGATGCCATTGGTTTCACCACCTTGATGGTTATTGATATTGAGGTGATACAAGAGCTCGCAATTGCGGCGAGTATTGGTGTTGCGGTGGTGGTGCTGACCAACTTAGGTTTGCTGCCCATTATCATGTCGTATGTTGGCATTTCGCCAAAAGGAACGGAATACACCCGTAAAGCACGCGAACAAAATCATCCTGTGCTAACCACCTTCAGCCGCTTTTCGCAGCCTAAATGGGCGTACAGTGCGCTTATATTGGCATTGGTTGGGGTTACCTGGGGGCTTGTGTATAGCCAGCAATTAAAAATTGGTGATTTAGACGCCGGGGCACCGGAGTTGCGCCCAGATAGCCGTTATAATCTGGATAATAAGTTTATTGTTGATAACTACAGCTCCAGTACCGACATTTTTGTGGTGATGGCTGAAACGGCGCCGAGCCAATGCATTGCGTACGACAACCTTGAAGTTATGGACCGTTTTACCTGGCACATGGAAAACACACCGGGTGTGCAAGACGTAAAATCAGTGGTTTACGTGGCTAAAATGGGCTCGTTTGGTTTGAATGAGGGTAACCTTAAATGGTTTAGCCTTAATCGTAACCAGTATGTGCTGAACGCCAACACAGGGCGCACGCCGCCAGGATTAATTAATCCCGACTGTTCTATGGTGCCGATTATCATTTACTTGAATGACCATAAAGCAGAAACGCTGCAAACAGTGGTTGCATCGGTCAATGCCTTTAATCAGCAATATCAGCAAGAAGGTTTAGAGCTGTTGATGGCAGCGGGTAACTCAGGTATTGAAGCGGCCACAAACTCGGTGATTGAAGCCGCTCAAACCAAAATGCTGTTGTGGGTATATGGCGTGGTTATTGTGTTGTGCTTGATTACCTTCCGCAGCATTCGCACCGTAACCTGCATTATTTTACCGTTAATGCTAACCACCATAATGAGCCAAGGCCTAATGGCAGTGCTCGGTATTGGTGTGAAAGTAGCGACGTTGCCTGTTATTGCGCTTGGTGTGGGGATTGGTGTCGACTATGGTATCTATATTTACACCAAAATTCGTGAGGGCTTGGCGCAGGGCATGCATTTGAATGACAGCTACAAGTATGCGCTTGATAGCACCGGTAAAGCGGTTGGTTTCACGGGCTTAACGTTAGCGATTGGTGTTGCAACTTGGATTTTCTCACCGATTAAATTCCAAGCGGATATGGGCATTCTGCTTACCTTCATGTTCTTATGGAACATGCTGGGTGCGTTGATTCTCATTCCAGCCTTGGCGCGCTTCTTCGCGCGCTTCGGTAAGCCTATCCACTAAGTACTTTTAGTTCGATATGTCGGCGTCGGCTAGAATATAGTCGGCGCCAATATCGGCAATTACCATGGTGGGGGCGTTCGTATTTCCACTCAAAACCGTCGGCATGATTGACGCATCGATAACGCGCAAACTACTGACCCCATTGACGCGAAGCTTGGCATCAACCACAGCGTGCGCGTCATTACCCATACGGCACGTGCTGGTGGGGTGATAAATCAAACCAATATTGCTTTCAATTCGCTCCAAAAGCGCTTTGTCGGAGTGCGTGGGGCCTGGCCATACTTCGCCGCCATTGTGCTGTTTAAGTGGCGCTTGCTGCATTATTTTTCTAACTTGATGAACACCTGAAAGCAGGGCTGCACGGTCCTGTTCATTATTTAAAAAGTTATAACGAAAAATCGGCGGTTCAGCGGGATTGTCGCTGGCTAATAGTAACTCGCCTCGGGCCTTTGGCCTTAATACACATACGTGACAGGCAAAACCGTGACGAAAAGCTGGGCGCAAGTCCCAACCGCTGTCATTAAACCGCGTGGAAACAAAATGCAGCTGTAGATCTGGATCTGCCAGCTCGGGGCTGCTTTTTAGAAACCCACCCACTTCAGCGGGCGAAACCGCAAGCGGGCCGGTACGCTTGGTGCGATACTGCCACCAGGCTGCAGCCATTTTGAGCAGTCCAAGTGGGGTTAGGCTAATGCCGTCTTTGCGCTGATTGCGATAATGCACCATCACATCAACATGATCTTGCAGGTTCTTGCCAACGTCAGGGCTGTTCGCTATCACTTGAATATTATGCTGTTGCAAATGCTCGGCAGGGCCGATACCCGACAGCATCAACAGTTGCGGTGAGTTGATTGCGCCGCCACTAATAATTACTTCACGTTCCGCTCGCGCCACGTATGCCTTGCCGTTTTGGCGAAACTGGATGCCGGTTGCTGTGTTGCCTTCAAAGGTGATGCGTTCAACCAGGCTATTGGTAAACACCGTTAAATTTGGGCGCGCGCGTGCTGGATCAAGAAATGCTTTGCGCGCACTCCAGCGGGCATTGTTGTATATCGTGAACTGAAACGCGCCCACACCATACAGTGTGGCCCCATTGAAGTCAGGGTTATGTGGAATACCCGCTGCCACACCGGCTTCAATAAACTTTTTGGCGGCGGTGAAATAGGTTGGCACATCGCTGACATGCAGAGGGCCTTTATCGCCATGAAAAGCGTTGGCACCCCGCTGATTGCATTCCAGCTTACGAAAGCGCTGCAGTACATTCGCCCAACCCCAGTCTGATGAACTATTTGCTGCCCAGTGCTCGTAGTCGCTGGGCACTCCGCGCGTATAAATCATGGCGTTAATCATACTGCTGCCGCCAAGCCCTTTGCCGCGCGGTGTATAAAGGCCTTTACCGTTGCGTAATGGTGGGGTGTCCTGACTGCGATAGAGCCAATTAAACGCGCGACTATGCATAAATCGAATGACGCCACCGGGCATGTCGCTAAAAGACGATTTACCGTCGCCACCGGCCTCAAATAGCGCCACTTTAAAGCGCCCGTTTTCAGTGAGTCGATTTGCTAACACACACCCGGCGGTACCGCCGCCAACAACAATGTAATCAAAATGCAGTGACGATGGGCTCATGGGCGTATCCCTTTGGTGTTCTGTTATAAACTACAAACTTTGTACGTAACGGTACAAGTCCTGCAATAACCGCATATTCTTGCTGGAATTTGCATGTTGTTGTGACAGTTGTTCAAGTATGTGCATAAATTGTTCAGCGTTTAATGCGCGGCCTGGCGGCTCCATCAGTCTATTCTGGCAGAACGTACGCCAGCGCTGCAGCTCACTGTCAGTAAGCGTTGCTGGGTAATTACGCGCGCGAAAACGGAACAGCATTTCAGGTAAACGTTTATCGACAAAATTAAGCTCTAGGCCGGCCAGTTGATTCGGTTCGGTAGCACGAATTATGGCCATGTTCGAACGATCTTGATCACTAAAAAAGTCCCCGCTATATAGCATAAGATCGGGGTCATTGGTCGGCTCAAATTCCCGACTGTGAATGGTTGCGGCAATTAAGCGCTCACGCAATTCTGGATTGGCGAGAAGCTGTTGCCGATGCTGTTCAATCACTTCAAAATTAATATTCCAGCGCGCTTGAGCATGCTCATCGATCACTTTCAGCGGGGCGACAAAAGGGCATTTGTTTAACGCAAAACTGCCGCCGCCGAAGTGTTCTATATCT
>NZ_JBLWWR010000001.1:84603-312997 GCF_048267825.1 Pseudidiomarina sp.
TCAAAAAGGTCGGCTCGGCGGCTAAATCGACGCTCAACCAGTTCGCTCTCGGACAGTGTTGCGATGTTGTCTGGATTGCAGCGCAAATCCCAATAGATAACCGTATTCGGTTGCTCTGGATGGAACGCCAGCGGCATTATGACGCTTAAATAGCCATTATTTGCGCCATAAAAGCCGCTGATATGTGCCAACGGAGTAAAAGTTGTCAGCTGCACGAGTTCTTTTACTGCCTGCTTGCGGCGCAAGCCATAGGCATAATCGAACAAGCGTGGTTGAGCAGCTTTCACCTTTTTGGCAATGGCGATGGTGGCATGCACATCAGCCATTGCGTCATGAGCCTGGCCATGTTCAATGTTATTGGCACGGGTAAGATCTTCAAGCTTCATGCTTACACGGCCATCATCATGGTACGGCCATTCGATACCTTCAGGGCGCAGTGCATAACACGCACGCATCAGATCAATTAAGTCCCACCGCGAATTATTGTCCTGCCAAGTATGCGCATAGGGATCAATGAAGTTTCGGTAAAATAAGTTGCGCGTAACCTCATCATCAAAGGCGATATTGTTGTAGCCGATAATGGTGGTGTTGGGTTCGCTCATTTGCGCAGCAATTTTTTCAGCAAAAGCTGATTCGCACATGCCTTGAGCCAACGCATGTTGGGGCGTTATACCTGTAATTAAAACGGCCTGAGGGTGCGGCAAAAAGTCAGGGGTTGGTTGACAATAAATGGTTAGGGGGCGGCCAACGGGTTCGAAATCTACAGTGGTTCGCAAACCCGCAAATTGTGCTGGCCGGTCGGTTTGTGGATTCGCACCCCAAGTTTCATAATCGTGCCAATAGAAGGTCGGCTGAGTCATCGTTTTCCTGTTACTTTGCAGCATTTACGAATATCAATAAGACTACCTTATGCACCTTTTAATGACAAAGATTAACAACGCGCTCAGACACCTATTCGATTCCACAAGGTGGTATGTGAACCAGCAACCCGCGTTAAATGGCCGCTATTTCGGGGTCGGTGTCTCTTGCTCAGGTGGCAGCAGCAAGTTAGAGTTGAAGGCTATAGTTTTTAAACGTTGAGGCAACTATGAAACAACTGAAACTCCCTACAGCTGCACGCTCGCTGTTCGTATCTGCGGTGTTGGTATCTGGTGCGGCTTTGCTTGCACCAAATGCACTCGCTCAAAACGCTGATGATAATGCTAAGTTTTCAATTGCTATTCACGGTGGTGCGGGAACCATCACGCGTGAGAGTATGACGCCTGAGCGTGAGCGCGCCTATACGGCAAAGCTCACCGAAGCCATTAACGCTGGGCACGCGGTTCTTGCCAATGGCGGCACCAGTATGGATGCAGTGGTGGCTGCTGTACAAATCATGGAAGACTCGCCACTTTTTAACTCGGGTCGCGGTGCTGTATACAATTGGGATGGGATTCATGAGTTAGATGCTTCAATCATGAATGGCGCCACTCGCGAAGCTGGGGCTGTAGCCAGTGTGAAAACCGTGAAAAGCCCTATTGCTTTGGCGCGTAAAATAATGGAAGAGTCGGTACACGTTATGCTCAGCGGCGAAGGCGCTGAAACCTTTGCGCAAGAGCAGGGCTTAGAGCTCGTTGACAACAGCTACTTCAATACCGAATGGCGTTATGAGTCGTTGCAACGCATGAAGAAACAAGTTGGCAATCCCCAAGACAAACAAGCTTGGGCGACTATGGATGATAACTTTAAATACGGCACCGTTGGTGCTGTTGCGCTGGATAAACATGGCAACTTGGCCGCCGCGACCTCAACTGGCGGCATGACCGGTAAGCGCTATGGTCGTGTTGGTGATTCACCCATTATTGGTGCGGGTACATGGGCCGACAATACCAGTTGCGCGGTTTCTGCAACCGGGCATGGTGAATATTTTATTCGCTATCAAGTTGCCGCAGATATTTGTTCGCGAATGAAATACCAGCAACTCGATGTGGTGACTGCCGGCGATACGGTAATTCATGATGTGTTGTTGCCAGCAGGTGGCACTGGGGGCGTTATTATTGTCGATAAAGACGGTAATGTGCATATGCCGTTTAATACGGAAGGTATGTACCGTGCTAAGCGCGTTGCAAATCAACCGGTTGAGGTTGCCATCTACAACGATTGACTATACTGAATGCATGGTTGGTAAATAGTGAGAGGTATACCATGCATTCATTAAAAGTTGTGGACTATATGAATCGGCATCCGGTTCGTTTTGCGCCTGACATGTCAATTGAGGCTGCGGTGTCGATATTGTTGCAAAGCAGTCAGCGTGGCGGCCCGGTAGTTGATAAACAGAACAAACTGGTGGGCTTTTTGTCCGAGCAAGACTGTTTAGCCGCGATGCTGCGTGACACCTACCACAATGAGCAAAGCGCTACGGTTAGTGATTGCATGTATCAAGGCGAAGTTGTGACCGTGGATGCAAACACGTCGGTAACCGATTTGGCGCAGCAAATGACAGCCAACAAACCGAAGATGTATCCGGTAATCAACACCGACAGGCAGTTGGTTGGGGTGATAACCCGCACGGATATATTGCGTGCAATAGACCTTCATTTACGTGATGGCTACACGCATCGTTAACATTAAAGGCTGACGCTGGTAAACTAGCGTCAGCCTTTTTAATGATTTAGGACAGACGTGCGCGCCATTCAATTTCCAGCTGACTTACCCGTTGTACAAGAAAAACAAACGATTCAAGCCGCCATTGAGAAACATCAAGTGGTGATTATCGCGGGTGAAACAGGTTCAGGGAAAACCACTCAGTTACCGAAAATGCTGCTTGAATTGGGCTATGGTAACGCCGATGAAGGGCGCATGATTGGTCACACGCAGCCACGGCGGCTAGCGGCTCGAAGCGTAGCGGCACGTATTGCGCAAGAACTCGAGACTGAGCTTGGTGCGGTGGTGGGTTATAAGGTCCGTTTTCATGACCAAACGGCACCAGGCACACGTATAAAACTCGTTACTGACGGTATGTTGTTGGCCGAGCTGCAAAATGATCGCCTGCTGTCTAAGTACGATGCAATCATTATTGATGAAGCGCACGAACGCAGTTTGAACATTGATTTTCTGCTTGGTGTATTAGCCACCATTTTACCCAAACGCCCTGAATTAAAACTGATTGTTACGTCAGCCACGATAGAAACAGAGCGATTTTCCAAACATTTTAATCAAGCACCAATTATTACAGTCAGTGGGCGCACCTATCCGGTAGAAGTGCGCTATCGGCCGCTGCAAGACGCTGACACAAGTGATGATGACGCTGATGTGGTGCAGGGCGTGTGTGATGCGCTATTAGAACTGCAGCGCGAAGCCGCAGGGGACGTATTGCTATTTGCCAGTGGCGAGCGCGAAATTCGTGATTTTGCTGAAGCGATTGGCGAGTTGAAACTGGCGAATACCGAGATATTGCCATTGTTCGCGCGGTTATCTGCAGCTGAGCAAAATAGAATCTTTCAATCGCATAGCGGTCGACGGGTTGTGATTGCAACCAACGTTGCCGAAACCTCGTTGACGGTGCCGGGAATTCGCTACGTGATTGATCCGGGTACCGCAAGGATAAGCCGTTACAGTTACCGAACCAAAGTACAACGACTCCCCATAGAGAAAATTTCACAAGCGAGTGCAAATCAGCGCGCGGGCCGTTGTGGCCGGGTGGCACCTGGCGTATGTATTCGCCTATACAGCGAAGAAGATCTGTTGGCCCGCCCGGCTTATACCGATCCTGAAATTCTGAGAACCAATCTAGCGGCTGTTATTTTGCAAATGACGTCAGCCAAGTTGGGCGATATTCGGAAATTTCCGTTTATTGAGCGCCCAGATGAACGGTATATCAATGACGGCTTAAACCTCTTACAAGAGTTGCATGCCTTAGCTTCAACTGCGCGCCCGAAGAAGAATAAGCGCGGTTACCAAGGACCACGCTTAACGGCTGTTGGGCGGCAACTGGCGCAATTACCATTGGATCCGCGTTTGGCGCGTATGGTGCTTGCGGCGAATGACTTCGGTTGCATGCAAGAAGTAATGGTGATGGTTTCTGCGTTGAGCATTCAAGATCCGCGCGAGCGCCCACAACAGGGAGCGCAGAAGGCGGATGAGTTCCACCAGCGGTTTCACGATAAAGACTCTGACTTTATGGGCTTCTTGAAGCTCTGGCAGTATTTATCAGAACTGCAACATGAATTATCTAAAACGCAATTCAGAAAGCGCATGAAGCAAGAGTTTCTGCATGTACTGCGCGTGCGTGAATGGCAGGATGTCTATACCCAGGTGCGGCAAACTGTACGTGGATTAGGGTTTCGTATCAATCAAGAACCGGCTAGCTATGAAGCAATTCATCGTGCTTTGTTAACCGGTATGCTGTCGCAATTAGGGCAGAAGCAAGAGGGGCATGAATACCTCGGCGCGCGTAATCGTAAATTCTATATTTTCCCGGGCTCTGGGTTATTCAAAAAGGCACCTAAATGGGTCATGACCGCTGAGTTAGTTGAAACTTCCCGTCTATTTGCGCGGATGAATGCGCGCATTGAGCCCGAATGGATTGAACCGGCTGCTGAGCATTTGGTAAAGCGTAACTATTTTGAACCGCATTTTTCCAAGAAGCAGGGCTCGGTAGTTGCCGATGAACAGGTGACTTTGTTTGGTTTAATCATTGTGCCACGTCGCAAGGTGCAGTTCGGGCCGATAGACGCCGTTGCTGCTCGCGAGATTTTTATCCGTGAAGGGCTGGTTCAAGGTCAGTTGAAGCGTCCATTGCCGTTTGTTGCACATAACTTAGCGTTAATTTCGCAAGTGCGTGAACTTGAAGAGAAGTCACGTAGACGAGATATTTTGATAGACGATGAAGCGCTATTTACAGCCTATGATCAGGATATTCCAGCGGGCATTTATAATGAACAACTGCTGGCGGGTTGGTGGCATACGGCTGTGAAACAGCAACCGAAGTTGCTGCAGTTTGAGCGTGACGACTTGATGGCACAAGAGGCAAGCCACGTAACGTCGCAGGATTATCCGGATACATGGCAACAGGGTAACTTAAAGCTGCATGTACGTTATGTGTTTGACCCCAACGCCGAGGACGATGGGGTGACGGTTGAAGTGCCAGTGGCGCTGCTGAATCAAGTGAAGCCCGAGGGTTTTGACTGGCTTATTCCAGCATTACGTACCGATCTTGTAGTCGCCTGGATAAAGTCGCTGCCAAAAGTATTGCGACGCAACTTTGTGCCAGCACCAAATTATGCGCAAGCTTTTATTGCCGATTGCAGCGCTGAGCTTATCGCAACGCATACGCTCGTGGATGCACTAGCGGCTAAATTGCGGCGCATGACTGGCGTGACGATACCGGCTGACGCATGGGATGCCGCGCAGATACCGCGTCATTTGAAGATGAACTTTGCGGTGGTTGATGAACAAGGTAACACGTTACGGCAGAGCCGAGATCTCGTTCAGTTACAGCAGAACATGCAGGGGCAGGTGAAAGACGCATTAAAGCAAGCCGTTGCGCAGCCACAGGAAAATCAACCGCGTGCCGCCACTGAATGGGTGTTCGGCGCGTTGCCAGAAACGCTGGAGCAACAACAGCGAGGCTATGCGATTAAGGCTTACCCTGCACTGGTTCCTGATGGTGACGGCGTGCGTCAGGAGTTGTTTGACACGCTCGCGCAGGCTGAGCAAGCGCACAAGCAAGGCCTGCGTCAACTGCTACTGGCTCAATTGCCTTCCCCGGTACGCTATTTGCAACAATCGTTGTCAAATAAGGCCAAGTTGGCGATGTACTACAACCCTTGGGGTAAAGTGGATGATTTGATTCAGGACTGTATTGTCGCTGCGCTGGACGCAATGATTGATGCCCACCCGGCAAGAGATGCCGATGCGTTTAAAGTATTATATGAGGTGGCCAGGGCAGAGCTAAATGAACGCGTGAGCGCGATTGCGCAGGCCGTTGAGCCGTGCTTGATGCAAAGTCAGGCGATTCGTAAGCGTTTAAAGGGCAAAGTGAGTCTGGACCAAATTCAAGCCCACGGTGACATTAAAGATCAGCTTGATCACCTTGTTTATAAAGGTTTTGTTAGTGATGTTGGGGTAGAGCGACTGGCGGATATTCCGCGCTACTTAAAGGCCATTGAACGGCGCTTAGAGAAGTTACCGGTTGACCCAAATAAAGATAGGTTGCACACCATAACCATTACGGATTTACAGCAAGATTATCAGGCATTGCTGAGTAAATTTCCAAAAGGTCAGAAGTTACCGGAAGGTGTACGAGATATTCGTTGGATGATAGAAGAGCTGCGAGTGAGCTTTTTCGCGCAGACTTTAGGCACCCGTTTCCCTGTCTCAGAAAAACGGGTGCGTCAGGCTTTAACGAGCGTACAAACCTAAATGCTCGCGGGCATAAACCTCAAATTCATCACAGCCACCAATGTGTTTTTCATCGACAAAGATTTGTGGCACGGTGAGTACTGGTTTACCAACCGTTTTCTCTAAGTCGGCTTTGCTGATTCCTTCGGCCTGCATATCGATGTAATTAAACTCGAAATCATCACGATTTTCTTCCAGCTTTTCAGCGATTTGCTTTGCGCGTACGCAAAACGGACAGCCTGGACGGCCAAAGATTACAGTAAACATTCGCTACTCCTCATTTCGAAAGCAATAATTGCTGCTGATTGTCCTACAAATTAGGGTCTGATTCCAATGACTTTAGTTGATTTGGGCTATCGAAAAGTTCGATAGTTGGCTATTGATTGATTTCAATATCGGTGGCAGGTACGCAACAACATGCTAAACAGTCGCCCGGACGGATAAAAGCGAGTGGGTCGTTGACGTAATTCACATCGCCGGAGACAAGCTGCACGCGGCAGGCACCACAAAAACCATTGCGGCAATGATAGTGGGGGTCTAACCCAGCTTGTTCCATAGCTTCGAGCAGGGTCGTACCTTTTGAAGCGTCAACGGTCAGCTCATGCTGACCGTTGACTTTAACCTTATAGAGCTGGCTCATAGGACGATTAGAGTTCGAAGTCTCCCAAGTCTGCAGCACTGACTTCACTGTCAATTTGGCCCACTAAATATGAAGTGATTTCAGACTCTTGTGGCGCAACTTGCACGTTGTCTGATACCAAATACTTGTTCATCCAAGGCAGCGGGTTGCTGCGTTGCTTGAATGGCGCATCGAAACCAATGGCCTCCATGCGCATGTTGGCAATGTATTCAACGTATTGGCATAACATTTCTTCATTCAAACCAATCATTGAGCCATTACGGAATAAATAATGCGCCCATTGCTTTTCTTGTTCGACAGCTTTCATGAAAATCTGTAGGGCTTCTTCGCGTAGCTCTTCAGATATCTCTTTCATTTCAGGGTCGTCTTTACCGTACTGCCATAAGTTTATAATTTGCTGAGTGGAAACCAAGTGGAGGTTTTCATCGCGGGCAATAAGGCGAATGATTTTTGAGTTACCTTCCATCAAATCGCGTTCTGCAAAAGCAAAGGTACAGGCAAAGCTGACATAAAAGCGTACCGCTTCTAATGCATTCACTGAGTTAATGCACAAGAACAACTTCTTCTTGAGTTCGCGAATCGTGACATTATGTACTTCGCCGTCTACTTCCCATTGACCTTCGCCATGCGTTTGCCACATTTGCGTATAGAAGATCAGGTCATCGTAGTACTGAGAAATGTCGTTGGCGCGTTTTTGAATTTCTTCGTTGATGACGATGTCTTCAAATACTTCACTTGGGTCAGTAAACAGGTTACGCAATATGTGCGTGTATGAACGTGAATGAATGGTTTCAAAGAACGACCAGGTTTCTACCCATGTTTCGAGTTCTGGTATGGAAACAATCGGCAGCAGCGCGATATTAGGGCTACGACCTTGCACAGAATCAAGCAACGTTTGGTATTTTAAGTTTGAAATGAAAATATGCTTTTCACTTTCAGTTAGCGCATTGAAGTCAACGCGATCACGACTAACATCAATTTCTTCAGGACGCCAAAAGAAACTGATTTGCTTTTCGATAAGCTTTTCAAAAATGCTGTGCTTTTGTTGGTCATAACGCGCTACGTTCACCGAATTACCAAAAAACATCGGCTCCAATAGCGGGTTAATTTGATTTTTATTAAACGTCGAATAACTCATAGTTTAGCGCACCTTTTACTGTTCTTCTCGAACGTTAAATTTTGCAGGCTCCGCCGGCGCAATCATCGTCTTCTTCTATTATTGCCACGGTTGCTTGTTGATTCTCTTGTTCGCGCGTTTTGGCATCTACTTTGTCACGCAAATCAACTTGATTGTCAGAAGCGCCGTCTCGGGTATTGTGGTAATACAAGGTTTTCACACCCAGTTTGTACGCATACAACAAATCCTGCAGCAACTGGCGCATAGGAACCTTGCCACCCTCAAATTTGCTTGGGTCGTAGTTGGTATTTGCCGAAATCGTCTGGTCGACGAATTTTTGCATAATACCGACAAGCTCGATGTACCCTTTATTGCTCGGAATTTGCCACAGCAATTCGTAAGCGTCTTTAAGTGTTTCGTATTCCGGCACCACTTGCTTGGTGATGCCATCTTTCGATGCTTTAATACTGATGTGTCCGCGCGGCGGTTCAATGCCGTTGGTTGCATTCGAGATTTGTGATGAGGTTTCTGACGGCATCAATGCTGACAACGTTGAATTACGCATGCCGTATTTTTTAATGCCAGCACGCAAGCCATCCCAATCTAAATGCAACGCTTCGCTGCAAACCGCGTCGAGATCTTTTTTATAGGTATCGGTAGGCATAATGCCTTTCGAATACGTGGTTTCGTTAAATTTAGGGCACGCGCCAAGCTCTTTCGCTAAATTCATAGAAGCCTTCATAAGGTAGAACTGAATGGCTTCAAATGTACGATGCGTGAGTGCGTTGGCCGAACCGTCTGAGTAACGTACACCGTGCTTCGCGAGGTAGTATGCGTAGTTAATAACACCGATACCTAAGGTACGACGCCCCATGGTGGCATTACGCGCTGCCGGCACTGGATATTCTTGGTAGTCGAGTAGGCTGTCGAGCGCGCGCACGGCTAATTCAGCCATCTCTTCTAAGTCATCCAGTGATTTGATCGCGCCCAGATTAAAGGCGGACAGCGTGCAAAGGGCAATTTCACCTTCTTCATCGTTCACGTGCGCCAACGGCTTGGTTGGCAGGGCGATTTCCAGACATAAGTTGCTCTGGCGAATCGGCGCCACTTTCGGATCAAACGGGCTATGGGTGTTGCAATGGTCTACGTTTTGCAAATAAATACGGCCGGTACTGGCGCGTTCTTGCATAAATAAGCTAAATAATTCAATCGCTTTAATACGCTTCTTACGAATCGACTCGTCTGCTTCGTACTGTTTGTATAAGCGTTCAAACTCGTCTTGATCGGCGAAGAATGCATCGTACAGACCAGGCACGTCAGACGGGCTAAACAGTGTGATGTAATCGTCTTTGATTAAGCGCTGGTACATAACCCGGTTAAATTGCACACCGTAATCCAAGTGACGCACGCGGTTCTCTTCAACACCGCGGTTGTTTTTCAGTACTAACAGGCTTTCAACTTCAAGATGCCAAAGTGGGTAGAACAGGGTGGCTGCGCCGCCACGAACACCACCTTGCGAGCAGCTTTTAACGGCTGTTTGGAAGTATTTATAAAATGGGATACAGCCTGTATGGAAGGCTTCGCCGCTGCGAATAGGGCTACCCAGTGCGCGGATGCGACCTGCATTGATACCAATACCGGCGCGTTGTGACACGTATTTCACGATAGCGCTAGCCGTTGCGTTAATTGAATCGAGGCTGTCGCCAGCTTCAATCAATACGCACGAACTGAATTGACGCGTTGGTGTGCGTACGCCAGACATGATGGGCGTTGGCAACGAAATTTTGAACAACGATGTTGCGTCATAAAAACGTTTTACGTAGCTCAGACGCGTTTCTTTCGGGTAGTTTGCAAACAAGCAAGCAGCAACCAACAAATACAAGAACTGAGCGCTCTCGTAGATTTCGCCGCTGACACGGTTTTGCACCAAATACTTGCCCTCAAGCTGCTTTACTGCGGCGTAAGAGAAATTTAAGTCGCGGGCATGGTCGATGAAATCATTCATCTGTTCGAATTCTTCTTTGCTGTAGTCATCCAGCAAATGCTTGTCATAGCGACCGCCAGCAACCATTTTTGTAACTTGGTCATACAAATGCGGTGGCTCAAATTTGCCATAGGCTAATTTACGCAAATGGAATATTGCGAGGCGAGCCGCCAAATATTGGTAATCAGGCGCTTCTTCAGAAATCAAATCGGCAGCTGCCTTGATAATGGTTTCATGAATGTCTTCAGTTTTAATGCCGTCGTAAAACTGAATATGAGATTTGATTTCAACTTGTGAAACTGACACGTTATTGAGCCCTTCGGCAGCCCAACTGATAACGCGGTGGATTTTGTCCAGATTCAGGGGTTCACGTTCGCCGCTACGTTTAGTTACGAAGAGCTGTTGATTCATGAGGCGCATCCATATTCGTTGTTGTTATGATTTGTTAGTCTAGCCACAAGATATGGTGTTTTAGGAGGTTGTTCGTGCGTTTTTTACACAATATCTTGGGTTGATTGAATGATCAGTATCCTAGCACTTATCGCACACTGATCAAGTGAATTTACTGTGGTGAAATGACTGATTTCGATCGGGATTAGTGGGGGCTTTCGCTAAAACGCTTGTCAATAAAGCGACTTAGGAAAATCAAGATATAAAAATTTATTTCTTATTATTTTTTTGTCTGTTAACACCTATGTTCAGATAACAAATTTATAAGCCACGTATAACAAGGCTTTTACAAGATTTTGGGCGTTTTTACCGACAATCCACAAGATGTTGTGGTTGAGCGTTATTTCAACCACAAGTTAGTTAGTTCTGTGGGGTGATCAATGTGCGCATCTGCGCCCCAACTATGCGGCTCATCATCCGCACTAATATAGCCATATCGTGCCAATACGGTGAACATATCGGCGCGACGACCTGCTTCAATATCGCGTTGTGCGTCACCCACGTACCAACATTGGTGCTTTGGCACGCCAAGTAACTGGGCTGCGTGCAATAACGGCGCCGGATCAGGCTTCGCAACAGTTAGCGTATCGCCACTAATAATCACCTTGATCGCCGCAAGTTCAGGATAGTGCGGAACCAGCTGGGCAGTTAAGGCATGGGGTTTATTGGTGACAATAGCCACTGCGATATCTTGGGCTTGAAGTTGCAGTAAGAGCTGTGTGACGCCATCGAATAACTGCGTATTCGCAGCAATATTACGGGCATATGCGGTTAAAAACGCGTCACGTAACTCATCGCGGCGGCGCTCGAATTCATCGCCATAGGCATAACGCAATAAACCGGCAGAACCGTGCGATGCTAAAGGCGTATAGTCTGCAGCTGACACCAGCGGGCGTTGTTCTGCCTGAAGTACTGCATTTAGTGCAGCGCCCAAGTCTGGTGCGGTGTCCAGCAGAGTACCATCCAGGTCGAATAAGACAGCTGTAGGCGCTGTTGCGCGTTTCATATTGAGTTGGGTTTGCGCAGGCATACGATATAATTCACATCCACATTGCTTTGATCAAGATAAAAGCCACGCCAGGGCAAATAGTGCATGCCCGTCATGGAAAGCGGGTCGAGACCGGCTGCATCCGACATGCGCAGCAGTTCAGAAGGTTGAATAAACTTTTGGTGCTGATGGGTGCCTTTCGGAACCCAGCCAAGTACGTATTCGGCTGCGACGATACCAAGTAACCAGGATTTCACGTTGCGATTTAAGGTCGAGAAAAACACGTAACCACCGGGTTTTACTGCATCGGCTGCCGCTTGCACGATAGCGCTCGGGTCGGGAACATGCTCAAGCATCTCCAGGCACGTGACCACGTCGAATTGCTGTGGATGCTCGGCGGCAAACTGCTCTGCAGCGATACACTGGTAATCAATTGATAATTTGCTTTCCAAGGCGTGTAAACGGGCAACCTGTAGGGATTGCTCGGCTAAATCTATGCCAGTAACTTTGCCGCCGGCGCGCGCTAAGCCTTCAGCAAGCAAGCCGCCACCGCAGCCAATATCAAGCACCTGCTTTGCAAAGACACCATCGCAATGCTGCATGATGTAATCAAGGCGCAGCGGATTGATTAAGTGAAGCGGCTTAAACTCGCCTTCGGGGTCCCACCAACGTGAAGCGATGGCACTAAATTTTTCAATTTCTGCAGGATCAACGTTCGAATTTGCTTTCATAGGGCTTCTGCTAAGGCTTAAAAGTCGGTACAGTGTACTCAACCTACAGGGATAAAAAAAGATGCGATAGCAGCCCTCTACGGGTACAATGCGTAATCTTACGAATTATAAGAAAGAAGACAGATCGTTTAGGGATATAACTACTATGAGTGATCTCGCCAGAGAAGTCGTTCCGGTCAATATTGAAGATGAATTAAAAAGTTCTTACCTCGATTATGCCATGAGTGTAATTGTAGGCCGTGCATTGCCGGACGTTCGTGATGGTCTCAAGCCAGTTCACCGTCGCGTTTTATTCGCGATGAACGAATTGCGCAATGATTTTAACAAGCCGTATAAAAAGTCAGCGCGTATTGTCGGTGACGTAATTGGTAAGTATCACCCGCACGGTGATAGTGCTGTTTACGACACGATTGTACGGATGGCACAGCCGTTCTCGTTACGTTACATGTTGGTCGATGGCCAGGGTAACTTTGGTTCTGTAGACGGTGACTCGGCAGCAGCAATGCGTTATACCGAAATTCGTATGGCTAAAATTGCCAGCGAACTGCTCTCCGATCTCGACAAGGAAACGGTCGACTTTGTGCCAAACTATGACGGCACAGAACAAATTCCAGATGTATTGCCAACCCGTGTTCCCAACCTATTAGTAAACGGCTCGTCCGGTATTGCGGTAGGTATGGCGACCAATATTCCGCCGCACAACTTAACCGAAGTTGTAAATGGCTGTTTGGCAATGATCGATAATCCGGATATTCAAATTGAAGAATTGATGGATTATATACCTGGCCCTGACTTCCCAACTGCGGCAAGTATTTCAGGTCGTGCAGGTATTATTGAAGCCTACAAAACTGGGCGTGGCCGCATTCATTTGCGTGCAACCGCCGAAGTTGAAACCGACAGCAATAACCGTGAAGCCATCATCGTTACGGAAATTCCGTACCAGGTGAACAAAGCCCGGTTGATTGAGAAAATTGCTGAGTTGGTTAAAGAGAAACGCTTAGAAGGTATCAGCGGTTTACGCGATGAGTCTGACAAAGACGGCATGCGCATTGTTATCGAACTAAAACGTGGTGAAGTGGCTGAAGTTGTTCTGAATCACCTGTATGCCAATACCCAAATGCAAGTGGTATTCGGTATTAACATGGTTGCTTTGGATAAAAACCAGCCACGCCTGTTTAACCTGCGCGACATGCTTGAATGCTTCATTCTGCACCGTCGTGAAGTGGTTACCCGTCGCTCGGTATACGAGTTGCGTAAAGCGCGTGAGCGGGCACACATCCTTGAAGGGTTAGCGATTGCGCTGGCTAACATTGATGAAATTATCGAATTGATTCGCCGTTCACAAACTGCCGCTGATGCAAAAGCTGGATTAAGCGGCCGTGCTTGGAACCTTGGCGATGTAGCAGCAATGCTTGAACGCGCTGGTGTTGACGCGGCGCGCCCTGATCACCTTAGTGCTGAATTCGGTATTCGCGATGGCCAATATTACTTAACTGAAGAACAAGCCCAAGCGATTTTGGACTTGCGCCTACACAAGTTAACAGGCCTTGAGCACGAGAAAATTCTTGAAGAATACAAATCGTTGCTGCAACAGATTGAAGAGTTGCTGTACATCTTGAATAACTCAGAACGTTTGATGGAAGTTATCCGTGAAGAGTTAGAAAAGATTAAAGCTGAATATGGTGACGCGCGCCGCACAGAAATTACTGCCGCTGCCCACGATATCAGCATGGAAGACCTGATTAATGAAGAAGACGTGGTGGTGACGTTGTCACATCACGGTTATGTGAAGTATCAACCATTAACTGAATATGAAGCGCAACGTCGCGGTGGTAAAGGTAAGTCTGCCACGAAGATGAAAGACGAAGACTTCATTGAACGGTTATGGGTTGCCAATACACATGACACGATTCTGTGTTTCTCAACGCGGGGTCGTATTTACTGGATGAAGGTTTATCAATTGCCGCTGGCAACACGCACTGCGCGCGGCCGTCCAATTGTAAACTTGTTGCCGCTAGAAGCTGATGAGCGTATTACCGCTATTCTGCCAACGCGTGATTATCCGGACGACAAATATATTGTTATGGCCACTCGCAAGGGTACGGTCAAAAAGACGCCAATGGAAGCGTATTCGCGTCCGCGCAGTGGCGGTATCATTGCCCTGAACTTGAATGAAGGCGATGAGCTGATTGGTGTTGACGTGACCACGGCCGGTGACGAGATCATGTTGTTTTCTGATGGTGGTAAAGTGGTGCGCTTTAGTGAAGATCAAGTACGCTCAATGGGTCGTACAGCAACAGGTGTACGCGGTATTCGCCTTGCTGAAGGGCAAAGCGTGGTATCACTCATCGTGCCACGAACCATTGAAGACGAAGTGCCAAGCATTCTTACTGTAACTGAAAACGGGTTTGGTAAACGTACACCGATTACCGATTACCCGGCGAAGAGCCGCGCCACCAAAGGTGTCGTTTCAATTAAAGTCAGTGAACGGAATGGCCTGGTTGTTGGTGCCATGGAAGTGGTTGAAGCCAACCAGATTATGCTTATCAGCAACAAGGGCACGTTGGTACGAACGCGCGTTGTTGAAGTGTCGGTAGTAGGGCGTAACACGCAGGGTGTTCGCTTAATTCGTACCGGTGCAGATGAACAAGTTGTCGGCATGCAGCGTATTGATGAAGTTGACGAAGATGATGAAACCGATGCGTTGCTGAACGAGCCAGTAGAAGGCGAAGATAGCAGCGAACCATTAGACGATGATGCGGACGATGGCGCAGTAACTGAGGAATAATTGCATGGGTGCCCCGTTTAACTTTTCTGCGGGGCCGGCAATGCTGCCGGCAGAAGTTATGAAACAAGCCCAAGAGGAATTCCTTAACTGGAACGACTTGGGCATTTCAGTACTCGAAATTAGTCATCGTGATCCTGCGTTTGTTCGGCTTGCCGAGCAGGCCGAGCAGGATTTGCGCGACTTAATGGCTATTCCCGACAATTACCGCGTGTTATTTATGCATGGTGGCGGGCGTGGACAATTCAGTGCTGTGCCACAGAATATTGCCGGGCCAAACGCTACGGTGGATTATTTGAATTGTGGCATTTGGTCTGAGTTTGCCATTCGTGAAGCCAAAAAGTATGTGCACCATGTCAACGTGGTGGGTGCTGCAGTTCAAACCGACCAGGGCAAAGCGATTGCGTCAGCCGATGCGTGGCAACTTTCAGAAAACGCTGCCTACTTTCATTATTGTCCGAACGAGACAGTTGATGGCATTGCAGTGCATGAAATACCCGATGTAGCAGCGCCGCTGGTTGCTGATATGTCCTCGAATATTCTCTCTGAACCGCTTGATGTCAGCCGTTTTGGTGTCATTTATGCGGGCGCACAAAAAAATATCGGGCCATCAGGTTTTGCTATTGCGATTGTGCGTGATGACTTGCTCGGGCATCCGCAGGGCAATACCTCAACCATCATGGATTATACAGTGCAAGCCAAGGAACGTTCGATGTATAACACGCCGAACACCTTCGCCTGGTACTTGTCAGCGCTTGTATTTCAATGGCTCAAACGCCAAGGTGGCATTGCTGCCATGGGGCAAATGAATCATGCGAAAGCGGCCAAACTGTATGACTTTATTGACAGTTCTGACTTCTATAGTAATCCAGTTAACCCTAACTATCGTTCAATAATGAACGTACCATTCTTGCTAGCGGATGAACGCCTCGACGGTGAATTTTTGCAGCAAGCCCAACACGCTGGGTTGTTAGGATTAAAAGGCCATCGGTTTGTCGGCGGCATGCGCGCGAGCATTTATAATGCGATGCCGATGGCAGGCGTTGATGCGTTGGTTGAATTTATGCGCGAATTTGAGCGTAAGGCCTAAAAACATAAAAGCGTTATTGGTTGTTCGTTAATCGTTGTTCGAGTGGCGAAAACCAATAACGAATAACGAACAACGAGTAACCAATTATATGACTGATTTTAACGCAAAAGAACTGGCGAACCCTGGGGTTCGTACGCTAAGCCCATATCAAGCGGGAAAACCGATTGAAGAGGTTGAACGTGAGATTGGGATTAAGAATATTATTAAATTGGCCTCTAATGAGAACCCGCTGGGTTTGAGTGAGAAGGTGAAGCAGGCATTGCAGGATGCTTTGCAAGGTCTAGCCCGTTACCCTGATGCAAATGGGTTTTATCTAAAGACTAAATTGGCCGAAAAACTCGGTGTAAATACCAACCAAATCACTTTGGGTAATGGCTCGAACGACGTGCTGGAGCTGTTGGCCCGCACGTTTGTGAACGCCAGCCACGAAGTTATCTTCGCGCAACACGCTTTCGTCGTTTATCCTCTCGTCACTCAAGCTATTGGTGCCAAAGGCATTGCGGTGCCTGCGAAAGACTATGGCCATGACTTGCCAGCAATGTTGAAGGCGATTACGCCGAATACGCGGATGATTTTTATTGCCAACCCAAACAACCCAACCGGCACGTTTCTCAGTAAAGAAGAACTGGCAGACTTTATTGCAAAGGTTCCTTCCAATGTATTGGTGGTGCTGGACGAAGCGTATTATGAATATGTTGAAGCCTCAGAGCGCGCGCCATCAGTAGAGTGGGTGGCACAGTATCCGAATTTAATCGTTAGCCGTACATTTTCTAAAGCTTATGGGCTTGCCGGGCTGCGGGCAGGGTATGCAATTTCGCATCCTGAAGTGGCTGATTTAATGAACCGCATTCGTCAACCGTTCAATATGAACAGTTTAAGCCTGCGCGCAGCCGAAGTGGTGCTCGATGACCAAGCCTACCTTGATGAGTCCATTCGCGTTAATCAAGAAGGTATGAAACAGTTGGTGGCGTTTTGCGAGCAGAGCGGCTTAAATTATATTCCTTCTCACGGCAACTTCTTGACCATTGAAGTGGGTGATGCAGCGGCAGATTTTTATCAAAAGCTGTTGCATGCCGGAGTGATTGTACGCCCAGTTGCCGGTTATCAGTTGCCGCGCCATTTGCGCGTAAGCATTGGTCTGCCAGCAGAAAATCAGGCATTTATTGATGCCATGACGACCCTATTGCATGGCTGATACAGGTTCAATTACCCTCAAAAAACTACGGCAATGTCATGGTAACGTGACCTTGCCGGGTTCCAAAAGTATTGCGAACCGTGCGCTGCTGATGGCTGCGCTATGCGCGTCAGGGCAAAACACGGTGCTCACCAACGTGTTACGAAGCGATGACACCCAGCGCATGTTAGAAGCCTTGGGCGAGTTGGGGGTTGCTGTTGCAATTGCTGAGCATGATCCAACGCACATCACCGTGTCTGGCTGTGGTGGAAATTGGCCACAGCATCCTGAAGCATTAGATTTAGGTAACGCGGGTACCGCTATGCGGCCGCTACTAGCGGTGCTGAGTGCAACCTTGCATGGTAATCGTTGCATACTCACGGGCGATGCACGCATGCAAGAACGCCCCATTGCGGCGCTGATTGAATCGTTGCGCGCCGGCGGTGCACACATTGACTGCATGCAGCAGGAAGGTTACCCACCGCTGGAGATTTCCGGTGGCTTAACCAGTGGCATGATTGAAATTGATGGCACCGAGTCCAGTCAATATATTTCAGCCCTATTAATGGCGTTGCCGTTACTGAAAACCGACAGCGTACTCAAATTAACGGGTACCGTGGTTTCATGGCCATATATTGAGCTAACGTTGTCAATGCTTGAACGCTTTGGCATTGTTGTGCACCAAATTTGCCGCCAGGAATTTATGATTCCAGGGCAGCAGGTTTACCAAAGCCCTGGTGTTTACTGGGTAGAAGGCGATGCCAGCGCAGCATCTTACTGGCTCGCAGCGGGTGCTCTTGGCGGCGGACCACTGACGGTTCATGGCGTGGGACGACATAGTATTCAAGGCGATGTAAAGTTCGCTGATTATTTAGCTCAAATGGGCGCCCAAGTAACCATTGAAGAACATTCTATTACCGTCAAAAAGGGTGTTTTGCGTGCGCTTGATGCCGACCTAAATGCGATTCCTGATGCCGCAATGACGTTTGCCACACTCGCATTGTTTGCGCAGGGGACGACCCACATTCGTAATATTGCCAATTGGCGCATTAAAGAAACCGACCGTTTGCAAGCGATGGCTGCAGAACTGCGTAAGGTAGGCGCGCATGTTGTCGAAACCGAAGACGCAATTTCAATTACGCCACCGGCTCACTTGCAACATGGAATTATTGAAACTTATAACGATCATAGAATGGCCATGAGTTTCGCATTATTGGGTTTTAGCGAGGTGGGAGTGACCATTTTGGACCCGAATTGTTGCCGTAAAACCTATCCAAATTTCTTTACTGAATTTTGCCAAATCACGCAAAGTTCATGAACATTTCACCGAAGTATCACCAATTTAGGATGCAATTTTCTGCCAGTTCCGTATAATTGCCGCGCTTTTATTTGGTAGAGGATCGCATGACCAAAAACACACCCGTTATCACGATTGATGGCCCGAGTGGCTCTGGCAAAGGAACTGTCAGTCGCATTCTTGCGGATAAACTCGGTTGGCACCTGCTCGACAGCGGCGCAATTTATCGCGTTTTAGCATTGGCTGCTTTGCATCATGGCTTTGCACCGGATGATGAAGAAAGCCTTGTAGCATTAGCTGGTTCATTGGATGTGAAATTTGATGTCGAAGAAGATCCGGAGCTAACGCACATTATTCTGGAAGGCGAAGACGTCACCATGACTATTCGTACGCAGGATGTGGCGAATATGGCCTCTAAAGTAGCAGCTTTACCGCGCGTCCGTGAGGCGTTATTGCGTCGTCAGCGAGCTTTTAAAGAGTTACCTGGCTTAGTTGCAGACGGCCGCGATATGGGCACTGTGGTGTTTAAAGATGCTGCGGCAAAAATTTTCTTAACTGCTAGCGCCGAAGAGCGTGCAAGGCGCCGCTTTGAGCAATTGCAGGAAAAGGGAATAGATGCTAAAATTGACCAATTAATCACCGAAATTCGCGAACGCGATGATCGGGATACCAACCGCTCGGTTGCACCAATGCGTGCTGCTGAGGGTTCGCTATTTATAGATTCAACGAATTTGAGCATCGATGATGTGGTGGATCAAATTCTCGAGTTTGCCCACGGCAAGCTCTCCAAATCTGAGACCGGCAGCTAATAGTAGTTGCCAGCTTAGGCGTCTGTAGCAAGGAATGCGAACAGATTAATTTGAACAACCCCGCCATTCGGGAGTGCTTGGTGGACGTACTTAACTGAAAGTAGTTAACACATATGACAGAAAATTTTGCACAGCTGTTTGAAGAAAGCCTAAAGACGGTCGAAACTCGCCCGGGTTCAATTGTTAAAGGCACCATCGTTGCGATTAACCGCGACGTAGTACTTGTAGACGCAGGCCTGAAATCTGAAAGCGCTATCCCTGTTGAACAATTCCGTAACGCTGAAGGCGTTGTAGAAGTTCAAGTTGGCGACCAGATTGATGTAGCTCTTGACGCGGTTGAAGATGGTTTCGGCGAAACAATCTTGTCACGCGAGAAAGCGAAGCGTTACGAAGCTTGGTTACAGCTGGAAAAAGCTTATGAAGACCAAGAAACTGTTACCGGTTTAATTAGCGGTAAAGTTAAAGGTGGCTTCACTGTTGATTTAGGTGGCGTTCGTGCGTTCTTACCAGGTTCATTGGTAGACGTTCGTCCAGTTCGTGAAACGACACACCTGGAAAACAAAGAATTAGAGTTCAAAGTTATCAAGCTTGACCAGAAGCGCAACAACGTTGTTGTTTCACGTCGTGCAGTGATTGAAACTGAGAACAGTGCAGAGCGTGATGAACTGCTTGAAAATCTGCAAGAAGGCCAAGAAGTTAAGGGTATCGTTAAGAACCTGACTGATTACGGCGCATTCGTAGATTTAGGCGGCGTTGACGGCTTGTTGCACATCACTGATATGGCTTGGAAGCGCGTTAAGCACCCAAGCGAAGTGGTAAATGTTGGCGACGAAATCAATGTAAAAGTATTGAAATTCGATCGCGAACGTACTCGTGTATCACTCGGCCTGAAGCAATTAGGCGCTGATCCATGGGCTGATATCGCAGCACGTTACCCTGAAGGGCATCGTTTGACAGGTCGTGTGACCAACTTAACTGACTACGGTTGCTTCGTTGAAATCGAAGAAGGCGTTGAAGGTTTGGTTCACGTATCTGAAATGGATTGGACCAACAAAAACGTACATCCTTCTAAAGTTGTTAACTTGGATGACGTTGTTGAAGTTATGGTTCTTGAAATCGACGAAGAACGTCGTCGTATTTCACTTGGTTTGAAACAGTGTAAAGCTAACCCGTGGGAAGAGTTCGCGAAGAACTTCAACAAGGGCGACAAAGTTTCAGGCAAGATCAAGTCAATCACTGACTTCGGTATCTTCATCGGTCTTGATGGCGGTATTGATGGTTTGGTTCACTTGTCAGACATCAGCTGGAACGCTACTGGCGAAGAAGCGGTTCGCGACTTCAAAAAAGGCGAAGAAGTTACTGCTGTAGTTCTACAAGTTGACGCTGAGCGTGAGCGTATCTCGTTAGGTATTAAGCAATTAGAAGAAGATCCGTTCAACAATTACCTAGCGGCCAACAAAAAAGGTGCTATTGTTAAAGGTAAGGTCATCGAAGTTGATGCCAAAGGTGCCAAAGTTGAGCTAGGTGATAGCGTTGAAGGTTATGTTCGAGTTGCTGATATTTCACGTGAGCGCATTGAAGATGCAACCACTGAATTGAAAGTTGGTGACGAAGTTGAAGCTCGTTTCATGGGCGTTGACCGTAAGAACCGTACCTTAAGCCTGTCAATTCGTGCTAAAGACGAAGTTGAAGAGAAAGAAGCTCTTGATACAGTGAACAGCAAGCAGTCAGACGATGCTGACTTCACTAACGCAATGGCTGAAGCTTTCAAGGCGGCTAAAAGCGACGATTAATACACGCTTTATGTGAACCTGAAGGCATTGACGCATTAGTAGAGGAGCATGTGATGACAAAATCGGAACTGATTTCCCAGTTAACGAAGTTGTACCCAGAGCTTTCTCCGCGTCAGGTTGAAGATGCGGTGAAGGAGCTTATCGAACAGATGGCGCAGTATATGGCCTCTGGTGGGCGTATCGAAATACGTGGATTCGGAAGTTTCTCACTGCATTATCGGGCACCACGTGAAGGGCGTAATCCGAAAACTGGTGAAAAAGTGCAGCTTGATGGTAAATACGTGCCGCACTTTAAACCGGGCAAAGAACTGCGAGAGCGGGTCGATAATATCGGATAATTTTAACGTCGAGTTAACGAGAACGGCATGCTATAGTAAGCATGCCGTTTTTTTATATGCGCGAGACAGGAAAGAATATGATTCGATTCGTTTTTGTTAGCCTTCCTTTGATTGTACTATTTCTGATTGCAGTGGCATTTGGCGCGCTCAATAAGCACGTAATTGACGTTGATTTTATTGTGGTACAGCAGCAAGTAAGCGTAGCTGCCTTGGCTGCGATATTTTTAGCGCTAGGCTTTATTATTGGTTTATTAAGCATGCTCGGTGCGCAACTCATGTTACGACGTGATCTGCGCAAGGTGAAAAAACAATTGGTGAGTTCTAAGAGCGCGCCGTAATGTTAGAGCTACTGTTTCTTCTGCTTCCGGTTGCAGCTGCCTATGGTTGGTTCATGGGGCGTAACAGCGTTCGCAATGAAAACCGTCAAGAGCAAGAACAGTTCTCGCGTCAGTATGTTACGGGTCTTCATTTACTCCTCTCTGATCAACCCGATAAAGCAGTCGATTTATTCATCGAGTTACTTGATGTCGATTCCGATACGTTGGAAACACATTGGGCCCTCGGCAAGTTATTCCGGCGCCGCGGTGAGCTTGATCGCGCCATAAAAATTCATCAAAACTTAACCTCGCGTCCGGCGATTAGTGAGCAAGAGCGACGTCAGGCGATGTTCGAACTTGGCTTGGATTATTTAGCTGCGGGCATTTATGACCGTGCTGAAGAAATGCTGCTGGCTTTGCAGAGCGATAAACAATTTCGTGAGGCATGCCAACGTCACTTGCTGGAATTGTATGAGTCGACTCATGAGTGGGATAAAGCGATAAAAGTTGCGCTGAAATTAATGCGTTACGATCGCAGTGCCGAAGTGTTGGTTGCGCAATTGTATTGTGAGCTTGCCGAACGTCAAAATGACACTGAACACGCGGAAAAATACTACCTTAAAGCCCGCCAACATGACCCTGATTGTGTTCGCGCAGCATTGGCCTTAGGGCGTATGTGGTACAACCAAGGTGCGTATCGCAAGGCACAAAAATTATTGGTTGGTATTTTAGATGAAGATCCTGAATTTATTAGTGAAGCCTTGCCGCTTATAAAAGCTTGTTACGATGAACTGGACGACGTTGGTGGTTTGATTCAGTTTCTGCATAAGTGTATAAAAAGTGCCCATTCAACCTCTGCGGCAGTGATGTTGTCGGAAATGATTGCACGTGAAAACGGCATTGAAGCGGCCGAGCAATTTGTGCAGAACACCTTGATGGAAAACCCAACCATGAAGGGTTTCCATAAACTGATGGACTTTCATATTCGCGCGGCAGACATAGGTAAAGCCCGTGATAGTTTAAAAATGCTACAACGCATGGTGCAACAGCAAATGAAACAGCGGCCGAAGTACCGTTGTCGGCATTGTGGGTTTTCAGGAAGTACCTTGTATTGGCATTGCCCGTCGTGCCGTACGTGGGGTGAGATTAAGCCTATTATTGGTTTAGATGGAGAGTAAATGACAACGCAAACAACCGTATTTGTGGCACTTGATTATGCCGATGCAGAATCAGCCTGGCCCTTGATTGATAAATTGTCACCGCAAGAATGTGGTTTAAAGGTAGGTAAAGAGTTGTTTACCAGCGCAGGCCCTGATTTTGTTCGCGAGCTGGTAAAGCGCGGGTTTAAAGTATTTTTGGATTTGAAATTCCACGATATTCCAACCACGGTGAAAAAGGCGGTGCGTGCCGCAGCTGAGCTCGGTGTTTGGATGGTTAACGTGCATGCCAGCGGCGGTAAACGCATGCTTGAAGCTGCGCGCGAAGCCGTCGCCGATATGCCGAATCCACCGTTGGTGATTGCCGTGACGGTATTGACCAGCATGACCGAAGACGACCTACTAGAAATCGGCATTAACAGTTCCGCCAAACAACATGTATTGCATTTGGCTAAGTTGGCGAAGTCGGCCGGGCTTGACGGCGTGGTTTGTTCAGCATGGGAAGCGGAAGCTATTGCTGATGCATGTGGTCATGACTTCATTCGGGTTACACCAGGTATTCGTCCGGTGGGTGCTGCGCAGGGCGATCAACGTCGCATCATGACGCCACCTGAAGCGGCTGCGTTAGGTATTGAAGTATTGGTTATTGGCCGGCCAATAACGCAGGCAGATAACCCAGTAGCAGCACTACATGCGATTAATCAATCGCTGACGGCTTAATCCGTAATATTTCTTAGCTACATTTTGTACCAGCAGATACACTCCTAACCATGCACGAACTTATTGATCTTGCATGGTATGTGGCGCTATAAGCGCCGCAACATTTTAGTTAATTAGGAGAGTGTTATGTTACGGAAGACATTAATTTTTGCTTCAATGTTATCGCCGCTGGTACTGATTTCACCATTACAAGCAGCCCCTTTAATTGCCGCTCCTGTGCAGTCGGTAAGCCAAGTTAACCCAATAAACATCAATACAGCCGATGCTGAACAGCTGGCTTATGGGTTAACAGGCGTTGGCATTAAGCGTGCCAAAGACATTATCGAGTTGCGCAATCAATTGGGTCAATTCACTGACATCAACCAATTGATGCAAGTGAAAGGAATTGGTCCGCGTATGCTTGATTTAAACAAAGAGCGTATTGTGCTGTAACCAGGTTTTTAGTCGTTGGGTGGTGTTGACGCGTCTGGTTTCGGTTGTGCTGCAATTGAAGCCAGGCGTTTTCTATGTAAGCGCCATGCAATAATACCTCCGAGTAAGCCACCTAAATGAATATACCCAAATTCGTCGCCTGCGCTTAACAGTACGCTGCTGTGCATGAGATTAAATATTTCCAATAGAACCTTGAGGCTCAATAGGCCGATTGCTAACGGTGGCAGCCAATCAGTTTTGGCGTAACCTTGTTTTGACCATTCCAACAGCAAGCTCGTTAATAATAACCCGTGAATCAGCCCCGATAGGCCAACAAAGTGCTCCGGTACACCAACAAGCCAAACGGTGACAACACAGACCAACGCAATGATGGCGAGAGCATTGAACCAAGTGCGCACAGTAAAATGCTGGGCAAATAAACCCGTGACAATGAGTAACCCCACTGCATTGTAAATGGCGTGCGTTGCGTCGAGATGAAACACATGTGCGGTGAGAATTCTCCATGGCTGCTGCCAGACCTCTGAGCGTGCATAGTCATACTGGTTCAATAGCGAGCCAGCTTCAAGTTGGTAGTAGGGCAACCACAGTGCAATTGTGGCGATAACCAGCGCACAAATAATAACTTGAAGGCGTTCTGACATGCGTATCCTCTGGGATTTATCGTTGTTCAATAGCGTGAGTCTACGTATGATAGATGGTTATGACTTTCGCTGTAAACGTTCGCGTTATATTTTGCCGTGTATAAGGATAATAACAATGCGCTACATGTTGTTTTTCGTTTTGTTCGTGCTTTCTACTGCACTCTTTGGGTGCACTGAACAAGCAGCGCACCCCGAACCAAAAACAGAATTCAAATCAGAAACAGAAAATACTGCAACTGACCCAGAGGCTGCCACTGGCTTTACCGAGAAGTCCGGCGTGTATGCAACCCAACATATGGCCGCTGCAGCCACGCCTGCCGCCGCTAAAGCGGGTGAGCAGATACTTGCGGCAGGTGGTAGCGCTATTGATGCGGGCGTTGCTGTGCAAGCGATGCTTGGGCTAACTGAACCGCAATCGTCGGGGCTAGGCGGTGGTGGGTTTATTTTGTATTGGCATGCTGCTGATCAGAAACTTTATACTATTGATGCGCGCGAAACGGCACCTTTAAGTGCAACCCCTGCGTTGTTTTTAGATGCACAAGGCCAACCGCCAGAAAGTTTTATGGATGCGGTAACTGGCGGGCGCTCTGTGGGTACCCCAGGGATTGTTCGTGGGCTTGAGTTGGCGCATGCGCAATGGGGTAAATTACCTTGGCAGAACCTATTCGCCAGCTCTATTGATGCTGCCGAGAATGGATTTGTTGTATCGCAACGACTGCAACGTTTGCTTGAGTTGGAACTTAGTCCGGGTCTGCTGGCGATGGCACCAGGTAAAGACTATTTTTATCCAAATGGTGAGCCCTTAGTGGCTGGAACTATTAAGAAGAACCCGGAATATGCGCATACGCTTCGCTTGATTGCGGCCAATGGCGCGGATGGTTTTTATCAGGGCCCCGTTGCGGATGCAATCGTTGATGCGGTACAGAACGCGCCATTAAACCCCGGTAAATTAACGCACGATGATCTCATGCAATATCGCGCGAAGTTGCGTGAACCAGTCTGTGCTGAGTATCGCGTGTATGAGGTTTGCGGTATGGGGCCACCGAGCTCGGGCGGCATTACCGTGCTGCAGATTCTCGGCATCTTAGAAAACTTCCCAGTAGGGCAATGGGCGGTTAACTCTGAAAATGCGGTGCATCATTTTACCCAAGCTTCACGCTTGGCATTCGCCGATCGTAATCGGTACATTGCCGATAACGATTTCGTTGATGTACCGATTAACGCGATGCTCGACAAGCGCTACTTGAGTGAACGTGCGCAGCTAATTAGCACGCGTGATATGGGCGCGGCTGAAGCAGGCGTGTTCACAGAACACACTTACGCCGACGATCAATCGCCCGAGTTACCGAATACCACCCACGTGAGTATTGTGGATGCGGATGGCAACGTTTTTTCAATGACAGCCAGTATTGAAATGGGCTTTGGTTCAGGTGTGATGGCGGCCGGTTTTTTACTGAATAACCAACTCACTGACTTTTCAATTGTTCCTGAAGTTGACGGAAAACCCGTCGCAAATCGGGTTGAATCAGGCAAGCGGCCACGCAGTTCAATGTCGCCAATGATCGTGTTTAATGACGAAGGGCAACCGCTACACGCTTTAGGTTCACCCGGCGGAGCGCGCATCATCGATTATGTTGCGCAGACATTGGTTGCACTATTAGACTGGAATCTCGATATGCAGGCAGCTATCGATTTACCGCACGCGACGAATTTAAACGGGGCGACCAGCTTGGAGCGCAATACTGAAATAGAGGGGTTAGCCGAAGCATTGCGCCAGCGAGGGCATCAGGTGCGCGTACAAGACTTAAATAGCGGCCTGCATGGCATTAGCTTGCTGTCCGATGGGCGCTTGTATGGTGGCGCCGACCCGCGTCGGGAAGGTATTGCTGCCGGCAATAAGTAAACTAAGGCAGGATCGTTCACTGAATGTGAGCGATCCAGTCGCCATAACCGCGCGCTTCCATCTCTTCAAGTGGAATGAATTCTACTGCAGCGGAATTCACGCAATGCCGTGTACCCAAAGGGAGTGGGCCGTCGTCAAACACATGCCCTAAATGAGAATCAGCCTGAGCACTGCGAATTTCCGTACGAACCATGCCGAACTTCCGATCATCTTTCGTAGCAACTGCGTTCTCACTAATGGTTTTGGTGAAACTCGGCCAGCCGCAACTTGAATCAAATTTGTCGTTAGACGAGTAGAGCGGCTCACCGCTAACCACATCAACATAAATTCCGCGCCGATGTTCGTTCCAGTAAGCATTTTGGAAAGGCGGTTCGGTGCCATCCTGCTGCGTAACATAGTACTGCATTTCAGAAAGACGTTGCTTTAATTCCGCCGCACTAGGCTTTTTGAATGGTGGACGTGCCATAATGGCTAACCTAATTGTTTAGGGCGGTTATTGGCGAACGGCGGCCAGCCCATTGTTACACCAGCCAGCAAGTGGAGGTGAATATGGTACACCGATTGCCCACCGTCTTCGTTGCAGTTCATAACGACACGATAGCCGTCTTTGGCAAACCCAAATTGCTGCGCTAAACGCGCGGCAACGATATACAGGTGGCCAACCAGCTCACGATCATGTTCTTCAAGATCATTGATGGTTGCAATGCGTTGCTTGGGAATAATCAGCAAATGCACGGGTGCTTGCGGGTTAATGTCTTTGAACGCCAAGCTGAGTTCGTCTTCATAAACAATCTCAGCCGGAATTTCTTTCGCGATGATTTTATCGAAGATTGTTGCTGTGCTCATGCTAAACCACCTTATTGCGAGATATTTCGTGAGTCATTATATACAAACAATACTAACGGACTCAGCCGCGAAGTACCAAACCCTTTAAATAAAGCGATTCGGGAAAGTTGGTACGCACAGGGTGGTCAGCACCCTGAAATAAATGCTCAATAATATGCAACGGACGCTTGGCATCCAGCGCTGCGTCAGCCACTACTTTTTGAAATAAATCACCGGATAACAGGCCTGAGCATGAAAACGTGAAGAGGGTGCCACCAGGCTTCAGGATCATACAAGCAAGCCGATTAATGTCTTTGTAGCCACGACATGCGCGGGTTAAGTTCGCTTTGCTATCAACAAATTTTGGTGGGTCAAGCACGATAACATCAAATTTCTGACCAGACTGATGAAAGCTGCGTAGTGCCTCAAATACATCTTCCTGGCGGTTAACCAAGTTTGCCACAGGCAAGTTATTGCGCTCATGATTGAGTGTTGCTTGCGCAAGTGCCGGTGCTGAAACGTCAAGGTTAACGACTTCTTCTGCACCCGCTGCAGCCGCATACAAACCAAAGCCGCCGGTATAACTAAAAGCATTGAGCACGCGTTTGCCCTGCACATACTTTTGAATGGCAGCACGACTGTCGCGTTGATCAAGGTAGTAGCCGGTTTTGTGACCGGATTGAATGTCGACACCGAGCTGTAAGCCGTTTTCTTCTATCCACAACGTAGCAGGGGGAAGTTCACCATCGGCGCTATACAAAACCTGAACCAGCGGCTCTAAGCCTTCTTTGCGGCGCACGTCAACATCAGAGCGTTCATAAATATTGCATTGCGGAAAGTGAGCACGCAACGCTGCAACGATGGCATCGCGCCAATACTCAGCGCCAGTACTCAATAACTGACACACCAACCAGTTGTCGTACTTATCGATTGTGACACCTGGCAGTTCGTCGGCTTCGGCGGCGACTACACGATAGGCGTTGCTATTTATTTGCAGGCCATCACGTAATGCTTTTGCACCGGCGATGCGCTTATTGAAAAAGTCCGCATTGATGGTTTCGCCTTGATTAAAGCTCCATACGCGCGCCCGGATTTGCGATTGTGGCGACCAGGCGGCATAGCCTAACCAATCACCTTCTGCACTATGAATGGATACCGTTTCACCGGCATTCGGTTGGCCTTTTACGCGAGCGATTGCGCCGCTAAACACCCACGGGTGCAAGCGACGTAGCGATTTTTCTTTTCCTGCATGCAGGTGAACGGTGGCAACCATTATTTGACACGCATCCCTGGTTTAGCACCATCGTGCGGGTTGAGAATATAGAGCTCTTCGCCGCCAGGGCCAGCTGCAAGCACCATGCCTTCTGACATGCCAAAACGCATTTTGCGCGGGGCGAGGTTGGCAACCATGACGGTGTGTTGGCCAATAAGCTTGTCTGGATCATAGGCAGACTTGATGCCAGCAAACACTTGGCGTGTTTCCCCACCTATATCGAGCGTTAATTTTAGCAGTTTATCGGCGCCTTCAACGTGTTCAGCGTTGGCAATACGTGCAATGCGCAAGTCAATTTTAGCGAAATCGTCAAAGCTGATTTCGGCGCTGATTGGGTCGCGCTCTAGTTCGCCGTTGCTGGTAACGGCTGGAGCTGTCTCGTTTTGTGCTTTTGAGTCATCAATCATAGCGTTTACTTTATCCATTTCAATACGTTGTAAGAGCGCTTTAAATGGGCTAATACTGTGGCCCAATAAAGTTTCCTGATGGCTTTCCCAGGTGAATGAGTCATTCAAAAATGTTTGAACGCGCTCAGCTAAGGCTGGCACCACTGGGGTGAGGTAAATCATGAGCAGGCGGAATAAATTGATGCCAATTGAACAAATCTCATGTACTTCCGCAGCTTTGGTTGGGTCTTTAATCAATTGCCATGGTTCTTTTTCGGCAATATAGAAGTTCGCTTTATCTGCAAGCGCCATAATGTCGCGCATGGCTTTTGAAAATTCACGTTTTTCGTAAGCTTGGGCAAAACCTTCGCCGGCAGCTTTGAATTCATCAATCAGGCTCGTGTCGGTAATTGTATCCGCCAGTTTGCCATCGAATTTTTTACTAATAAATCCAGCACAACGGCTGGCGATATTGACCACTTTACCCACCAAATCAGCGTTCACGCGCTGGGCAAAGTCGGTGAGATTAAGATCAAGGTCGTCGATACGATTGGTCAGCTTGGCTGCAAAATAGTAACGCAGATAATCGGGATCAAGATGATCCAGATAGGTGCGAGCCATAACGAAGGTGCCTTTCGATTTCGACATTTTGGTGCCGTTCACGGTAATAAACCCATGCGCCCATACATTGGTTGGCTGACGGAAGTCAGCGCCCTTGAGCATGGCTGGCCAAAATAGGCTGTGGAAATAGATGATGTCTTTACCAATAAAATGATAAAGCTCTGCATCACTACCAACCTGCCAGTAACTGTCGAAATCAGCTTTGCCTGTGGTGTTGCAATAGTGCTTGAAGCTGCCCATGTAGCCAATCGGCGCGTCTAACCAGACGTAAAAATATTTGCCGGGTGCATCGGGAATTTCAAAGCCAAAATAAGGCGCATCACGGCTGATGTCCCACATTTGCAAACCTGATTCAAACCATTCATTAAGTTTGTTTGCCATTTCGTCTTGCAATGAACCGGAGCGGGTCCATTCTTTGAGCATTTGTTCAAATGCTGGCAAATCAAAAAAGTAATGTTCAGACTGGCGCAGCTCGGGTGTGGCACCCGACACAGCAGATTTAGGGTTCTTTAGTTCGGTTGGTGCATAAGTCGCGCCGCACACGTCACAGTTGTCGCCGTATTGGTCTTCAGCACCACATTTCGGACAGCTGCCTTTTACGAAACGATCAGGCAGAAACATCTCTTTTTCTGGGTCGAATAGCTGTTCGATGGTTTTGGTTTTAATGTAACCATGATCACGCAAGCGGGTGTAGATGAGTTCAGCCAGCTCGCGATTTTCATCACTGTGCGTTGAATGGTAGTGATCAAACGCAACATGGAAGTCAGCAAAGTCCGCTTGGTGAGCAGCGTTCATTTCGGCAATCATTTGCTCCGGCGCAATACCAAGTTGCTGCGCTTTAAGCATAATAGGGGTGCCGTGTGCATCATCAGCACACACATAGTGGCATTCATGGCCACGAAGTTTTTGGAAGCGCACCCAAATGTCAGCTTGTATATAGCCCAACATATGGCCGATATGAATCGGGCCATTGGCGTATGGCAGTGCGTTAGTCACCAGTATTTTGCGGGTTGCTGTCGGCATGAATTTATCCATTAATTCCGAGTTGCTGAAAGCCTTGAAGTGTACCTGAATCAGCGCTGGCAATCCAGCCGAACTAGCCGTATCATGCGGGGTTCATGCCAGTTGCGGGAGAAATTAATGTTTGGTCGTTTCAAAAAATCCAAAAGCCCCGACACCGCTACACCGAAGTCGAACGCGCCCCAAATTACGGAACAGGCACTTACTGCTGCACTGGAACGTGTGCATCTGCCTGAATGGACAGCACCTATTCCAGCTAGCTGGGTGAGTATCGACGCCGAAAATGCGACGTTAACCTTACCCTTCGCAGCGGATGAGCGTGTGCTCGAACCGTTGCGTGCCGATGCCGATTTAGGCCAGTTCAAATGGCAGCTAAAATTAGCAATCGAAAAACTTCCGAATTCCCAACCCGAGTTGCCGATGACCTTCGGAAACGTGATTGTGATCTCTTCCGGAAAAGGTGGTGTGGGTAAGTCGTCTGTCAGCGTGCAGTTGGCGCTGGCGTTGCAACAGCTTGGTGCCAATGTCGGTATTTTGGACGCGGATGTTTACGGTCCGTCGCTGCCCACTATGCTGGGCGGGCAAGAGCAAAAGTTGGAAATTAACGCCCAGCAAAAAATGATCCCGCATCAGCGGCACGGTATTTGGGCAAGCTCGTTAGGCTACCTCACGGATACCAAAGACGCAGCAATTTGGCGTGGTCCGATGGCGAGCGCTGCGTTACAACAATTATTCCGCGACACCAAGTGGCCGCGACTCGACTACCTGATTGTTGATATGCCACCAGGTACCGGTGATATTCAGCTTACTTTTGCACAAAAACTTCCGATTACTGGCGCAGTAATTGTCACCACCCCGCAAACGGTCGCGCTGGCTGATGCTGAAAAGGGCATTACCATGTTCCGTAAAGTTGGAGTGCCAATTACCGGTTTGTTGGAAAATATGAGTTACTATCAGTGTAGTCAATGCGGACATCAAGATGCTATCTTCGGTGTTGATGGTGGCGTTCGCGTTGCTGAGCGTGAGCACGTGCCGTTGTTAGGGCAGTGGCCTTTAGATGCACGCATACGTGCTGGTCTTGACGAAGGTAAGCCACTCGTTGCCGCGCAACCCGATGCGCCATTAAGCAAGTTGATGAAAGACAGTGCCTATAAATTGGCAGTAGAGCTTTATCGCCAAGCCTACAAAAAGCGCACAGCTTAGAATAATAACAAGGAGAATTTGTCCTCATGCGTTTAACGGATGGTCAAATAGAAGAATACCTCGACGATGGTCGCATCGGGTTAGAGCCTCGACCGCTGTCGGAAGATATTAGCGGGGTAACGGTTGATATCCATTTAGGAAATGAGTTTAGGGTGCTGCAGGACCATGCGGCGGCCTTCATTGATATCAGCGGGCCTCGCGAAGAAATTGATAGCGCGATTAAATCGGTTATGAGTGATGCGATTGTTTTAACCCCTGATCAAGCCTTCTTCATTCATCCTGGTGAATTTGCTTTGGCAGTAACGCACGAGTCGGTAACCCTACCAGCGAATATGGTGGGTTGGCTCGATGGTCGGTCATCGTTGGCACGTCTGGGCTTGATGGTACACGTAACAGCGCACCGGATTGATCCGGGCTGGTCAGGGCAGGTGGTATTGGAGTTCTTTAATAGCGGAAAGTTACCATTAGCATTGCGCCCACTCATGAAAATTGGTGCGTTGAGCTTTGAATTACTTGATAAAGATTGTTTGCGCCCTTACAGCAAGCGTAAAGACGCAAAATATAAAGATCAGCGCGGCGCCGTTGCATCGCGCATTGGCGCCGACAAAGAAACCTAACCTAAAACACGATTAACGCAGTGGTGTCGCGTGAGCGGCACCACCGAATATTGCGTTCAACAGCAACACATTTAAACCATCCAAATATGCGCGATAAGTTGGTTCTTGGGTAAAGCTAATGACCATACCTTTCTGACGCGGTTGCCACATTAAGTAAGGCTTATATTGCAACTGCTTCTTGTTCTCGGCCCACAAGTAGCCACTGGCTAAAACGTCTTCTGAATAGCTCACAATGTTACGTCCATGCTCAATGCTGAGCGGGCGATAGATTTGATTGCCAACCGTAATGCTCACTAAGTTTGGTTTCACACCAGCGCTCAACCAATGTTCTTGGTCCACATCGAGATTGGTCAGAACACCTGATGTCCAGTACGGATCAGCAGCATCTGGCGTAATGTAGTGCATGAGTTGTTCTTTGGACTCAATAACCAAACCATCAACACGCTTTTCGGTACCGTGCCCTTGAGGGTCTTCGCTAATGACACGCTCAAGTGCGCTGCTTAACAAGTCACCTTCAACGGCCCACTGGGTTGCATTACCAAGCGTGATTAACACACCGCCGCGTTCAACCCATTTGGTGATGTTCTCGTTACCTTGCTCACCAAATGCCGCATCCAATTTACCGTACACACTCGGTACAATCAGTACTTGGTAATGCGAGAGGTCGGCTGCAGAGAGCTGCTTCGCCCGCATTGCGGTGACTGGATAACCGAATTGTTGCTCAAGTACAAAACGGGTGTGTCCAGCGTTGAGGCTCGATACCGGTTCGTCCCACAGCATCGCAATATTCGGCGCGTGAACACGCTTGGTATTGTTTGAACCGAAACTTGGGCCGTCTGTTACCCAACTGCTGTCGACACCAATTACGGTTGCACCAGTGGTGGCCGCCATTTGTTCAATGTTGGACGCCAGCTCTGGGTTCTCGGCAAGAGTCAGAACCAAGCTACCGGCAGGGTAGCGTTGTCCACTTTTATGGGTGAACGCCATGTCGGCACGTTTTACGGTATTGCCAGCACGCAAAGCGGCAGTCAGGAAACGGCCAGCGTTCATGTCGCCCCATGGCACAATGTACGCGACTTGCGCGTCTTTATTGATAACTTTACCCGGCTTAATTAGGTCGCGTGAAGCCACCATACTGTCGGCGCGAGGAACCCGGTTACACGTTTGGTATTCAAGATTAAACATGAGCGGTAACGACCAAGCCGTTACATCGTATATTTCATCGGGTAAGTTATTGGCGCGGCGACGCTCTTGCTCAGCAATAAAATCGTCGTCCATAGCAATTTCCTGGTCTAATAACGTGCGAACCATATAGTGAGCTGGTTGCGCGGAATCGACCCAGAAACTACCAGCAGGGTAGTCAACCCCACACACATTAAAGGCTTCGGTGGCCTGTTGAACTTCAACGCCGTGGCGGGTTAACAAGCCTGAAAGCCGTTGGGTACCCGCTGCATCGTTTTGACCAGAGAACAGATAAACACGCTTTTTGCTTTCTTTGCCTAATTCGATGCCTTGCTCGCGGTAGTTCCAGAAGTTTTGCAGCAATTGTTGACGTTGCTGTGCAACACTTTCAATGGTTGCCATGGAAGCAACGAAGTGACGTTGAACACCATCACCGTAGGTTAAGATTTCGCCGTCTTTGGTACGAAATACGTGACCACGGGCAGAAGCCATTTCGTAAGTCATGGAAATGCTGCCGTGATAAAGTGGCCAACTGGCGCCATAGCCAGGATAAAATGCATCAAAAATTTCACGGGTGAAATAGTCATAGCCGCGTTGATCGAACCAACGCCCATTGTTTTCGCCAATGGCCCATAAAGTTTCACGTTGTTTCGGCGTTATTAATGGGTTGTACGGGTCTGCTTCAGGTGTGAAGTAGTAACTGGTATCACCACCCATCTCGTGTAAATCAACAAAGACCAGTGGCATGTTTTCGAGTAACGCATCTACTTGACCACTGATTTCCGGTTGCGTTAACGCTAGCCAATCACGGTTAAGATCAAATAAGTAGTGGTTTGAGCGACCGCTAGGCCATGGCTCGTTGTGTTCAGCTGAGTTGCGATCAGCACTGTGCTCAAGCCCAGTCGTCATGTAATAGCGCGACACAAAACGCGAGCGGCCATCAGGGTTTTGCACAGGATCAATGAACACCATGGCGTTATCGAGATAACTTCTGGTCGCTTCGTCGGTGGCAGCAACCAAGTGGTATGCAGTTAACATAGCGGCTTCAGGCGAAGATATTTCGTTACCATGCACGCCATAAGACAGCCAAACGCTTGCTGGCAGGGTTTTAATGAGATTCTGTGCGGTTGATGCTTTGGTTGAGTCAGCAGCGCTCAGTTGTTTCATGCCTTGCTGATATTCTGCAAAATTGGCAATGTGGGTTGGGTTTGAAATCACGACATAGTAGAGGTTACGGCCTTCCCATGATTTGCCATAGTATTCAAGCTTTACGCGATCGGGGTAGCTTTGTGCTAATTGTTTAAAATAGCCTTCAATGGCATCGGGGCTACTGATACGTGAACCCGCAGGATATCCGAGCGCCTGTTCTAAGGTAGGTACGGTTTTGTCGTAAATGACATCAAGCCCGAGCGACTGTGCTTGAGCCGGGAGTTGTAGGGCTGCCAAAACACAAGAGGCAGCAATTAACTGTTTAAAACGCATAGAGATTCCTTAACTAAAGTGCGTTACTGCAGCATTGAGCGCTGCAAGTAATGAATTCGGTTCATGGCGTTGCGGTGCTTCGGTAGCAGCATTTACGTGGTTAAACACCGGCATATTGAGTTGTTGGTCGGGGTGATTTGTTATCACCGCATCAACTAACGGCATGCCGAGCTGTTCCGTCATCCACTGCAAGCGCTGACTGACAGATAGTTCGCCCGCCGGACTATTTTCCGCAGCCAGATTATCAATAAATATGACCGGTGCTTTGCTATCTGCGATGGTTTGCGCGAATTCGTCCACCAACAGCGGCGGCATTACTGAAGTTAGAAAACTACCTGGGCCTAAAATGATAAGTTCGCTGCGGCGAATGTGGGCTAGCGCCTCGGGTGTTGCGGTTACGGGGTGCGACAAGGCGAGTTTTTGGGGCATATGCAGCAACCCATCAACATGTAATTCACCAAAACATTCCAGCCCGTCATGTGTCGCTGCGACCAAATCTACCGGCATTTCTGACATGGGTAACAAGCGGGTATTGATATTCAACAACCGACTCAGCAATTGAATTCCGTCTAACGGCCGCGCACTCACTTGATCAAGCGTGTACAGCAATAGATTGCCCAAGTTGTGGCCGTGTAACTCATGTTCTGAGGAAAAACGATAATTGAGCACGTCTGCCGCCAAAGGGTGCTGAGCCAGTTGGGACAGGCAGTTTCGAATGTCACCCCAGGCGATACATTCGTGACTACGGCGTAACATACCGCTGGCACCACCATCATCCGTTGTGGCCACGATGCCAATTAATCGGCGCTCTAAAAAAGCGAGCGTGGACAATACGCGGCCAAGCCCGTGACCACCGCCAATAGCAGTTACGCAACGCAATTTCGATATAGCATGTGGAGCAGGGCGCAGCGACGTAAGCTCTGCGTTTTGTTGGGTCATGTTGTCTTCATGTTGGCTTTATCAATTGGGCTACTTTAAGCTGGATTCCGAACACAATCAATGATTCTGGTAGCTCGTACATCGAATTTAACATGAATGCACGTTTCGCCATCAAAGCAGGTAAAGGGCAAGTAAAAGTCTTATCTAGCGCGTCGCGTTATGCTATACCTAATGCAACTTTCGTAATCAAAGAGGTGATTTATGTTAACAAATCGAAAACTTACGGCATTGGCTGCGGTGATTGCAGCATCAACTTTGGTTGCTGCATGTGGCTCAGATTCAGACGACTCAAATACAGCAATGTTTAGTTTGGCGATTAGTGATGCGCCTGTGGATGCCGCTGATGAAGTTTGGGCATGCTTTCACAGTGTCGAGCTAGTAGGGAATGCGCAAGGGCCGCAAACCTTTACCATTGGCGAAGATAACAACACCATTGAGGCGAACGATGCCTGTCTGGATGCTAACGGCGATGTGATTCCGAATACCCGCGGCATTAACTTATTTGAGTTCACTGGTTCTGATTCCGAAGACTTGCTTGCTGGCGTTGAAGTACCTGCTGGTAACTATGGTCAATTGCGCTTAGAAATGGCTGAAGGCTCATATGTACTGGTAGGTGATACGCGCATTCCATTGTCAGTACCTTCAAACGAATTGAAGTTCGATAGCTTTACGCTTGATGCGGGCAGCAATGTTGCTTACACCATTGAATTTGATTTGCGCCAGGCGTTGGTTAATCCAGTAGGGCAAGAAGGCTATTTTCTTAAGCCACGTGGTGTACGTTTAGTTGATAACATGGAAGTTGGGCATATTGAAGGCACTTTGGCTGAAGCGCTCCTGATTGATAACCAGTGCACAGTAGCACCGGCGGATACCAGCGAGTCAGTTGCGGCAGTGTACCTTTATTCAGGTGCCGACGTTGCGCTTGACACCATGGCGGACTTTGGCGGTAGCGAAGCAGCAGAACCTTATACTGCAACTGGGGTGACCTTTGATGGCGCAACCACTTATAACTTTGAAATCGGTTTCGTTGCTACTGGTGATTATACGGTAGCTTGGACCTGCGACACTTCAGATGATCCTGAAGTTGATGACACCATTAATTTTGTCAGTGCGCAAAATGTGACGGTAAACGCTGATGGTACGGTAACCATCGTAACTATTGAGTAAGTGATCGTCGCTCCCGTTAAGCCTCCTTAGTTGGAGGCTTTTTTTTGCCTTTTTTTCTGGCGCCATTCAGGCGATACTAAGTCTGCTAATAAGATAGTCATTACGTAGGTGACCTATGAAACCATTTTGGATAGGAATACTGCTGTTACCTTGGTTTGCTCACGCAGCGGCAACGACCGAGCTGTGTATCGAAGGGCATGATCATCGTATTCAGGTTGAAATTGCTGACACATTTGACAGTCGCGCGCGTGGTTTAATGGCGCGAGATGAGTTAGCGGCCCACGCCGGTATGTGGTTTCGTTACCAGGATGAACGCCCAGGCAGCGCTGGCTTCTGGATGTACAACACTCGGATTCCGTTAGATATCGCATATTTAAACAAAGATATGGAAATTGTCTCCATTATTACGATGGAGCCTTGCCCGAGTATTGATCCGAATTTGTGTCCAGCCTACCGTCCAGGCGTGCCGTATTACAGTGCGGTTGAGCTAAACAAAGGCTATTTTGAACGCTATAACATAAATCTAGGGCGTAAATTTAAACGCTGTGAATAAGGGGAATAACATGACAAAACACCTTTCGGTGTTGGCTGCAGCAGGATTTATACTTGCTGGGTGCAGCCCAGCAGAACAAACAAATCAGATAACCGAGCAGCCGCACGCAAATGTCGACCCGTATAGCTTTAATGAAAACTATACCGACTATTTACAAACTCTAAGTTCTGACGAATTTGAAGGGCGGGCGCCAGCTTCAGAAGGCGAGAAGAAAACCGTTGCATTTGTGGAAGGAAAATTTCGCGAGTGGGGGCTGAAACCCTACGATGCTGAAAATAATTCGTACCAGCAACCGGTACCTTTAGTACGCATGCTGCCAACGCAAGTGTCGGCAATGAACTTTAATACCGACGATTTAGAAGCCTTTGATTACCGTACAGAAATGATGGCCTGGAGCCCACGTGTTCAAGAAGAGATTGAACTTACGGATAGCGAAATGGTTTTCGTTGGCTACGGTATTGTGGCACCAGAGTTTGGCTGGAATGACTATGAAGGCCTCGATGTTGAAGGCAAAACGGTAGTGATGCTGGTAAACGATCCTGGCTATGACACGCAAGATCCTGAAGTATTTAATGGCAATGCCATGACCTATTACGGGCGTTGGACATACAAGTTTGAAGAGGCGGCCCGTCAAGGTGCAGCTGGCGCAATTGTGATTCATGAAACGGGTCCGGCAGGCTACGGTTGGGGCGTTATTGCTGGTGGTTCGCCGATGCGCTTCGATTTAGCGCGTGACAACAAAAACATGGACCGCGTTGCTATCGAAGGTTGGATTACCGAGGAAAGTGCTGACGCATTGTTTGCGCGCCTTGGCAGCAGCTACGATGAGATGCGTACCGCCGCGCAACAACCTGACTTCGCGCCAGTTCCGTTAGAAACGGGTATGTCGTTAAGTGTTACGACCAAATTTGATTACCTCGATTCACCGAATTTAATTGGTTATATCGAAGGTAAGTCACAACCGGAAGAACACGTTATTTACATGGCGCATTGGGATCACATGGGCGTTGACCCGGTAAACCCTGATGATGGCATTTTTAATGGCGCGCAAGATAACGCAAGCGGAACCGCTGGGGTTATGGCTTTAGCTGAATTTTTTGCAAGCCAGCCGCAACCTGAGCGTTCAGTGGTGTTTGTTTTGGTAACTGCCGAAGAACGTGGCTTATTGGGTTCGGATTGGTACGCGGACAACCCAATGTTGCCACTAAGTAAAGCTGTTGGTGGTATCAATACGGATGTGCTTAACGTATACGGCCCAATGAAAGACATGGTTGTAGTCGGGCATGGTAACTCTGAAATGGAAGAGTATCTGGCCAAATACGTTGAGCACCAGGACCGTTATATTGCACCTGAGCCAACACCAGAAGCCGGTTCATTTTATCGCTCAGATCATTTTAACCTGGCGAAACGTGGTGTGCCTATGCTGTATGCGAAAGGCGGCAACGACCACATTGAGTTTGGTGAAGAATATGGTAAGCAGAAGCGCGCCGAATATGTGCAAGTGGCTTATCACAAACCCGCTGATGAGTTCGATCCGGAGTGGGATTTGCGCGGTGTGCAGCAAGACTTATGGCTTTATTACTGGGTAGGGAACGAGTTAGCGAATAGCGACGACTGGCCAAATTGGTATTCGGGCAATGAGTTTCGCGGCATTCGTGACGCGAGTGCAGAAGACCGTAAGTAATTATTCGTGTAATTCTGGCGGTAATGGAGGCAACACGCTTTCATTACCGTTTTTTTATGGTGAACTGTGATATCTATAGCTGAATTTTTTGGATTACTTGCGTTAATCGCTAATTTTATCGCCTACCGGCAGACCACCGCGAATCGGTATCGCATGGTCAGTGCCTGCGCTTTAGGCGCTTTGTCTGTGCATTTCTTTATGCTGGGTGCGGTAGCAGGCGGCGTAGTGACGGCAATGGCGGTGGTGCGTAACGTGATTGCACTGCGTTGGCGTGGGCCCATTGTTTTGTGGGGCTTCGTTGCAATAAATATCATTTTTTTTGGTTGGGAGTTGAGCAATCAAGAACCGCTTATACCGCTGCTATTAGCTTATATATCTTCGATTATCTTTACCGTTGGCTCCATTGTATTAAATGATCCAACCCGCATTCGCCGCTGGTTCTTACTTGCAGAACTACTCGGCTTAGCTTACGCGATAGTTGTTGGGAGTGTTTCGGGAACTGTATTCAATATTGTCAATCTAACCAGCATCATTCTCAAATTGTTACAAGATCGACGCAGTGAACGCTTGTCTGAGCCTAAATGATCCCAATATAGTACTCATAGGCGTGGTCTTTTAACGAACAAAGTGGTTATCTATGTTGATCTACATTAAACAATGGCAGCAAAAAGTTAAGCCGCAACCTGGGGCGAATCCGCTCATGGTTATTCTCAGTTGGTTGCTGTTCGGTATGTTATTGCTTGTCGGTTTAGCGATGGGTTTAATACTGCTGTTGTTCGGCTGGATATTATTATTACCGCTGATGTGGCGTAAGCGCCGCCAAATGAAACAAATGTGGCAGTTCACCAAAGCGACCCGCGAAGCACAAAAACAAGCTCAGCAGCATTATCAGCAACAACGTGAACACCAACGTAATCGTCAAGACGACGGTGTTATTGAAGGTGAATACGAAGTTAAAGATGACGCCACACGTAAGCGCCGTTAACGGGAGTGTCGGTGGAGGTGGCGTTTCTCACGTCGCCGGGCCCAGCGTCGATAGGCAAGTTTACAACCGCCCCAGCAGCCATCAAAAGCCAATACAGCTACCAGTGCCGCAATAATCCCAGTAAACACCGCCTGACGTGTTAGCGGCACGTTAAAGCTATACATCCGCCAAGTGTTGTCGCGCATTTCTGGGTTTGCTGCCGTAGCAATAAACCAAATCTGCTTTAAATACCCCTGAGACAATTGTTGCTGCTCGTGACGGTAGAGGTCAACGCGTCGAATGAGTTCGCGAATAGGTGTGGCTTCTTCTTTGAATACGGGATTATCACTCTGCTCATGCATTTTTATCAAAGCATTCATGTCGCCGTTTAGGTAGGTATCAGCAATGCGCTGATATTCTTTGTAGTAGACCATAGCTTCAGTCAACTGCGCATCTAAGCGCTGTTGATATTGGGTAATGAAGTTGGGCAGTTGCACGCCAAGCAGCACAGCTGCGAGCGCCAACATAATCACAAAATAACGATGCAGCATAAAAAAGGTTGAGTGATGAAACACCACTCAACCTTAGCACGTTCCTATTGAAAGCCGCTAGTCTTCGTACGGCGGCTTCGGTGGGAAATTACGCCGCACAATATAAAACAGCAAAGGTACGAAGAAGATGGCCAGTATCGTACCGCCTAGCATACCACCGATGACGCCCGTACCTATCGCTTGACGACTCACAGCACCAGCACCGGTAGATAGCGCCAGTGGCAACACGCCAAAGGTGAACGCCAATGAGGTCATCAGGATAGGACGCAAGCGTAAGCGCACGGCCTCCAAGGTTGCTTGCAGCAACTCTTTACCTTGGGCTTGTAAATCTTTCGCAAATTCAACAATGAGAATCGCGTTACGGGCTGAAACCCCAACAGTAGTTAATAGCCCAACCTGAAAATACACGTCGTTTTCCAAGCCGCGCAGGGTAGCTGCAATAACCGCACCTAAAATACCGAGCGGTACTACCAGCATAACTGCGAACGGAATCGACCAGCTTTCATAAAGTGCTGCCAAGCACAAGAACACAATGAGTAGCGACAGAGCATATAGCAATGGCGCTTGATCGCCCGACGTGCGCTCTTCTAAGGAAATACCTGTCCATTCATACCCAATGCCAGTAGGTAACTGACCAATAAGCTGCTCCATTTTTAACATGGCATCACCCGATGAATAGCCTGGCGCTGCTTCGCCTTGAATATTCATAGCCGGAACACCGTTATAGCGTTCGAGCCGTTGTGGGCCAAAGTCCCACTCGGTGTCAGCGAATGATGCAAACGACACCATGTCACCGCTGGCATTGCGTACATACCATTTTCCGATGTCATCGGGGGTCATGCGGGCTTCTGGAACACCTTGCATGTAAACCTTTTTAACGCGGCCACGGTCCACAAAATCGTTCACGTAGGTGGTACCAAAGGCGTTCGACAAGGTTGCATTGATGTCGCTAATACTCAAGCCAAGTGCTTTTGCTTTTTCATAGTCCACATTAATACGCAGCTGCGAGGTGTCTTCTAAGCCATTCGGACGCACACCCGCCAGCATCGGCTCTTGAGCAGCCATGCCCAGCAACTGATTGCGTGCTTCTAATAAACTTTCATGACCAAGTCCACCACGGTCCTGCAGGTACAGGTTAAAACCACTGGCGGTGCCGAGCTCCGGAATGGATGGTAAATTAAATGCGAATATCATGGCTTCACGAATTTGACTAAAGTAGCCAAATGCACTGCCAATAATTGCATCAATTTGTAGCTCAGGTGAGGTGCGCTCATCCCAATCGGTTAAACGCACGAACGCTAACCCTGAGTTTTGACCTTGGCCGCTAAAGCTGAAACCCACAACGGAAAAGACTGAGCGAACGCCTTCGGCTTGATCAAGAAGGTAGTCCTCTATTTTCGTCATAGTTTCGCGCGATTGCTCTTGCGTGGCACCGGATGGCAATTGCATTTGCGTTAAAAATACGCCGCGGTCTTCATTCGGGATGAATGAGCTTGGCATACGCGTAAACAGGAAGCCCACAACAACCACAAGTGCCAAGTAAATCACCACAAAGCGTACGCTGCGTTTTATGATTGATTGCACTGAGTTGGTGTATTTGTTGGTTGCGCGTTCCAGTATGCGGTTAAACCAGCCTAATAGCCCTTTAGGTTCATGGTTATGATCGAGAGGCTTAAGAATGGTTGCACACAGCGACGGCGTAAAGATTATCGCGACCAACACCGATAACGACATGGCAGAGATGATGGTAATTGAGAACTGACGGTACACCGCACCGGTTGAGCCACCAAAGAATGCCATGGGCACGAATACAGCTGCCATAACCAGACCGATAGCAACCAAGGCACCGGTTATTTGTTGCATTGATTTAATGGTGGCTTGGCGTGGTGAGAGTTTCTCCTCGCTCATTAAGCGTTCAACGTTTTCCACGACAACAATGGCATCATCCACCAATAAGCCGATGGCGAGTACCAAACCAAACATGGTCAGGGTGTTGATTGAGAACCCAAGCACCGACATGATGCCAAAGGTACCGAGTAACACCACTGGAATCGCCAATGATGGAATAATCGTGGCGCGTAAATTCTGTAAGAAAATAAACATCAGGATAAATACCAAGATAACCGCTTCAAACAGAATCTTGACCACTTCCTGAATCGATATCTCTACAAAAGGCGTGGTGTCATAGGGAATCACCATCTCTACGCCTTCTGGGAAGAACTGTTGCAGCTCAGCCAACTTTGCTTTCACCGCTTCAGCGGTATCTAGTGCGTTCGCGCCAGTAGCTAAGTTTACCGCAAGGCCACTGGCTGGTTGTCGGTTGTAGCGCGCAACTGTGCCATAGCTTTGGCCGCCGAGTTCAACTTCCGCGACATCGGCAACGGTAACCTTTGAGCCGTCTGGGTTTACACGTAATAAGATATCGTTGAACTGCTGCACGGTTTCAAGGCGCGTTTGCGCAATAATTGACGCCGTTAAGCGTTGATTCTCAACCGCCGGGGTGCCACCAATTTGGCCAGCTGCCACTTGGTTGTTTTGTTCACGCAACGCCAGCACGACATCCGTCGTACTCATGTTGTATCGCACAAGCTTATCCGGATCTAACCAAATACGCATTGCATAAGGCGCGCCAAACAAGCGCACATTACCAACACCTTTGGTGCGGCTAATCGGGTCTTGCATATTGCTGGCAATGTAATCGCCCAAGTCAATTTGGTCGATGTCCGGGTTATCAGATATTAATGCGGCAACCAGCAAAAACGAGTTGTTTGACTTGGCGACAACTAAGCCTTGGTCTTGCACGGCTTGTGGTAACAAGGGCAGGGCAAGTTGCAGTTTGTTTTGCACCTGAACCTGCGCAATATCTGCGTCGGTGCCAGCTTCAAAGGTCAGGGTGATGCTGGCATTACCTGCAGAATCACTGGTTGAAGAGAAATACTTCAGGTTATCAATACCATTCATATTCTGTTCAATAACCTGTGTAACACTTTCTTCCAAGGTGGCCGCAGTGGCACCTGGGTAACTGGCGTTAATTTGCACAGAAGGTGGCGCGATTTCAGGATATTGCTCTATAGGGAGCTGCGTTACCGCAAGCCCACCTGCAAGCATGATCACAATCGCGATTACCCAAGCAAATATTGGGCGATCAATAAAAAACTTTGCCATGATTTACTTCACTTCTTCAGTTTTGACAGGCATACCGGGCTGAATTTTTTGCAGGCCCTCTACAATAACTTGGTCACCAACACGTAAACCGTCCGTAACAACCCAATCACTGCCGACGGTGCGCTCGACGGTTAAGTATCGTTGCTCCACTTCGCCTTTTTCGTTAACGATAAAAGCAATGGCGCGGCCGCGTGGGTCACGGGTTACACCCGTTTGCGGTGCCAAAATAGCATTCTGTAAAGCACCGGTTCCAACTTCTGCACGCACATACATGCCCGGCAGAATAGCGTGATTCGCATTTTCTAAACGTGCACGTAGCGTAATCGCGCTGGTTTGCGGATCAACGGTTACTTCGTTGAACAGGAGTTCGCCGGTCGTACTATAGTTACCGTCTTCACCAACGCGAACTGTAACTTCAGCGCGGTTGTCGTCATCAGTAACGATGCGCCCATCAGTTATTGCTGCCTGCAACTTAAGGTAATCGCTGGTGCTTTGTGCAATGTCGACATAAATAGGATCAAGTTGGGTGATGGTGGTTAAAGCTTGTGCCTGACCAACACTGAGCAACGCCCCTTCGGTAAGCTGTGAACGCCCGATACGCCCAGATATCGGCGCTTTAACGCGGGTATATTCAAGATTAAGTTGGGCGCGTGACAGGTTTGCTTCCGCAACTTTTAACTGCGCCTCAGCTTGTAAGTAGGCCGCTTCGGCCTCATCAAAATCTTGTTGGCTAATGGCTTTATCAGTCAAAAGGCCTTTGCTGCGTTCAAAACGCGACTTGCTCGCTTTAACGGCAGCTTTGGCACGGGCAATTTCAGCCTCAGCACTGGCCAGCTCAGCTTCGTACATTGCGGCATCAATTTGGTACAGCTGCTGACCAGCAGTAACCATTGAGCCTTCTTCAAACAGGCGCTCTTTCATGATGCCGTTTACTTGCGGGCGAACTTCGGCCACACGGAACGCACTTGCGCGACCCGGAAGAGTAGTGGTTAAATCAACACTACGGCTGGCAATGGTTACGACGCCCACGGTCATTTGTTGTTGCTGGGCGGCGCCAGAATCGGCCTGCTCAGCATCGCCACAACTAGCAAGTAATATAGAACTTGCTAAAACAGATACGAACAACGGCTTACGAAAACGTTGTTGCATGGAAATACCTCGTGCTTTGTTAATGATTTTTGATGGCGATAATTATACATACATTCATGTATGTTTGTAAGTGAGTAACGACGATATTTTCGATACGTGCAATCAATAAAAATGGTGCAGATAATGGATCTAAGTTTATGACAATCTCGACTAAACGCCAGTTACTCATAGGTTTTTCGGCCTTGGTAGTCGTTAGCATCGCGATAATTATTGCGGTGCAATGGGGGGCTGCCAATTCAACAAAGAATCGTAACCATTTGTATCAGGAGCTTCTGGAACGCTCTGGCCAGCTGAATCGTGATTTACCTAAATTGCTTGATCGGCAAACCCGATTCGAGCGGGCTGAGGTGAGCAATTACGGAATGCGCTTTATTTACAGCTTGGTTGGTGTCGATCGTTATCAACATGACATAGAGAGCATTCGTGAACAGCTTGAAACCCCCATGCGAAGTGCGTTTTGCAGCAGCGATTCATTGCGCTACTACCGCGAAAATGCAGATTTTTTGGAGATTCGTTATTTAGATCGTAATGAAGCGAAGTTATTTGAACTTCGCTTCACCACTGACGACTGCAAATAACCCAACGTTGTTAATCGTAGGGCAGGTTATAACCGTCTAATACTATTTTGCCGATAGTGCTATGGGATTCGAGTTGACGATGAGCGCGTAGTAGGTTCTCCGCATTGAGCTCGCCAAAATGCGAGGTCATGGTGGTTACCAACTTACCGGCATCAGTTAGCTCGGCCACTTCATGTAAAATTTGCCCTTGGCGGTGCATGTCAGGCGTTTCGAACAACGACCGTGTGAACATAAACTCCCAGTGCAACGCCAAACTCTTTTGCTTCATGAGTTTGATATCAAGCGGCTGTTCCGGGTCATCAATCAACGCAAAGTGACCTTGCGGCGCAAGCAACTCAACCAGTGCGGCAAAATGCTGATCGGTATGGGTCAGGCTTGCTACGTGCGTCACCTGTTCAATACCGTGCTGACGAAGTTGATCAGTGAGGGGCTGCGTATGATCAATGACAATGTCAGCGCCCATGTCGGTCGCCCATTGCTGCGATTCGGCACGTGAAGCTGTCGCAATTGCGGTGATATTAGTGCACAGCTTAGCCAATTGCAGCATTGCAGAACCAACGCCACCGGCCGCGCCCGTTATCAGCAGTGTCGCCGAGCTATCGCGGTTTAAACGAAAGCGGTCAAAGAGTAATTCCCATGCCGTTAAGAAAGTTAGTGGCATGGCCGCGGCTTCGGCGAAGTTTAGGGTTTGCGGCTTTTTACTGACAATACGCGCATCAACAACTTGATACTGTGCATTGCTACCTTGTCGCGTCAACGCGCCTGCATACCAAACATCATCGCCTTCTTTAAAGTCGAAAACATTTTCACCAACACTTAAGATCGTTCCGCTTGCATCCCAGCCTAAAATTGCAAGCTGTTCCGCGCTTGGCTCGCGTCGCGAACGTATTTTGGTATCAACGGGGTTCACCCCAATACCATAGACTGCGACTAAAATATCATTGGGCCCGATTTCCGGGTCTGGAACTACGGCGTCAACTAACGCATTTTTTGCGTCAATTGTCCCACAGTGCTCGTAACCTACAGCTTTCATGGTTGCTTCCTCATGAATGAGTGACGTATAAAGGTATAGTACGTTATTCAGGCTTGACCAACTAGAGGAAGTATTCATGAAGTTCACTCCATGGGCGTTATTGCCTTCGGCAGCAGCAGCCTTGTTTATTGGCTCTGCGCACGCTGATGTTGATTATGTTGATCAACAGGCTTTACATGACATTCAAGCGGCCGTTTCGGCAGAGCGCATTGAACACGATATTAAGAAACTTGTCAGTTTCGGTACCCGCCATACATTGTCTGAAACTGAATCAGATACCCGCGGGATTGGTGCCGCGCGGCGCTGGATTAAGGCGGAATTTGATCGAATTTCAGCCGAATGCGGAGGCTGCTTAGAGGTGTATTATCAGTCGCGTGTCATTTCTGGCGAACCGCGTATTCCTGATCCTGTTGAAGTGGTTAGCGTTATTGCTGTACAGAAGGGCACAGTAGACCCCGGACGCTACGTCATCATGTCGGGTGATATCGACTCGCGCGTTACCGACATTATGAACTATACCTCAGATGCTCCGGGCGCCAACGACAATGCCTCAGGCGTTGCTGGCACGTTGGAAGCGGCTCGCGTTTTAAGTAAATATGATTTTGCCGGTAGCATCGTTTACGCCGCTCTGGCTGGTGAAGAACAAGGCTTATTCGGCGGCAAGATCATGGCCGAGCAGGCGCAAAAAGACGGCTGGCGTATAAAAGCGGTCTTAAACAATGACATGATTGGCAATATTGAAGGGATTAATGGCGTTATTAATAACACCACCGCGCGTATTTTTGCCGAAGGCACCCGTCAGGACGAAACTCCTGAAGATGTTCGTCGTCGACGTTTCATGGGTGGCGAAGTTGATTCGCCTAGTCGTAATGTCGCCCGTTATATTGATTGGATGGCTGATCGTTACATTCCAAATTTGGACACCATGGTGATTTATCGCCTTGATCGCTTTGCACGTGGCGGACATCATCGTCCATTCAATGACTTGGGCTATCCAGGTGTGCGGATCATGGAAACCAATGAGAACTACAATCGTCAGCACCAGGATATACGGGTTGAAGATGGTATTGCTTATGGCGACACCATCGACGGGGTAAATTTTGATTATGCAGCAAAGCTGACCGCGCTAAACGCCGTATCATTAGCCGGAATGGCATGGGCACCAAGCCCACCAGCGCAAGTTAAAATTGCTGGTGCTGTTAGCCCGAATACAACCTTAAGTTGGGCTGCACCGAGTGCGGCAGAAAAAGACTTAATTAAAGGATATCGTGTCTATTGGCGCCATACCGATGCACCGAACTGGGAATTTAGCCGTTATGCGGGTGATGTAACCGAGTTCACTTTAGAGAATGTGGTTATTGATAACTATTTCTTCGGCGTCGCAAGTGTAAGCCAGGATGGCTTTGAAAGCCCAGTTGTCTATCCAGGGGCTGCAGGAGCATTCGGCGAGTAATCGTTGTCGCTATCTGTAACCAGAAACAAGCGCGCTGACGTATAGTTAGCGCGCTTTTTTATTTGTCAGGTAATTCAGCCGCTATCTTTTGCAAGGCATCAAGGCCGTGCAAATCGGTTGGGAATAACGGCAAATAAACGCGCGGCAAGTCGGCAAATTGCTGTTCGATTTCGGCGCGGTAAATACCTTCTTGCTGGCGCCGCTGTGCAAAAAACGCACTGTCGACTTCCGCCGGTAAATTCCGATTAATCACTAACCCGGCAATTGGCAATTTTTCTGCTTTTAATGCAGTCACAGCTCGCCCAGTTTCAAGAATGGGTAACTTTTCTGGGGTCAGTACGAAAACCAGTGCAGTTTTTTCGGTGTCGGTGAGCACATGACGCGTGCGATGAAACAGGCGCTGACGCTGAAGTAAGGTCTCGGTAATTTCTGCTGTGCGATCGTCCATGTTAGCGGTTTCGTGTTTGGCAGGGTCTGCCATTGGATTCGCAATATCTTTGCCTGCTTTGGGCGACAGGTGATCGAGCACTCCTTCGAGTTGTTTCGCTTTTTGGCTTTGCCGCAATAGCCCCTGTGTCCACGCCGCCATCGCTTCGGGCAGCGCTAATAAACGCAGGGTATGCCCCGTTGGTGCAGTATCAAAAATAACGATGTCGTAGGTTGCAGGCGCTTCATCAATCAGGCGCGCAATGCGTTCTAATAATGCGGCTTCTTGCGCGCCGGGAGACTGCTGGGTGAGGCGCATTTGGCGTTCAATTTCAGGAAACATATCCGGCTTGCTGAAACGTTTCATAGTGCGCATTACACGGGCGATATGGGCCTCGACCTCCCGGTCGGGGTCAATTTCCAATGCGTCGACGCCCGCAGCGACACGGGTTACGGTGTCGCCAATTTTTTGGTCGAAGGCATCAGCTAAGCTATGGGCCGGGTCGGTCGACACAAGCAGTACGCGTCTGCCGCAGTCTGCTTGCTGCAAAGCAATAGCCGACGAAATTGTGGTTTTACCAACACCGCCTTTACCGCCAACGAACACAATATTCTTGCTCTGTAAATTAAACATGAACGGTACTTCTTTTAGCAGCAGCGAAAGCCATCAAGCGGGGAGTGTTCCATACCCATGCGTAAATGCCAGTCGTGAAAGCGCTCAAGTAGCAAAGGTTGCAACTCAAGCGTGTAATAAGAAGCGGGATTCGGTACGCCCATAAGTTCGGAGAAAACCAATAACATGAACAGGTCATCCTCATCCCGCTTAGCGCGTGCAATGGCTGAACGATAGGGCGCGTTATACACGTTGGTCGCGTAGTCATTTGCCTTTTTTAACCACTCAGTAATTGCACGTATCTTCATATCAAACGTTACCTTATTGCTCTTCAACAGCGTTAGCTTTGTTCTCACGACGTAAACGCGTGAGTGTGCTAGCAGCCTCTAATGCAATCCAGATTGCCGCAATCAGCACAATTAAATCAAGGCTAAACAAGAACCAATCAGATTTCTGGTAGAAGCCCATAAGTTGAATCAACAACGCGTAAATCGTCATTACCAATAAAAACAGGAGTGGTAATAACGTCACGTACATTGGGCGACCCAACTTCACCAGCATGGTGGTTATAACCAGTAAGGTCAATCCAGCTAATAGTTGATTGGTGGTGCCGAACAACGGCCAGATCAACAGGCCACCTGAACCATCTGCGCCACCAGCACCGAAGGCTAACAGTAAGCACGACGCAACAGCGAGAAGAGTGGCCGGTGCCGCCTTTTCCATCCAGCGAATGTTATAGATATTCCCCCATTCCTGGAAAATATAGCGCTGTAAACGCAGGCCGGTGTCCATGGTCGTTCCAGCAAACAAAACAGCCATTACCGTCAGTAATGTTTGTGCTATGTCGACATCGAGACCAATACCGTTTTGCAAAATGTTTGCACCGCCTTGCACAAACGCGGCAACACCGCCTTGTCCAAAACTGTGATAAACCGCCTGCCAATCGGCAAGGGTTGCGAAACCTGCCGTTGCGGCAATGATGGTGGCTAATGACAGGGAACCTTCGCCGATAGCACCAAAATAGCCAACAAATCGTGCATCAGTTTCTTTATCAAGTTGTTTAGATGTGGTGCCTGAGGCTACGAGTCCATGGAAACCTGAAATAGCGCCGCACGCAATTGTCACAAATAACAAGGGTACTAAACTCGGTGTGCCTTCCGGTGTGTTGGTATTAAACGCTGGCGCAACCAGCTCAGGCCCGCTCAATAGCACCGCGCCGTACACCAAAATCAAACCGATAAATAACTGCAAACCATTAATGTAGTCGCGCGGCTGTAACAGCATCCATACCGGAAGTAACGATGCAATTGCAGCATAAATGAACAAAACCAAAATCCACTGCGCATTATCAGAAATACCAAAAACTGTTTCCGGCAGTGAAATTGGCATTGCAGGGCCCGCATAAATCAGGGCATACAAGGCAATAACACCGATAATTGAAACCGTGCCCAGGTTCATCCATTTGCGGAAAATAAACTGACCGATAATTAAGGCAACAAAAATAGCGCCCCAAACCGGCACAACAGAACTTGGGAAGTTAATGAGCAAGCCAGAGATTGCGGTTGCGAATACTGCGTTTACCATCAGCAACACAAGGAAAATGACAATCATGAATAAGCTTTGTGAGCGTTTGCCGACTACGTCACCAGTTAATGCACCGATAGAGCGTGCTTTATTGCGGTTCGATGCCCAAATAGCGCCTGCATCATGCACCCCAGCAAAGAAGATTGTACCGAAAATCACCCATAAAAAGGCTGGCACCCAACCCCAAATAACGGCAATAGCGGGGCCGATAATTGGCGCGGCGCCTGCTACAGAGGTGAAGTGATGGCCCCATAGAACGTATTTATTAGTCGGAACAAAATCTACACCGTCTTCAAACTCGTGTGCAGGCGTTCGAAAGTTCGGGTCAAGTTTGTATATTTTTTCGGCAACATATTTTGAATAAAACACATAACCTAAAAACATCGCACCTAAACCGAGTAACATCAGCATAATTGCATTCATGGCTTTACCCTTTTTAGTTTATTATTGGTACAACAATAACTGCATAATGGTACTTCAATGTCAGTTAATACCGACATACGACCAAAGTCTAGCTTCTTACGTTTAACCTGCAATTAAGGATATTCCATGTTTCGTTGGTTTGAACAACGTTTAGAGTCTTTCCCAGAGGGCACGCCGCAGCAACCACCTAAAACATTGGTGGCCTTTTGCCTGCATTATAGCCGTGGGGCGTGGCCCTATATTCTGTCGGCCGGCGCGCTGATGATGCTTATTGCGGTCACGGAAGTGTGGCTGTTTAGTTTTATCGGCAGCATCGTTGACTGGCTCTCTGAACAGAACCGTGAAACCTTTGTACAGGAACAATTTTGGAGTTTAACCGGCATGGCTGTGGTGGTGTTGGTTGGTTTGCCAACGCTGGTTATCTTGCACTCACTTATTACGTATCAGTCGCTGCTGGGCAATTACCCGATGCGCATTCGCTGGTTGGTGCATAAATATCTGCTGAATCAATCGGTCACTTTCTATCAAGATGAATTTGCTGGTCGTATAGCAACCAAAGTCATGCAAACAGCGCTTGCCGTGCGCGAGTGCGTTATCAAACTGTTTGATGTTTTGAACTACGTGACCGTGTATTTCATTGGCACTGTGGTTATTGTCGGCGCAGCTGACTGGCGCTTAGCGATACCATTATTAGTTTGGTTGGCAATATACATTGTGTTATTGCGTTATTTTGTGCCGCGTTTGGGGAAGGTGGCGGCGGATCAAGCCGATGCGCGCTCTATCATGACTGGGCGAATTGTCGATAGCTATACCAATATTCAAACGGTGAAATTGTTTTCTCACGCCCAACGCGAATTAACCTTCGCTAAAGAAGGGATGGGCGAATTTCTAGGCACCGTGCATCGTCAAATGCGCTTGGTGACGAAGCTTTATACCTGCTTGTATTTGCTGAATTCAGCGCTGCTGTTTGGCGTTGGTTTTCTGGCTATTTACTTGTGGGTGGAAAGCTTGATTACTGTGGGTGCAATTGCTGTGGCGCTTAGCTTAGTGTTACGCCTGTGGGGGATGAGCCAATGGATTATGTGGGAAATTTCTTCTTTGTTTGAAAATATTGGTACGGTGCAAGACGGCATTAAGACCGTGTCAGTGCCGCAAGATATTCAAGACAAGCCAGACGCAAAGCCGCTGGTTGTTCGTGAAGGTCATATTGCGTTTGAACACGTCAACTTTTATTACAGCGCAGATAAACCCGTATTGCGTGACCTTGATTTGCATATTCGTGCCGGTGAAAAAATCGGCCTGGTAGGGCGCTCGGGTGCCGGTAAATCAACGTTGGTCAACCTACTGTTACGTTTTTATGAAGTGAATGACGGCCGGATTACTATTGATGGCCAAGACATTGCCAGCGTTACGCAAGAAAGTCTGCGCCAGCATATTGGTATGGTAACGCAAGACACATCACTACTGCACCGTTCTGTACGCGGTAACATAGCGTACGGCCGCCCTGACGCGACAGAAGCGATGATTGCACACGCGGCGCATAAAGCCGAGGCCGATTTATTTATTGCCGATTTGGAAGACTCGCAAGGCCGTCACGGCCTTGATGCACATGTTGGCGAGCGCGGTGTTAAGCTTTCGGGTGGGCAGCGTCAACGTATTGCGATTGCCCGTGTTATGCTCAAAGATGCCCCGATTTTAATCCTCGATGAAGCAACCTCTGCGCTTGACTCGGAAGTCGAAGCAGCAATTCAGGAAAACCTTTATCGGCTCATGGAAGGTAAAACTGTTATCGCCATTGCCCACCGGTTATCAACAATTGCAGCAATGGACCGGCTGGTGGTCATGGACGAGGGGCGCATTGTAGAGCAGGGTACCCATGAAGAATTGCTGGCAGCCGGTGGCTTGTATGCGTCACTTTGGGCGCGGCAATCCGGAGGGTTTCTGACTGAATAGCCCGAAACCCGAGGTGGCAAGGGCTTGTTGGCGATTATTTACACGGAATTTACGGTAAATTTACGGTGCAAACTGCGAGAATTAATTAGACTCAATGCTACGTTTTGTCCGTTGTATAGCCTCGAGGCTCGAGTGAGCCCAGTAAAATAGGTGGAAATAGCCATGCGCAGATTATTGTTGCTTCTTATTTTTGCCGGTGTTGCGTTCCAATATTATAACCGCGACCAGCAGATAGACATCACGCCAGAGGTGAACCTTTCAGACTGGGCGGTGAAGCTCACGCAAATGTCACCCTCCAAGAAGAAGGGTACCAAGAAACTCGTGTGTCCTGATGATCACTATGTCAGCGTTAACCATGACTTGTCTGAAGCAAGTTGCCGTCAGCGCACGCAACTTTGATCGCTTGGTTCGCAAAGAGACTTAATCAGCCGTTGTATTACTGCTGCTTCTCAGGTTAAATAAACACAATATAATAATTAATAAAACCACACATTAGCTAAGTAGACAGCGGTTCAATGCTTAAATTATTCTCTCGATTTCGTTCAGTTTGGATGGCGGAGCTTGTCCGTCGTCATGAATTGCAAAATGGCTTTCAACGCGCCGACGCAATAGAACAGCAAGCTCGGCAGCTTCCAACTATGGAACAGCGGGTTTTCAAACGGGCTGAGCTCTTGGCAGCACGACTTGGGCTCGTCCATCAACTCAGACTTTGGGATCATTTCCGCCGCCTTATCGCTATTGTACTGTCGTTACTGGCTGTGCTTGGTGCTGTTGCTTTGGTGCGTGGTACCCTAACCGTCGCCGAACCCATCTCATTAAGTTACGCCCTAATGATGTTATTGGGCTTGCACGTGATTTTGTTCTTCCTATGGTGTGTTTCTTTGTTGATTAAAGATAGCTTTGGCTGGGTCGGGCGCATTTCATTGTGGGGTTTAGAACACATTGGTCAGCGCGATTACAACCAACAGTTCAACAACACCTTGCTGACTATTGCAAACCAATATCGATTAACCAAACCGGCAGGCGCAGCGCTAACGCACGGCTACTGGACCTTATTCATGTTAATGGTTTGGTTCGTGTTGTTTTTCCACCTTAGCACCAGTGCGTATGTGTTTACGTGGGCTACAACAATTTGGCCAGCGGACACCTTGCAAACTTGGGTGAGTGTAATCGGCTTTCTACCGTCGATGTTTGGCATTGATGCCCCCTCAGTACAGGCATTGTGGGATAGTCCCGAAGCCTCCGCGCAACTATCGGCAGGGCGTTGGCTACTCAGCTGTGTGATTATTTATGGCGTCGTTTGGCGAGCGATTTTCTTAGTGGGGGCAATTATCCTGCTATTAGCCCGTGTGCGACGTATGAAAATTGATCTGACGTTGCCCGGTTACGCACCTATTATACGAAAACTAACCATTTCAGCGGCAACCGAACTGGTGGACGCCGATAGTGATGTTTCCGGTATGTACAATGTACAGCAGCGCACGCCAGAACCGGGCCATGGTGAGCTGGTTATTAGTCTTGATCATGAAGCGGACCAACACTGGTTGCGTAAACACCAGGCGGAACCGTGGTTTGGTGGTGTGATTGCACGCACGGAAGAAAAGCAACAATTACTCGAGCGGCTTTCGGAGCATCCGGTTGCGAAGTTAACAGTTCGCGTGAATGGCCAATTGACCCCCGATCGCGCCGCATTGCGATTTATCGCCTTGCTGCGCCAGTATTGTACGGATGTTGATGCACAATTGGTTACTACGGAACGCGCCGATGAACAGCGCATTAAACATTGGCAAGATGGCCTAACAGAGGAGGGCGTTGTATGGAATCAATAAACGCACTCATGCTTGCCGTTGTTGGGCATACCAATACGGGTAAAACATCGTTAATGCGCACCTTGCTGCATGACAGTCAGTTTGGTGAGGTTGATTCGCGCCCCAGCACAACCCGTGAAGTAACCAGTATTGACGTTGAGGCTGATGGGCAAACCTTGATTCGTTTATTTGACACGCCAGGATTGGAAGCCGGCTCTGATTTGTACGAACACTTGGTACAAAGTGAGTCAAACTTCCGTCACGATGGCCCGGCTCAGGTTCGCCACTTTTTGAATACAATGGCTGCTGGGCATGAATTTGAGCAAGAGTCTAAAGTATTACGTCAGTTATTAAAATGCCATGCAGCACTGTATGTCATTGATGTGCGCGATCCGGTTTTACCGAAGTATCAAGATGAGCTAAGCGTGCTTGCACGTTGTGGTAAACCTATTTTACCGATTCTAAATTTCACCGCGCAAAAGCCTAATCATGTTAACCAATGGAAGCTGGCGCTGACGAAGGTGAATTTGCACGCTTATATTGAATTTGATGCGGTGAGCCCGCCCGACGGTGGCGAATCGATTTTATTCAACCGTCTAAGCGCCATTGTACCGGGCTTTCACCAACAACTTGAGCAGCTCGCGGATTATCGCCAGCTGCAACGCGAAAGACGATTAGATACAGGCTTAACGCAAATAGCTGAACTGTTGGTTGATGTTGCAGCTTTTCATGAACAGGTAAAGCCAAAAACCGACGATGCGCAACTGAAACCGATTATTGAATCGATGCAAAATCTGGTGAAACGGCGTGAACGCAATTGCGTAACGGAAATGCTGGCGCTTTATGCATTTCGGCTGGAACACGTACGGTTGCAACAACTGCGGCTGAACGAGGGGCAGTGGAAAGATGACCTATTTGAAATTGATACACTAAAAGAATTCGGCATTAAAGCAGGTGTTGGCTTAGGCAGTGGCGCCGCAATAGGTGCCGGCCTGGACTTAATGGTTGGTGGGGCAAGCTTAGGTGCCGGAACAGCTATAGGTGCGGCTATTGGTGGTGCCTGGCAGGGGTGGACGCACTATGGCAAAAAACTCGTCGGACATTTTAAAGGTGAACGCGAACTGATTGTTGACGATGAAATTCTTAAATTGCTTACCTTGCGGCAAATGAACTTATTGCAACAACTGGCAACCCGCGGCCACGGTTCGCAAGCGCTGTTAATGGTTACTCAGTCGTCGAAGCTGCGAGAGCAATTTTTAAGAGCGTTATCGACACGCTTAAAATTGGCACGCCGCAATCCGCAGTGGTCAAGTTTAAACCAGCGTAGCTTCGTGCGTGACGCACAGCGGCAGGCTTGTGTACGCGACGTAACCGAGTTATGCCGAGGCTTCTGGAGCCAAAGTTAAAATGGTTTATGGTTAGCGGAATAGTTGTTGGCATATGCGGCAAATAAAAAGGGCTCGATACTTAGTATCGAGCCCTTTTTTGTATGAATTGGTCGGCGTGAGAGGATTTGAACCTCCGACCCCTGACACCCCATGACAGTGCGCTACCAAGCTGCGCCACACGCCGACCGAGCCCGCTATATTACTGATTAATGCGAAATAGGCAAGCCCGCGCCGCACTGACTGTTGCTTTATTGTGCAACTTACTCGTTGTCCTTATCTCGACTAAAGCGCTTGAGCTTGCGAATTCCGTCAACCAAAACTGGGGTGGCCGGTGATACCCCTGGAAGTAACTTCAATTCGACGTTATCAAAGGTACGGATACTTGCGTCGGCTTTAATAATTGACGTCATTTGCTCGTCATAAACCACCAAGTCATGGCCAAAACTGGTCATAACTGGCATACGACGCTGTTCATCGGTCAGGTTGATACCGATTGAATAGGCATCGGCGTTATCGACGCAATTCATATAACCGCTCAACACGGTTGGCATGAGGTCGGTGAGTAATACTAATGGTTGCGCGTGTAAGGCCAAATTGTCGGTGTGAAGTAAGGTAACCTTCATAGCATCAGTGGCGAAGCTTTCTTTTTGTGCTGTCGCGTCAGGCTGTAGTCCAACAACAATAACCTGGCTATTTTGTTGCAATTGGCGACGAATAACGCGCGTAACATCCTCGCTTAACGTGTCGTCAACCGCTAAGCCGATAAAGGCAGCGGGCTCAGGCAAGTTAAATGCATTGAACTCAGCGATAGGTGCGGGCAATAGCTGAGTTTCTGAATAATTTTGAAGGGTAAACTCAACCCGATAATCACGTAATGTAGAGAAGTAAACGGGTTGCTTATTTGCTTCATGAATAGGCTGTTGATACAAATCGGGCAGCGCATAAATCAATTCAAACAAGGCACTTTGACTATTCGGGTGCCCGATTACCGTAGATGTATATTCGCGCAGCGCAGGAAACTCTGCCTGCAATGCCCGTAGCGTATCGGTATCCAACTTGTTTAAAGCAACCAGAAGCGTGTTCGGTGCTTCTGACACGCGTGCACACTGTAATGCACGTGTTGGATACATCAGGTCAATGGAGGTGCCGGTGCGAATTAGACTTTCAGTGGCTTCAAGCCGCTGCTCAACCAGCAAACCATGCTTACTCATTAAGGTTTTAGCCGTGGTTGGGTAGCTTAATGGAAACATGTCGTCTTGTTTGGTGATAGGGGTATAGAACACCGCATCAGCCCAAACGTGAATGCTATGGCTCGCTAGAAAGCACAACACAAATACTGCGCTGAAGGCATTGCCCCAGTGTTTCTCCTGCAACCGGTCAAGACGCTTCCAGGCGATATTGGCTAAACCTAATTCAAAGATCAGCAACACCACAAATATTAGAAGCATACCAATGAGGATTAGGAAACTTGCTCCGGCGAATGCTGTTTCGGCGTCGGTGGCGAGTTGCGAAAGCGAGTAGGTGTTTAAATGGTACCCGTATTGACGATAAAACAGTGCATCTGCAACCAGCGCGATTAGCCCAAATGAAGCGACCAGTGTTGCAATACCGCGAAGTATGCGCGAAAAAGGCACCATCAGGCAGAATGGGAAAATCAGAATAATGAAAACAATAAAGGGTAGAAACGCGAAGTGGCCAATCCAGTTCAGTATTAAGTAAATAACACCTAATGCGCTACCGGGAGCTTCGGTTGCTTCAATGTATAAAGTGCCGATGGCCAGTACAAGCAAGATATTAAAAAACGTAAACCAGTGTCCCCAACTGATTAAACGGGCAATTTTATCGCGGCGTTGCTTACGTTGTTTCATGCGTTGTGTGAACCTTTATGCTTGTTTTTCCATCGATTGTAGCAGCACTTTACCAAATTGTTCAGCAACCTTGTAAGCATCTTCCGGCTGATAGTTCGCGCTAATGATATTGGTCACGGCATTTCCGAGGGTCATTAAGGCTAAATCTTTTGGCGTATTGTGTTGACTCAATACATCCATAACTTCGTCAAGTAGCTGCTGCTGGGTTTTCGCATCGTATTTAGAAACAATCGGCATGGTTTTAATTCTCAACATGTTAAACTAGCCGCCATAGTACCACAGGGATTGACAGAGGACACCGAGATAACATGCAAGCTGATGTGAAACATAGCATTATTCATCAATTTTACACCAATGATGGGCAGATAGGACTGCGCGTGGCGCCTGCGACGCTAGCGATTAATGATGAGGTTGGGTTACTACTTAGTGAGTTAACCGACGTTTATAACGCGAAGCCGAGTAAAGGGTATGCGCGTTTTATTGACCCGCAAAATGACGATGCAGAAAGCCATCAAATCAGTGAGTTTCCCAACTGTTTGCAAGCATGGCGTTCGGGCAGCGAAGAGTTTGTCGCATTCTCGCAACAAGCCGCGAAAATATTGCATCAGCAATTGCAACACTACGGTATTTTGGAAGATGGATTTTTGGTTATTGCGAGCTATACAGAGCTTGGCCAAGACTATCTCGTGGTTGCGTTTTTGCCGAGTAAAGATGGCGTTTCTATTGCACCTGACTTATCGGTCGATCGCTCTTCTCAGCTGGACATCAGCAAAGTACAACTGGCTGCAACAATTAATTTGACTGAGTGGAAAGAAGACCCAGATTCGGCCACGTACATTTCATTTATTAAGGGGCGCGTGGGGCGTAAAGTTTCTGACTTCTTTCTCGATTTTCTTGGCTGCGCCGAAGGCCTGAATGCCAAGAAACAATCGCAGCAGTTGGTGGATAGCCTTCATCAGTACGTAAAAGAGGCTGAAATGCCCACTGAGCAAGCAACGGCATTACGTAAATCAGTGTATGACATCTGTGACAACTCATGGCAAAACAATGAACCGGTGCGCGTTAAAGACTTATCTGAGCAATTGCATGAGGCGGTACCTGCCGAGCGCAGCTTTGCTGATTTTAGTGCGGCACAAGCACAACCGTTACCCGACGAAATTCGTACCGATAGAACCACATTACGTAAATTGGTGAAGTTTCAAGGCCAGGGTGGTGGGCTTAGTTTGGGGTTTGACCAGGAATTATTGGGCGGTCGCGTTGAGTATGATCCGCACACAGACAAACTCACGGTGCATGGCACGCCGCCTAACTTACGTGAACAATTGCGTCGTTATTTTGGCATTGACAGCTGATCAACAAAAAACGCCGACTGTACCCTAAAGTATAATCGGCGTTTTTATTTGGTGCGGAGGGTGGTTTATTTACTACCTTGCACCGGAATAATGTTGGTTGCATGAAGACCTTTTGGGCCTTCTTCGAGTTGAAACTCAACATCTTGTCCAGCTTTCAGTGTGCGATAGCCTTCCATATCAATGGTTGAGTAATGTGCAAAAATATCACCTTCGCGATCTTCTGCCTCGATAAAGCCAAAACCCTTCGAGTTATTGAACCATTTCACTTTACCGGTTGCCATACTTCTACATCCTTTATTCTGCATTTAAAATTTAGTTATTGTTAGAATGGTTGCTAACGAAAACGACGGTGTTTGTGCACTTGAAATGTCGCCTTGTTAACACCATGTTTTACTCTAGGTGAGTTCTGGTGAGAGTCAAGGCGTTTTTTGTTTGTTTTGTGACCAAATTGCGGTTTTTTTGAGGGCTTTTTCACAGAACTCACAAATTTTTAAGCCAAATATTTAAATAACTACTATATATAAGTAAAGGGTCATCATGAGCATGACAGATCGTCACCAGCAAGGCAGTGAACGTGTTGCTGAAAAGCAAAAGTTACAGCCGCCGCCAATGTACAAGGTGATTTTAAACAACGATGACTACACACCAATGGACTTTGTCATTGAAGTGTTGATTAAATTTTTTCGGATGGATCAAGAGCGTGCAACGGATACGATGCTAATGATTCATTACAAAGGGCGCGCAATTTGTGGCGTCTACTCTGCTGAAGTTGCAGAAACTAAAGTTGTGCAGGTGAACCAGTATGCAAGGGAACATGACCATCCATTGTTATGTTCTATGGAGAAAGCCTAATGCTTTGCAGCTGTAAACTGGGCCATTTAAGAGGTAGCTCATGTTAAATAAAGCGCTAGAAATAACACTGAACGATGCGTTCCGTCTGGCTCGTGATCACCGTCATGAGTTAATGACTGTTGAGCATCTCCTATTAGCTTTACTGGATAACCCTGAGGCTGCAAAAGCGCTGCGCGCGTGTGGGCTTGAATTTACGCAATTAAAACAAGAGCTGCTGAGCTACGTTGAGCGCAGCACACCGAGTTTTGATGATGAAAGCGCTGATACCGATACACAGCCAACCTTAGGTTTTCAACGGGTGTTGCAGCGCGCGGTGTTTCACGTGCAATCGTCCGGTAACAGTGAAGTGACTGGTGCCAATGTGTTGGTTGCCATTTTCGGCGAACAAGAATCACATGCGGTATATTTGTTAAATAAGCATGACATTACTCGGTTAGATGTGGTGCATTATCTTTCACATGGCTTGACCAAAATTGATGACGAATCGTCCCAATCAGATAGCAGCGATGCAGAGACTATAGAGTCCCAAACCGAAGAGCAGCAAAGCTTCTTAAAACGCTTTTGTACCAATTTAAATGCACGTGCACGAGAAGGGCGAATTGACCCTTTAATTGGCCGTGACAATGAATTAGAACGCTGCATTCAAATATTGTGCCGGCGGCGGAAAAATAATCCATTATTAGTTGGTGAAGCCGGTGTGGGTAAAACAGCTATCGCCGAAGGCTTAGCTTATCGTATCGTGCATAAAGAAGTGCCCGAAGTTATGGAGAATGCCATTATTTACTCTTTAGACATGGGTGGGTTATTGGCTGGCACGAAATACCGTGGTGATTTTGAGAAACGGTTTAAGCAATTGCTGAAGGAATTGTCCGAGCAACCTGAGGGCATTTTGTTTATTGATGAAATTCACACCATTATTGGCGCTGGTGCGGCTAGCGGCGGTGTATTGGATGCATCGAACCTTCTCAAACCGTTGCTCAGCAGTGGCGATTTGAAATGCATCGGCTCCACCACGTACACCGAGTTTAAAAATATTTTCGAGAAAGATAGAGCGCTGGTTCGGCGCTTTCAAAAAGTTGATGTGGCTGAGCCATCAGTTGATGACACCACACGAATTTTGCAAGGCCTGAAAGACCGCTACGAAGCACACCACGGCATTCGCTACACGCAACCGGCTATTCGGGCTGCCGCTGAACTGTCTGCGCGTTACATTAACGAACGCCATTTGCCCGATAAAGCCATTGATGTATTGGACGAGGCGGGCGCAAGTCAGCGGTTGCTGCCACCGTCAAAGCGTAAGAAAACCATTGGTGTTCAGGACATTGAAACAATCATCGCCAAGATTGCGCGGATTCCTGAGCAGTCGGTGTCGCGTAGTGATCAGCAAATACTTAAGAACTTAGACCGTAATTTGAAATTGGTCGTGTTTGGTCAAGATCAGGCAATCGATCAACTGACCGCTGCAATTCGTTTGTCGCGTTCGGGGTTAAGCCAGGAGCATAAGCCAATTGGTTCGTTTTTATTTGCAGGCCCAACCGGTGTCGGTAAAACCGAGATCACACAACAGTTGGCTAAAGTACTCGGTATTGAGTTTCAACGCTTCGATATGTCCGAATACATGGAACGGCATGCGGTGAGTCGCCTTATTGGTGCCCCTCCAGGGTATGTCGGATTTGAGCAAGGCGGTTTACTCACTGAAGCTATTATTAAACACCCACATTGTGTGTTGCTACTGGATGAAATCGAGAAAGCGCATAGCGATATCTATAACATTCTGTTGCAGGTCATGGATCACGGCACGTTAACGGATAACAATGGGCGTAAAGCCGATTTCCGTAATGTGATTTTAGTGATGACAACCAATGCGGGCGTGCAGGAAACTGTGCGGCAGTCGATTGGCTTTCAGCAACAAGACCATGCGCCTGACGCAATGGTGGAGATTAATCGAACCTTCTCACCAGAGTTTCGAAATCGTTTAGACAGCATTGTTTGGTTTAATCACTTGAATCAAAGCGTGATAGAGCAGGTGGTTGATAAGTTTATCTGTGAACTGCAAGCGCAACTGGATAAAAAGCATGTGTCACTGGAGCTTGAGCCAGCAGCAATTAGTTGGTTGGCGGCGAAAGGCTATGACAAAACCATGGGCGCACGGCCAATGGCCCGCGTTATTCAAGAACACCTGAAAAAACCACTGGCCAATGAGATATTATTTGGCAAGTTAGCTCAAGGTGGTTCAGTAAACGTAAGCGTTGTAAACGATGAATTGGCGCTTGAAGTGGAAGAGCGAGAAGTGCGCGGTTCAACAACGGGTTGAACCGCGAGCTTATCTGAATTAACGCGCGCGGAAGACGATTCGACCCTTCGTTAGGTCGTATGGGGTGAGCTGCACAGTCACAGTGTCACCGGTTAAAATGCGAATATAGTGCTTGCGCATTTTGCCAGAAATATGAGCAGTCACCACGTGACCGTTTTCTAGTTCAACGCGAAACATTGTGTTTGGCAGGGTATCTAAAACCGTGCCTTGCATTTCAATGCTGTCTTCTTTTGCCATTCAAATCCTCGATAAATTTTCTGGTTGTGCGAATAATTCGCAAATTTATAGTGTGCCCGACACATCAAACGGAGGTGTCGCGCTAAAAGTGGCCAGAATTTTAGCCGTTTTTGCAGATAATTGCCACTGCTTATCGCCTTTCATCAGGCTTTAAGCGTTGCCGGTGTCCACAAATTCTTACGCAGAGCGCCTTCGTGCTGCTGCAAACGCCGTAAATACTCGGTACGCGGTAAGTCATGGGCGCCCATGCTCACCGTATGTGAATTGCTAATTTGTGCATCGATAAGTGCACCGCCGGCCTCAAAAAAATACCTGGCAAAGCAAATCAGTGCGGTTTTACTGGCGTTTGTTTGCGTGTGAAACATGCTTTCGGCACAGAAAACCGAGCCCGCGGATACCCCATAAAGCCCGCCGACCAGTTCCTTGCCTGACCAAATCTCTACCGAGTGCGCGTGCTTATGGTGGTGGAGGTTTATATAAGCTTGCATCATTTCAGGATGAATCCAGATGCCGCGTCCAGCCTCACCATGCACTTTAGCGCACGCATGAATCACCTGTTCAAAGGCGTGATTAAGAGTCACGGTGAAGGGGGTGCGTTTTAAAAACCGTTGCATTGAACGGCTGACATGTAAACTTGATGGGGTGATCACGGTGCGTGGGTTAGGGCTCCACCACAGAATAGGATCGTGATCGCCATACCAAGGGAAAATGCCTTGATGGTAGGCTTCAACCAAACGTGCTACCGATAAATCGCCGCCAAAGGCGAGCAACCCATTGGGTTCAGCAAGAGCAAGCTCTGGTGATGGAAACTTTACCGAATCCGGATTCAGTTCGAACAGCACCAGAGCTCCTTGGGCGCGTTGGTTTACGCCTTGGTTAAACCATCAAGATAGCGTTCAGCATCAAGCGCGGCCATACAGCCTGTGCCTGCTGATGTAATCGCCTGACGGTAAATGTGGTCCATTACGTCGCCTGCAGCAAATACACCGGGTACGCTGGTTGCTGTGGCATTACCGTGTAAGCCTGAGCTAACCACAATATAACCATCTTGCATTTCGAGCTGGTCAGCGAAAATGCCAGTATTTGGCTGATGCCCAATTGCGATAAAACAACCCATCACATCGAGTTCTGATAATGCGCCATTTTGGGTATCTTTAATACGAATGCCAGTTACTCCGGCGTCATCGCCGAGCACTTCGTCGAGTGTCTTATTTAAATGCAATGTTACGTTGCCGTTTTTCGCTTTGTCGTGCAAACGATCAACCAAAATCTTTTCAGCACGGAATGTATCACGACGGTGAATGACGTGAACCTCGCTGGCAATATTAGCAAGATAAAGAGCTTCTTCAACAGCGGTATTACCGCCACCGACAACAGCCACTTTCTGATTACGATAGAAAAAGCCATCGCAGGTTGCACAGGCCGAAACACCGCGGCCCATAAATGCTTCTTCTGAATCCAAGCCTAAATATTTTGCCGACGCACCAGTTGCAATAACCACTGAATCAGCGGTGTATTCGCCAGAGTCACCAAAAAGTTTGAGCGGTTTGCTGGAGAAATCAACGCGATTAATGTGATCGAAGATAATCTCTGTATTAAATTTTTCAGCGTGCTTCTGCATGCGAACCATCAAGTCAGGGCCGGTTAACCCTTCAGGATCACCTGGCCAATTTTCAACGTCGGTGGTGGTGGTCAATTGACCGCCTTGTTGCATACCGGTCACCATGACAGGATTAAGGTTTGCGCGCGCAGCATAAACGGCTGCGGTATATCCGGCCGGACCTGAACCCAAGATGAGCAGACGGCAATGTTTGGCTTCAGCCATAAGTGTAATACTCCGTTGTTCTTTATTTTTACGCTAGCGTAGATTGACTATGGGGGTGATTGTATGGATTACAAGCCTTTGAAACAAGAGACCCGCGGAGGAAATCCTCCACGGGTCTTGTCAATAAATCAATCCGGCTTACGTTTGCGCGAACTGACTACGCTTTGATTGCTTGCATTGGGTCAATATAGTCAAGCCCAAGCTGCGCGCCTAAATCGTCATGAATTGCTTTATAAGTAATTTTACCTTTATGCATGTTCAAGCCGTTTAACAGGTGCGGGTCATCTGCCATTGCTTTTAAGCCTTTGTTTGCTAACGCAAGACCAAATGGCAACGTTGCGTTATTAAGTGCAATGGTGGAGGTACGTGCAACACCACCTGGCATGTTTGCAACACAGTAGTGAATAACGTCTTCAACAACGTAGGTTGGATCTTGATGGGTGGTTGCTTTTGAGGTTTCAAAACAACCGCCTTGGTCGATAGCTACGTCAACCACAACAGAACCCGGCTTCATGTTTTGCAAATGTTCACGGGTCAGCAATTTTGGCGCTGCTGCGCCAGGAATCAGTACGGCCCCGATAACAAGGTCGGCTTCACGCGAGAACACATCAATTGCATCAACGGTAGAGTAAATGGTTTTTACACGCCCCGCGAAAATGTCATCGATTTGGCGTAAACGCGGCAGCGAACGATCCAAAATCGTCACCTCAGCGCCCATGCCAACTGCCATTTTCGCAGCTTGAGTACCCACAACACCGCCGCCAATAACTAAAACTTTCGCAGGTGCAACGCCAGGCACACCACCAAGCAACGTACCGCTGCCGCCGTTAGCTTTTTCTAAATGATGCGCGCCCGCTTGAATGGACATACGCCCAGCAACTTCGCTCATCGGTGCTAATAGTGGTAAACCGCCGTTACGGTCAGTTACCGTTTCATAGGCAATTGCGGTTACGCCAGCTTTCGCAAGTAACTCGGTTTGCACTGGGTCTGGTGCTAAATGCAAGTAGGTATAAAGAATTTGGCCTTCGCGCAATTGCTCACACTCATGTGGCTGCGGCTCTTTTACCTTAATGATCATTTCCGCTTTAGCGAAAATTTCTTTGGCGTCAGCAATAATGGTTGCGCCGGCTTGCTCATAATCTTCATTGGTGAAGCCGATAGCCAGACCGCCATTTTGTTCAATCATGACTTGGTGACCGTGTGCAACGTATTCGCGAACCGCGGCAGGGGTTAGGCCGATGCGATACTCGTGGTTTTTAATTTCTTTAGGTACACCAATCAGCATGGTTGTGCTTCTCCAATTTTACGTGTGGTAATCAATGATACCGAGTCAGCAAGACACGATAAGTTAACGGCGGCAATTATAGATGATAAGCTAGGTGTGTTTCGTACTTTTTTTATATCAATTTATAGTCTATAAATAGGTTACAAAGCCTCGTAATAGAGAAAAACAATGTTTAATGCCGAAGAACCCGTAGAAATAACTATTGACAGAATAGACCGGAAGATCTTACGAATTTTGCAGGACGACGGGCGTATCAGTAACGTTAATCTGGCGCAGCGCGTAGGCTTAAGCCCAACAGCGTGTAATGAGCGTGTACGCAAGCTTGAGCGTGAAGGAGTGATTGACAGTTACCATGCGCGAATTAACCCTGCCAAACTCGGTGCAAATTTGATGGTATTTGTTGAAATCACACTGACCCGAACGTCATCAGACGCATTTGCTGAGTTTAGTGAAGCGGTGCGGCGCACACCGGCAATTCTGGAGTGCCACTTAGTCGCGGGTGATTTCGACTTTCTGATTAAAGCGCGGGTGCCCGACATGCCTGCCTATCGGAAATTACTTGGCGAAACTATTCTTACCATGCCAGGCGTAAACGAGTCGCGCACCTATGTGGTGATGGAAGAGGTAAAAGATGATAATAAGGTTCTCATTAAAGGTTAAGAAAAGGTGGTATAAATAGCTGAATAACCCTGCTAACCACGTTACAATGCTTAGCACTAACAAAAACAAATATCGTAACATCAGAACATTAGGGAATACGCAACCATATGGTCATTCAATCACCAAGCTGGAGAAGCGCATGAGCGGAGTCCAACGGGTACTCGAAGTTGGCCTGATTCTATGTGGCGCGTTTGCAATTTTTCTATTTTTAGCGCTGGCTAGCTTCAATCCAGCTGATCCAAGCTGGTCGCAAACGGCTTACGAAGGCACCATCCATAATGCTGCGGGCTCAATTGGCGCGTGGTTTGCTGACGCGTTGCTGTTTGCATTTGGTTTTGTTGCGTATTTAATCCCTTTTGGTCTCGCTGCGATGGGCTACATGATGTTTCGCCAGCCGCATCGGTTGCTGGAACTTGACTATCTAGCGGTAGGGCTACGCCTTATTGGTTTAGTACTCACTCTGGTTGGCAGTTCGGCGCTGGCCTCGTTAAACTTCAATGACATTTATTCATTTTCTGCCGGCGGCGTGGTTGGTGATGTTATCAGTACGTCGTTGTTGCCGTATTTTAATGTCATTGGCACCACCTTATTATTGCTAACGTTTTTATGTACCGGGTTAACCTTAGTTACGGGCATTTCCTGGATTTGGCTAGCCGATAAACTTGGCGAAGTAACCATTGCTGGCACGCTGGGCCTGATTCAACTAACCAAGCGTTTGGTCAGCCGCATGAAGTCGTACAATAGCTCGCGTGAACAGCCACACTCGCCAGATATCAAAGCACAGAAGCCAGCAGCACTGTCACCTAGTCAGAAAACGCTGCCAGCGACCACCATTCGGCAAGAGCCGGAGCTGGATCTGGATTTGTCTATTAATGCACTGGACGATGATGACCCAGATTTCTTTGTCGATAGTGCGCCTGCGCCAAAGGCCAAAGGCAAAAATGAAGAGCGCTTTGCACCAAAACCAACTGCGGCTAAAAAACCTGCCGCAGATGTTAGCGACGATGACGACGAAGATACTGATGGACCGATCAAATTATCAGTTGACCCTTTACCGTCAATCGAGCTGTTAGATCGGCCCAATAAAACCGGTAATCCGCTGACACCAGAAGAACTTGCGCAGATCAGTGAAACCGTTGAGGCCGTCTTGCAAGACTTTGGCGTGGAAGTGAAGGTTGCCAACGTTCAGCCAGGCCCCGTTATTACCCGCTTTGAGCTTGATTTAGCGCCGGGTGTAAAGGTTTCTAAGATTTCGAACTTAGACAAAGACATCGCGCGCTCGCTGAGTGCAATCTCGGTGCGCGTGGTTGAAGTTATTCCAGGTAAGTCATACGTGGGCCTTGAGCTGCCGAATAAATCCCGTGAAACCGTGTTTTTCAGTGAGGTTATTGCATGTGACGTGTTCCAGCAAAGCCAATCGCCACTGACGATGGTACTAGGGAAGGGCATTTCTGGTGCACCGGTAGTGGTCGATTTAGCTAAAATGCCGCATTTGCTGGTGGCGGGTACCACAGGTTCAGGTAAATCGGTTGGGGTGAACGTGATGATTTTGAGCTTACTCTATAAGAGCTCACCTGAAGATGTTCGCCTTATCATGATTGACCCTAAGATGCTTGAGCTATCGGTTTATGAGGGTATTCCGCACCTATTAACCGAAGTCGTCACCGATATGAAAGACGCGGCCAACGCCTTGCGTTGGTGTGTGGGCGAAATGGAACGTCGCTATAAACTCATGTCTGCGCTTGGGGTTCGTAATCTAAAAGGCTACAACCAGAAAGTTATGGACGCCAAAGAAGCGGGCGAGCCGCTGCGCGATCCAATCTGGAAACCGGGTGATTCGATGGACGAATTACCCCCGTACTTAGAGAAATTACCAAGCATTGTCGTTGTTATCGACGAGTTTGCCGACATGATGATGATTGTCGGTAAAAAAGTAGAAGAATTGATAGCACGTATCGCTCAGAAAGCTCGGGCAGCTGGTATTCATTTAATTTTGGCTACGCAGCGGCCTTCAGTTGATGTGATTACCGGGTTAATTAAAGCCAACATTCCAACGCGTATCGCGTTTCAGGTGCAATCAAAAATTGATTCACGCACCATTTTGGACCAACCCGGTGCTGACCAGTTGTTAGGGCAGGGCGATATGCTGTACTTACCACCGGGAAGCGGCGTGCCGACGCGGGTGCATGGCGCTTTTGTGGATGATCACGAAGTACATGCCGTGGTTGCGGACTGGAAAAAACGCGGTAAGCCGAATTACTTAGATGAAATTCTCAAAGGCGGTGTTGACGAAGACAGTTTGCTGCCAGGCGAGCAACTTGATCTGGGCGACGAAGAAAGCGATCCATTGTACGACGAGGCCGTTGCCTTTATTACTGAAGCGCGTCGCGTTTCAGTGTCCAGCGTGCAACGCAAATTTAGAATTGGTTACAACCGCGCAGCACGCATTGTGGAACAAATGGAAGCCAGCGGTGTCGTTAGTAGTGCCGGTAATAACGGTCAACGCGAAGTACTCGCGCCGCGTCCACCGCGCGATTAATTTGAAGTTAATGGAATACACAACATGAACGCATTGAAATTGTTAGCAGCTGTTGGCGTTACGGTAACAACGCTGGTTACGGCAACTTGGTTTCCGGCCGAAGCCGGTGAAGCCGACCGCCAGGCATTATTGCAGCGTCTGGAAGGTTTAACCACGTTAGAAGCCGATTTTAGTCAACAGGTGACGGATATAAATGGCGAATTAGTGCAGCAGTTGCATGGGCGCATGGCAATTGCTCGCCCCAATCTATTGTATTGGCAAACTGACGCACCCGACGAAACCTTGATGGTCGCCGATGGCCAGAACCTATGGTATTACAATCCATTTGTGGAGCAAGTTACGGTATACAACCAGTCTGAAGCAGTGGCGCAGAGCCCCTTGCTGCTGTTACTGGATGGCGATAGTCAAGCTTGGCGCGACTACGATGTAAAGAGCGAAGCCAACAGCTTTTCACTGCAGCCTAAAGCAGGCGCAGCAAGCGCCCAAAGTTTGCAGTTGGTGTTTGCCGAGCAGGGCGCACCGGCTCAGTTGCAGCGCATTATTCTTGATGATGGGCAAGGTCAGATTAGCACCATTGATTTAGAGCAGGTTCATCTCAATAAAGCACTTGACGGTAAACTCTTTAAATTCGACATGCCGGAAGGGATTGATCTGGATGACCAACGCTAACGGCGAATTCGAATTGGAGCCTGACTTTAGGCCGTTGGCCGCACGCATGCGGCCAACAGCACTAAACGAATATATTGGGCAACAACATATATTGGCCCCTGGCAAACCGCTTTATGAAGCAATTAGCCGGGGGCTTTTGCATTCAATGATTCTTTGGGGCCCACCAGGAACTGGAAAAACCACGCTCGCAGAACTGGTGGCCATGAGCGGCGCTGCAGTACTCGACAGAATTAGTGCTGTTACGGCAGGTGTAAAAGACATTCGCGCTGCCATTGACGCCGCAAAGCAGAGAGCATCAAGCCATCAACAGCGCACAGTGTTGTTTGTTGATGAGGTGCATCGGTTTAATAAAAGCCAGCAAGATGCGTTTCTTCCTCATATTGAAAACGGCACCATCATTTTTGTTGGTGCAACCACAGAAAATCCGGCATTTGAGCTCAATAATGCTTTGTTGTCCCGAACCCGTGTTTATCGCTTGCAACTGCTTGCCGATATAGAAATTGAACAGGTTTTATCGCAAGCATTAACTGATCAAGAACGAGGGCTCGGCAAACGCCCGTTGCAGCTTAGTGATAACGCACGGAATTTTCTGATTCATGCGGCGGCAGGTGATGCCCGGCGTGTTTTGAACTTTTTAGAAATATGTGCGGATGCAGCCACCGATAACGTGATTTCATTAGAACTGGCACAAGCAGCCGTTGGTTCAAGGCAGGCGTTGTTTGATAAGCAGGGCGATGCCTATTATGAACTGCTGTCGGCGTTGCATAAGTCAGTGCGTGGGTCGTCACCCGACGGTGCCTTGTACTGGTACGCACGCATTCTGCATGGCGGTGGTGACCCATTGATTGTGGCGCGTCGTGTACTGGCTATCGCTTCGGAAGACATCGGCAATGCCGATCCGAGAGCCATGCAACTGGCGCTTAATGCATGGGACACCTTTACACGGGTAGGGCCAGCCGAGGGCGAGCGGGCGATTGCGCAGGCCATTATATTCTGTGCAATGGCACCCAAAAGCAACGCAGTGTATCAAGCGTTTAATCACGCGAAACGCCTCGCAGAAGATTATCCAGATTTACCAGTACCCAAACACTTAACCAACGCCCCAACCGCGCTGCACAAGGCGGATGGCTATGGTAAAGACTATCGGTATGCGCACGATTATCCGGGCGCCTTTGTGGCTGGCGAGCGCTATTTACCAAGTGCAATTGCAGACACACAGCTCTATGTTCCAACTGAGCGCGGGCTAGAAAAGCAACTGCACGAAAAATTAAAGTGGATGCAGCAACAACATCAAAACAGTGATTGGCAGCGAGGCGATGATGATTAACTTATTCTGGGTTGCTGCGGGCGGGGCGATTGGCGCCGTGGCACGTTACGGCATGGGAATGTGGTTAATTAATCTCAGCAAAATATTTCCTTTCGCGACGCTAATCGTTAACATAACGGGCTCATTTTTGTTGGCCTTGTTATTTGCTACGCAATACCAACAAGCAGAGCCAAACCAACAACTTTGGCTCTTTTTAGGTGTTGGTGTTTTAGGTGCTTTTACAACCTTTTCAACCTTTTCGCTGGACGTGGTATTACTTGCGCAGCAAGGCGATTATATAAAAGCGCTGGTCTATGCCTGCTTAAATGCTTTTGGATGTATTGCTGCGGTGCTGTTGGCGCTGTGGCTGAAGTCATAAATTTAATCGATTGGGAAACTCATGTTAGACGCTAAGTTATTTCGTAGTGAACTCGCTGAAACGGCAGAACGCCTCAAAACCACACGTGGTTATGAACTGGATGTATCACGCTTAGAAACCTTAGAGCAGCAGCGCAAAGACTTGCAAGTTCGTACTGAAACCTTGCAGGCTGAACGCAATTCCCGTTCGAAATCAATTGGTCAAGCGAAAGCGAAAGGCGAAGATATTGCGCCATTGTTGGCCGCTGTTGATGATTTAGGTGCCCAACTTGACTCGGCGAAAGCAGAGTTAGCAACGGTGCAGGATGCGCTGCAGCAAATTATCGCTGGTGTGCCTAACCTTCCTGATGTATCAGTGCCTTTGGGGCCAAATGAAGATCATAATCAGGAAGTAAGCCGTTGGGGTGAGCCACGCCGTTTTGATTTCGCGCCAAGCGATCATGTTGACGTGGCAAGTGCCATTAACGACGGTATGAATTTCGAGCTGGGTTCTAAGTTGGCGGGTGCGCGCTTTGTTGTTTTGCAAGGGCAAATAGCGCGGCTACACCGTGCGCTAACCCAATTTATGCTTGATTTACACATCACAGAACACGGGTATCAAGAAACTTACGTGCCGTACTTGGTGAATCATGACACGTTATTCGGAACAGGGCAGTTGCCGAAGTTTGGTGAGGATTTATTTCATGTGCAGGGCGCTACAGAAAATCAGGTCGCGCTGTCGCTAATCCCCACAGCAGAAGTGCCATTAACTAATCTTTGGCGCGACGAAATAGCTGATGAAGACCAGCTTCCCCTGCAGTATGCCGCGCATACTCCATGTTTTCGTAGCGAAGCTGGCTCGCACGGTCGTGATACCCGCGGTTTAATTCGTCAGCATCAGTTCGATAAAGTGGAATTGGTGTGGTTGGTGAAGCCAGAAGACTCAATGGACGCGTTGGAACAGCTAACAGGGCATGCCGAAAAAGTACTGCAGTTATTGGAGCTACCTTACCGAAAAATGCTGTTGTGTACGGGTGACATGGGCTTCGGCGCTGCGAAAACGTATGATTTAGAAGTGTGGTTGCCAACCCAGGAAAAGTATCGGGAAATCAGCTCTTGCTCAAATATGCAGGATTTCCAGGCCCGTCGCATGCAGGCACGTTTCCGTCGTAAAGGTGCAAACAAGCCAGAACTGATGCATACGTTGAACGGTTCGGGTTTAGCGGTTGGCCGTACCTTGGTTGCACTATTGGAAAATAATCAACAAGAAGATGGCTCTGTGACCGTGCCGGTGGCCTTGCAGCCATACATGGGCGGGGTTACTCGAATCGCAGCGGAATAACGTCGCTGCGAGCTTTCGGGGCTGTCTAAATGCATTTGGCGGGCTTGGGCAGGCCCGCTATACGTGTCGCTTGCTTGGCTGGCCCCTTAGGGAATAATTTGTACAAATAAATGCTGTTGGCTTTATCCGGCCCTAAGCTTTTTCCAATGGCTTTTACTAATACCCGCATGGCGGGGCTGGTATCGTAAGTTTGGTAAAACTCGCGGACAAAATTGACCACTTCCCAATGCGCAGCAGTCAGCTCGATGTTTTCCAGGCTCGCGATATATTCCGCCAATTCGGGCGACCATTCATCGAAATGAGCCAGATATTCGTGCTTATCCGTTTGATACTCGCGACCGTTAAACTTAAACATTGCAAAGCTCATCCCAAACCATGTAACTGCTTGCCTCAAGCGTCATTTCAACCCAACGTGCAGAGCCAAGTTGAACAATCGTAGCAGGTAACTCGTCAATATTAAGTAACTGCAGCTCTGCATGCAGGGCATACGGCGTAACCGGCAATTGTTCAACCAATTCTGGCTTAGCAACAACATTCAATAATGCGTGCTCGCTTAAAATCAATGTGGTGTTTGGCAGTAGCCAACGTTGAAGCCATTCTTGGTTAGGCCAAGTTCTCACAAGCATCACCGGCGCTGGCTGGGTATCAGGTACAGAATCAATCATAATAGGCGCTCAGTAGGTAAGTACTTTGGTTAATTGCGCGATTTTTGCCTGCCAGGTATCGGCGTCAAGCACGTTGATTGCAGCAATAAAATCATCTTCTGATAAGCCGCGCGCTGACAGTTCATCTTCATGAACCCATGGTGCCGGGCAATCGAATAGCTCCAACATGGCGTAGCGCTTGTGTAATGAACGCTTATTCTGCTGGTTATCACCGTTGTGCAGCCATAAATCAATACCATGACCGGTAAGTATAAGTTGCGGGTTTAAATCCATGCTAGCAAGTGCCAATAACATATCCTGACCATGCCAGGCTGTTTGGCTATCACTTGCTTGGGTTTGAATTACAGCGAGTGTCATGATGGTTAGGGTCCGCGAGGTTAAAACTGAATCACATGATCTGCTGCAGCCGCAGCCATCGAGAACTCGCTGAGACCACCGTTTTGAAAGGGTGCCACAAGCTCATCGACATTCATGTTATACCCTGTTTCGGCAACGGTATTACAAATCACCAGAGGGATATTGTGCTCGTGTGCAAATGCCTGCCATAGCGCAACGGCTTGGGTTTCGGCGGGTTGCTGCGCGTGCACAACAGCGGCGCTATAAAAAAACACCATATCAATGTGATGGCCGGAAACAAGCGCAGCCTGTGCGTAGTGATACGCTAACAGGCTGCGATTTTGGGCCGGAACGTCAGCCGCAGGTGCGGCATGTAATGCAATAACTATCCGTGCCACAACGTTACCTTTACTCGTCGCCGCCGAACGCAGTTAAAATATGCAGTAGGCTTACGAAAATATTATAAATAGAAACGTACAGGGTTACTGTCGCCAACACGTAGTTGCGCTCACCACCATGAATGATGGCGCTGGTTTGCATCAGAATGGCGCCTGCTGAAAACAAAATAAACAGGGCTGACAGGGTTAAGCTCAATGCCGGCACGTTCATAAAGATATTCGCAACAAAGGCAACCAACACCACAACGAACAACGCGGTCATCATGCCACCCAGAAATGACATGTCTTTTTTGGTTGTTAACACATAGGCTGACAAGGCAAAAAAGGTTAATGCGGTGCCACCAAGTGCGGTCATAATGATTTGATCACCAGCCGGACCAATGGCACTGATTGAACCAAGAATTGGGCCTAAGGTATATCCCATGAACCCTGTTAAGGCAAACACGGAGACTAAGCCTGCTGCACTGTTGGCGGTTTTATGAACGAGGAACAATAAGCCATAAAAACCGACCAGCGTAATGATGAAGCCTGGGTGAGGTAACCCCATGCTGGCAGACAAAAATGCAGTCAATGCACTGAATGCAAGTGTCAGACCGAGCAACATATAGGTATTACGCAAAACTTTGTTCGTTTGTAAAACTGTTTCACCGCGTTGAGCGGTAGAAATGTGAGCTTGGTTACTCATGTATATCTCCGTGTTGTTCTCAATGACTTATTCAGCGAATAAGTTAATCACCTAGAGTGTACCGTATAAATGGGTACCAAAGGCAATGTTTTCAAGCGAAATTCATGCCTGATTGTATAAAATGACAGCAAACGAACCATTTGGTTTAAATTTTTCCTTTACAAGCGTGTTTCAGCTCTTTATCATTCGCTTCGTCTTGAGGCACACACCTTACAGACCGCGGAGAGATGGCAGAGTTCGGTTTAATGCACCTGACTTGAAATCAGGCGTGGGTTCGCGCCCACCGGGGGTTCGAATCCCTCTCTCTCCGCCACATTCGAAAAGCCCGCTCATTTGAGCGGGCTTTTTTCGTTTTGCGTCTGCTAGAATACCGAATCATGCAGTCAAGGAGGTTACATGCAGTTTTCAGAGATACTTAGCCAGATTACGCCAGCCGCGGAGCAATTAATTCAACTGCCTGACGGATGGGGGCAGGGCCGCGCATTGTTTGGCGGTATTACTGCAGCCATTGCCTGGCAACATGCACATTATGGTGCCAGTGCTGAACAAGACCTTCGCGCATTTACCGTTTCCTTTGTTGCCCCCGTGCAACCCGGTGAAGCGACGTTAGTTCGGCGTATTCTTCGTGAAGGCAAGAACGTAACTCAGATAGCTGTTGAAATTCTTCAGGATGACGCCGTGGTGCTATCTGCTTTAGCGAGCTATGGCCGATCACGGGATTCCGCAGTGCAAGTGACTGACACACTTCAGGCAAATGTACCAAGCCGTGAACTGGGCGCGGAATTTCCCAAGGTAAGTATTCTGCCTGAGTTCACCGAGCATTATGATTACGCTGTTTCAGTGGGTGGACTACCTTTTTCAGGCAATACATCGCGCGAATTCGGCGGTTGGATGCGCTATCGCAAAGAACAGCGGCCAATTACTATCGGGTTATTATTAGGTTTGGTTGATGCTTGGCCACCAGCCGTATTACCACATTTGCAGCAACCAGCACCGGCGAGTTCATTAACGTGGACAATTGAATTCCCAGAACCTTTGGACACTCAAAAGAGCACGCACGACTGGTGGCAGTATGTTGCGTATATCGATTATGCCGCACACGGATATGGTCATACGCATGCGCATATTTGGGACGATGAAGCAAAGTTAGTCGCCATAAGCCGACAGACTGTGACGGTGTTTGGTTAATCATTGATCATTTTGTAAGAAATTTAATGATCATACTGTAATTCGATGAATTTGTTATTGATTTTAGCTCACAAATAGGTCATACCTGAACTCACCTAGTGAATTCGTCACTAGGGGATACCTCACAAGGAATGTGTCGTCATGACCGACTTTATCATTGCAATACCGAGCGACTTGTTGCGATCTGGGATGTACACAACATTAAGTTCGGGCAATAAAAAATACCGCGTAGTAGCGAGTGTTTCGACCATAAATGAATTACGTGATGAAGTGAAAAATCATCCGTTTGCAGCTGTTATTTTATCCAGTCGACTCGCAGGTGATGGGACAATTGAAAGTTGGCGAAGACTGCACCGAAGATACAATGACTTGCAACTCATATTGTGGGCGGAAAACTTCCAGGACGTACTCGATTTTCAATGCAATACGCACACAGTGGATGCGTTTTTGTTAGCGAATGCGAGTTATGAGGAATTTGAACGCGCCTGCGCGAATACTAGCCGAGGCCAGATGTACGTGGCCAGTGCTGTGGCTGAGTATTTGGCTAAAAACCCACGGTCGCAAAATTTCCGACGTTTAATGAAGTCACTGAGTGACCGAGAGCTTCAAGTCACGCAAATGTTAGGCCGCGGCATTCGTGTGGTTGATATTGCGAAGCATTTAAATATCAGCAGTAAAACAGTAAATACCTTTCGATATCGAATATTTCAGAAGCTAGGTGTAGCGGGTGATGTTGAATTGACTCATCTTGCGATACAATCAGGGCTTGTTGAAATCGACCAATCGCAAAGGTATGACTGACTCCGTATTCAATGCTAAAGCATTTATCCAACACCTGACCCATCAATCTGGCGTGTATCGCATGTACGATGGTGAGGGTGTTGTTATTTATGTGGGTAAGGCCAAAGACTTAAAAAAGCGCGTTAGCAGCTACTTTCGTAAAAATGTCGACAGCCCCAAAACGCAAACATTGGTAAAACAAATTTCATCAATGGATGTCACGGTAACCAATACCGAAGCCGAAGCGCTTATCCTGGAAAACAACTTTATTAAAAAGTACCGGCCACGCTATAACGTGTTGCTGCGTGACGATAAGTCATATCCTTATATATTTGTGAGCCATCATTCGCACCCACGTTTAGCATTTCATCGCGGCACGCGCAGAGAGAAAGGTGACTATTTTGGGCCATTCCCAAGCGGTGTGGCGGTACGAGAAAGCCTGCGACTCATGCAAAAGTTGTTTCCCGTGCGCCAGTGTGAAGACTCCTATTACCGAGCCCGCAGCCGCCCGTGCCTGCAATATCAGTTAAAGCGCTGTTTAGCCCCGTGCGTGGAAGGCTACTGCACAGACGGGGAATACCAAGAGCAGGTGGATTTAGCTAAAGCATTTTTGCAAGGCAAGAATCAACAAGTTATTGATCAGTTAGTTGCGCGTATGGAGCAGGCTAGCACAACGCTCGATTTCGAGCGCGCAGCGCGGTTCCGCGATCAGATAGCTGCGATGCGCAAAGTGCAGGAACGCAATGCTGTTACCGGTAATCAACAAGAACTTGATGTTATCGGGTTTGTACGGCGTGGTGGAATTGCCGCAGTGCATCTATTGTTTATTCGCGAAGGTGCGGTGCAAGGTAGCCGTAGCTACTTCCCCAAAGTGCCGCCGAATACTGAAGATTCTGAAATTTTGCTCGCGTTTATGCTGCAATTTTACTTGAATGACCAAGTTGGCCGGCGGTTACCACGTGAAATTATTTTACCGGAAGCCAATGCGGCACAGGTACTCGATCCTGAACACGATTTACAGATTCTTGAGCAAGCGCTTGCGCAGAATGTTCGCATGACCCATAGCGTTCGCGGTGAGCGAAAGCAATATCAAGTGCTGGCACAAAAGAACGCGCTGAATGCGATAGAAAGTAAATTAAATCAAGAAAACACGATGGTTCTGCGGCTAAAGCAGCTTGAACAGGTATTGGATCTTGAACACCCCATACAGCGCATGGAATGTTTTGATATTAGCCACACCATGGGTCAAGAGACTGTTGCTTCGTGTGTGGTATTCGACCGGCAGGGACCGAAAAAATCAGATTATCGCCGCTTTAATATCAAGGGGATTACGCCGGGCGATGACTACGCAGCCATGGCGCAAGCTTTACAGCGACGGTTCGACGCTGCTCTCTTAAGCGACGAAGGGAAGGCTGCGATACCTGATATTTTATTTATTGATGGTGGCAAAGGCCAACTGGCGCAAGCAGAAGCTTATTTTAACGATTGGGGCGATGCGCAAGGTGTGCGCCCGCCATTACTTATTGGTGTTGCGAAAGGCGAGTCACGCAAACCAGGGCTGGAAACGCTGATTTTGGCGGGCAGCCACGCGACAGTTCCATTAGCGGGCGATGCGCCTGCATTGCATCTGGTGCAGCATATTCGTGACGAATCGCACCGTTTCGCGATTACCGGGCACCGCCAACGTCGGGCTAAAGTTCGTCGTTCATCAAAACTTGAAGATATTCCTGGAATTGGCGCCAAGCGCCGACAAAAAATATTGCAAAATCTAGGTGGATTACAGGAAGTAAAACAGGCTAGTATTGAGCAACTTACTGCAGTACCGGGAATTAGTCGCGAACTGGCAGAAATTATCTACCATGCATTTCGTGATGAATAGAGGACAATAGTGCTGATGTGGAATATTCCTAACATCTTGACCAGCTTCCGGATTTTATTGATTCCGGTTTTTCTGATTATCTATTATTTACCTGGCCAAGAGGCCCATTTTTGGGCCGCTTTCGTGTTTGCCGTGGCTGGGTTTACGGATGCACTTGATGGGTGGGTTGCGCGTAAATTTAATCAATTTACCAAGTTCGGAGCTTTTTTAGACCCAGTTGCCGATAAAGTGATGGTTGCAGCCTCGCTGGTAGTTGTTGTTGAGCACTATGCGACGTGGTGGATAAGTATACCTGCATTAACAATTATCAGCCGCGAACTGGTTATTTCAGCATTGCGTGAATGGATGGCGCAGATTGGCCGACACGACCAGGTTAAAGTATCAAATTTAGGTAAATACAAAACGATTGCACAAATGGTGGCCATTGGTGGCTTGATTTGGGAAGCCAACACCTTTGTAATCGTAACGGCAACTGTATTGCTCTATGCAGCTTTTGTTCTAACACTGTGGTCAATGGGCGAATATTTGCGCGCAGCATGGTCAGATTTAAGCCAAGTGGATTAAAAATAGGCAAACAGACGTGTTCAGGCGAAAAAGTCGTTGACCTTGCCGAAATAGACAGTAGAATGCGTCAGCACTGGATGCGGGAATAGCTCAGTGGTAGAGCACAACCTTGCCAAGGTTGGGGTCGCGAGTTCGAATCTCGTTTCCCGCTCCAAACTCAGTGGCGGGTTGGCAGAATGGCTATGCAGCGGATTGCAAATCCGTGGATCTCGGTTCGACTCCGGGACCCGCCTCCATTGAGAGACCTCAGGTAATACAGTATGTGCCCGGGTGGTGAAATTGGTAGACACAAGGGATTTAAAATCCCTCGCTGGTAACAGCGTGCCGGTTCAAGTCCGGCCCCGGGCACCACTTCCTCTGCAATTTATTTTTTATTGACGCTTGTCAAACATCTAAACCACCCATATCTTTACTACATCATACAAACAGATTCGGTTTAGCCGTGGCTTTGTTACGCTTTGGGATTGTCTCAGTCATATTTTCCTTGCTGTGGTTGGCGCCACGGGCAGAGATTAGTGCTGTTGACGGCTACCACCTGGAGCAAACCGCCGTTGAGTTGAATGTTTCATCCGAGCGCAACTCGCTGGATGAGCCCGATTATGCTTTATTAACACACGCGAACCCGTTCCAAAGTACTCACTCTCACCAACTCGAAATTGGTACTGCGGTTGCGGCCTTCAGTTATATTGTTTCTTCTAACCAGGCCAGAGCTCCGCCAATTCTCGATTGATTTAATTATTTTAAGTACAAAATTAATCAATCAGTATTGAGGTGAGTTATGTCCGAATTCCACGCATTACATTGGGAATCGTCCCCACACACGCATTTTTTGCCGCTACCCAAAGAACAATTGCGTCAGAAACGTTTAGATTGGCATCAAAGCGCACGCTACATTGTTGATGAACTGCATGACAACGCATTGGTACTGTTAACTCCACAGATGCCTGTACTGGAAGCTGAATCGGTATTTAATGCGTCTGAACAGCGTTATGGCGTTGTAATAGACGACAACAGACAGGTTGTTGGTGTGCTCATGGCCCGCGAGCTGCACGGCCGCCACAGTGGTGTGATTGCCAATTTATTGCAACTGCCATGGCATGAGTTAACCGTTGGGTACTTAATGCGCCCGATTAGCCAAATCCCGGTGTTAAGTTCTCAACAAATTAAAACCGCCAAAATTGGTGACATTGCCGCAACGATGCAAGCGGCAGGTTCTGATTTTATTGTAATTACAACCGACAACCGTATTAGTGGTATCGCCGTTTCTCTTAAGATAATGGCTGTAACGGGTGAGTCCATTCGTTTATATCCGCGAGCAACAACTTTTGCTGAGGTTTTTAACGCGATCAAACATCCCGATAGTGTCGGAAATTAAAGCTTTTTTTTACTAAAGCCCTCGCTAAATCCGAGGGCTTTTTATATGTTGTAGTATAAGCTTGAACGATTAACGCAAACAAACAAGGCAGCGACTATGGAAGCAGCAGGGTGGATGGGAACATTATTAATACTGGCACAATGGCTGGTTGCACTTTTTGTATTGCTGCTAATAGTTGGGCTAGGTGCTGTTATTGTTATGTACGTGGTTGATAAGCGCCAAACACGCCACACCATACGTCGAAACTTCCCGGTTATTGGGCGTTTTCGATATATGTTTGAACATCTTGGTGAATTTTTTAGACAGTATTTCTACGCAATGGACCGCGAAGAAATGCCGTTTAACCGTTCACAACGCAGCTGGGTGTACCGTGCGGCAAAAAACGCAGACCGGACTATTGCATTTGGCTCCACCCGCGATTTAACCAAAAACGGTACGATAATCTTTGCTAACAGTGCCTACCCACACCAAGAAGAAGAAAAAACGCATCCTGAACCGGTCACTATCGGCGCTGATTGTGAGCAACCTTATTCGCCGACCAGTTATTTCCACATTTCCGGCATGAGTTACGGCGCATTATCACCGGTCGCTGTTACCGCACTATCGAAGGGCGCAAAATTAGCTGGGTGTTGGCTAAACACCGGAGAGGGCGGATTAAGCCCCTATCATTTAGCGGGTGATTGCGACATCGTGTTTCAGATAGGTACCGCCAAGTATGGCGTACGAACTGGCTCTGGCGCACTGCACGAAGGTAAGCTTCGGCAACTGGCGAGTGATGATCGGATAAAAATGTTCGAAATTAAATTAAGTCAGGGCGCTAAGCCAGGTAAAGGCGGTATTCTGCCAGCCATTAAAGTAAATCAAGAAATTGCGGAAATTCGCGGTATACCCGTAGGCAAAGACTCGATATCACCCAATCGGCATCCGGAGATTAAAAATAACGAAGAGCTTCTCGATTTCATTGAGCGTGTACGCACAATAACCGGGAAGCCTACGGGTATTAAATTTGTCATGGGTGAGCCCAACTGGATTGATGAGCTCGTTGCCGCCATTAACGCCCGCGGACCAAGTAGTGCGCCTGACTTTATTACGCTTGATAGTGCGGATGGTGGCACCGGTGCAGCGCCGCAACCGCTCATGGACTACGTTGGGTTAAAGCTGTCTGAAAGTTTACCGATACTGATTGATAAACTTGCCGCCAGTGGTATTAAAGATCGTATTCGGGTTATCGCCTCAGGAAAAATGATAACTCCGGCTGATGTAGCTTGGGCATTAGCGATTGGCGCTGACTTCGTGGTTTCAGCACGCGGTTTTATGTTCTCGCTCGGCTGCATTCAAGCGATGCAATGTAATAAAAACACCTGCCCAACAGGTGTAACAACGCATGATAAACGTCTGCAGCAGGGCTTAGACCCTGCCGATAAGAGCGTTCGGGTTGCCAATTACCATAAGTTTTTGGAATATGGTGTGAATATTATCGCCCATTCATGCGGTGTCTCTGATCCGCGAAAACTAAACCGTCGTCATGCGCGGGTGGTTACCCACACAGGTATCAGTGTTAGCTTGGCCGAACATTACCCGCCAATGAACTAGCTAAACGTGCTTCAAGCCATTTAACAAACGCAACAAGCGCAACAGGCTGCCGTTGCCGCTGTTTAAGTGTTAAGGCAACTGGCTCAGGCAGGGTTACTTGGTATTCGGTATGTTTGACATAGTCACGCAGTTGCGGGTGAGCAAGAAATAGTTGATCAATAAGCGTAATTTGGTCAGTACCCTGGATTAAATCCACCGCAATATTGCTATTTCCGACCGGACGGGTTTTCAATTGCTTCGCCAAATGCGCCTGTGCTTTTTTAAAATGACGCCAGTAGGGGGCATTCACGTCAATTAACCAAGGTCGCGATGCTAAAGCTTTGTCACTTTGAGTAGGCGCAACCGGAACATACGTCGGTGTATAGAGAGCGACTTGTTTTAGAGCCTTGTCGCGCAAATGGCCATAATGAATGGCCATATCCAGTTGTTCGTGCTGAAGTTGTGCGCAGATATTCGCTTGCTCATTGGCGTCAGGAAACAGCGGTACCGTATTAAACTGAACCTGTATATGCGGATACAGCGCATAGAATTCTGCCAGTCGGCTTGATAACCACCAACGTAATAAACTCTCGGGCAGCGCAATCCGGAGTGTCGTTAATTCACTATCGCCAATATGACGCGTACGCTCAACGGTGCGATCAAGCTCTTTAAACAAGCGCAATAAATCAGGTGCTAATGCTTCACCTGCTGGGGTTAACGCATGAACACGGTTGTCGCGCTGAAATAACCGTGTACCTAATTGCTCTTCTAACGCTTGGATTTGTCGCGTAATATTCGATTGTGATACGCCAAGTTGTTGCGCAGCTTGTTTAAATGAATCGGCATGAGCCGCAACGGCAAATACCCGTAATGCATTGAGTGAAGGTGATTTTTCGCTAGCCATCTGAATAACCTTGGTGCAAGTTTAATTAACTAAAAGTAAATCACAATGGAACATTTAGCAATCTATTGGGCAGAATTTTTAACTATCGCCACCTTGCACCTTCTCGCTGTGGCAAGCCCCGGGCCTGACTTCGCGGTAACCACACGCTACAGCATTAGTTATGGCGGGCGCATTGGGCGTTGGGTCGCGCTAGGTATCGGCACAGGAATACTTTTGCACGTTGCTTATTCCGTACTTGGGGTGGCGTTAATTATTCACCGCTACACATGGGTATACGGATTGCTCCTTTTGGTTGGTGCAGGCTATTTGGGTTGGTTGGGCTGGCAGGCAATTCGCGCTCAACCGCGCGGCCCATTGCCAAACAATTCAAATGCACCTACGCAGGGTATTACGGCACTTAAAGCATTCCGGGTTGGCTTTCTAACCAATGGGTTGAATGTTAAGGCCACGCTCTTTTTCCTAGCCCTTTTCAGCACGGTTATTGCACCTGCTACGCCAACGTCGGTAAAAGTTGGGTATGGCATGTACATGGCCATTGCAACAGGGCTGTGGTTCTCTTTTTTAGCCACGCTCATCACTTGGCCACCGTTTTATCGTCGCATGTGGGCCGTCAGTCATTGGATAGATCGTGCGATGGGTTTGGCTTTGCTGTTGTTAAGCGCGAAGCTAATTTACGACTGGTTGGTGCTTATCAAAGTTATCGCCCAGTGATAGGTAGTGGTATACTTTCACGTAATGTTGCTATGAGAATCATTTAATCGAGAGAACTATGCAGTTATTTGTAAACGATTTGACCGTCATCGACTTCTCATACCTGTGCCCAGAGCGCGGAATGGTTGGTGAAAGTTGGATTGTTGATATTGTTTTAGATGGCTCACTGAATGAGCAGTCTATGGTGCTTGATTTTGGCCGAGTTAAAAAGCAAATCAAGCGCATTATTGATAGTGCGGTTGACCACAAATTAGCGGTTCCTGCTGAACATGAATACACCCAAGTCAGCCATCACGAAGATGGCAATAGCTATTGGGTTGATTTCATGCGGCCGAACAACCGGTCAATTCACTTGTTTTGTCCCGCAGATGCCTTCGCGTTTATCGATGCGCAGCAAGTTACCATGACAAGTATCACCGATTATTTACGGGCTGTGATAAAACGAGAGCTGCCAGATAACGTGCAGGGTTTGGAATTGCAACTGCGCGCTGAGGAAATTCCCGGTGCGTTTTATCACTATACCCATGGTCTGAAAAAGCACGATGGCAACTGCCAACGCATTGCACACGGCCACCGATCGCGTATTTATATTGCCCTCAATGATCAGCGAGACACCACCCTTGAGCAATTTTGGGCGACGACTTGGCAGGATATATACTTGGGATCCGAAGAAGATATCGTGGGGTTCAATGTGTTACAGCTATCCGAACATAGCCAACAGCTAAGTCCAACCACGCACGTGGCGTACAGTTATACGGCCGATCAAGGCTTGTTCGAGTTGCTTGTTCCGAAAGCCGAAAACTATACCATTCCAACAGATTCCACGGTGGAGTGCATTGCGACTTACTTGGCGCAAAAAATTAAACACCAACAGCCTGACGCTTCGGTAAAAGTTACCGGCTTTGAAGGGGTTGGCAAGGGAGCTATTGGCTATGCGTAAACTACTGGTGGCAATGCTAGCCATTGCATCAACGGCTCAGGCTCACGAGCAACCGGTTACACCTGATATCGATATCCGCGGTGCATTAACCTCGGGCTCTTTATTAATTGGTGACGTGCACGCTGCGGAACGGGTTGAACTTAATGGCGAACCACTGCGCATAACCCCAGAGGGGCAGGTGGTGTTTGGCTTTGGTCGCGAGCAGCATGGCGCCCAAGAACTTACCTTATTTGACCATCATGGGCGGGCATTCAAGAAAACGCTTGAGATAAAACCGCGACAGTACAAGATTGACCGTGTTGATGGTGTGCCGCAACAAACGGTTACACCTGATCCTGAACAGCAACAACGCGCCAAACGCGAAGCTGCGCAGGTGTGGACAGCACGAAATAACGCGCTAAGCGATCGCACCGATTTCTTAATGCAGGTAAAAATGCCGGCACAAGGCCGAATTAGTGGGGTGTATGGCAGTCAGCGTATTTTTAATGGCACACCGCGTAACCCACATTTTGGCCTCGATATTGCCGCGCCGACAGGTAGCCCCGTGTTAGCACCCTGGTCAGGTAAAGTGATTCTAGCCGAAAATGATTTGTTTTATTCCGGTGGCACGTTAATTATCGATCATGGATATGGCGTTACCAGTACTTATATTCATCTGCACAAGTTGCATGCAGCGGTTGGTGATGAAGTCGCACAAGGTCAAAAAATTGCCGAAATTGGTGCCACCGGTCGTGTCACAGGGCCTCACCTTGACTGGCGCATTAACTGGCGCCATGAACGGTTAGACCCAGCCTTGGTTATCGAGCATTTTTCTGCAACCGCAACCAGCCCTGTACCTGCTGCGGATCGCTAACGCTTAGTAGATAGCTAGTAGGTTTTGGAGCGTGCCAGGTAAGTTGTAGCGTTATCAGTTCATCGCGTCGAAAGGCGTGCACGGTGACCTGGTCACCAGGCCGATAGCGCTCGAAAATCTCTTTAATATTGCTATCGGTTATCTGTAAGTTATCGATAGCAATAATCCGATCTGTGGCACTTAGCCCACACTCTTGTGCAGCTTCACCAGCGAACACAACTAATAATTCCAGTCCATTGCTGGAGGCTTTATATTTAGCACCTAAAGCAACGGGCAATCGCGCTGTGGCGGGTTTACCGCCAAAACTATTGTCGTCCGCACCTTGGTCTTTTTTCACCGACACACCAAACTTGGCGAGCAATTCAATCGTGGGCAGCGGTTGTGTGGTGTACAATGCCTGCTGCAAAAAACCTGAAACATCAATACCATAGGTTGTCTGAATGAACGTCTGCACTGTGTCGTCGTCAGTGCCTTCCAGGGTTTTACCGTAGCGGTGCCACAAGTCATGCATGACTTGTGCAAGGGTTACTCGATGGCCAGACTCCAATCGCAACGTTAAATCCAGACATAACGCAATAAGCGCGCCTTTGGCATAATAACTGACAATACTGTTAGGTGAGTTCTCATCTTGTTTATAAAACTTTGTCCAGGCATGGAAACTTGATTCTGTAACTGTTTGTCGGTCAATACCAGCACCGCGCTGTACTCGCGCCATGGTTTCACCAATCAATGTCAAATAAGCACCTGAGTCGATTAATCCGGCTTGATGCAGCACATAGTCGTCATAGTAGGAGGTAACGCCCTCATAGAACCACAATTGTTCGGTGTAATGTTCTTGATCCAATAGATAAGGGATAAAGGTTTTTGGTTTCAGCGTTTTGATGTTCCAGCTGTGGAAGTATTCATGGCTACATAAGCTTAGAAATGTGCGGTAGTCATTGTCGTTCCCTTGCTTGCCTGGTAAGACTAAATCTTTGCGGCTGCAGACAAGCGCCGTTGAGTTGCGATGCTCCAGCCCCCCAAAACCTTTGCCGACAACCATGGTCAAAAACAGATATTCTTTAAAAGGTGGCTCGTGGCCAAATAATTCGATTTGGTATTCGCAGATAGCTGCAAGATCGCGACATATACGATCAACATCGCCATAATGACGGCCAGCAAATACCAAAGCATGTTTTACGCCGCCAGCAATAAATTCGTGAATATCTAGTGGTCCCATCAATACCGGGTAATCTATGAGTGACTCATAGCTGTCGACACGGAATTCCCCCGGACCGAATCGATGCCCCTGTTCACGCTGCATGCCTGTTGCTATGTGCCAACCGTCGTGAGCTTCTACGGTAACGCGGCACGCTTCCTGAGTGCGCCCAGCCACGGCCATGCATAAACTTGAGTGGTTGAAGAACCCCCAAAACTGGTCAAGGTAGGCGCTACGTACACTCAAATCAAAGGCATAAACTTCGTAGCTAATAAGCAGCATACCCACTTCAGGTGCGTCAATTTGCCAGGTTTGCTTGTCGCAATGGTTTACCTTTAAAGCTGTACCTTGCTGCTCCGCGCGAAGATCGCTGATGTTTTTAGCAAAGTCACGAATCATATAACTGCCAGGAATCCAAGCGGGTAAACTCAACCTAACGAAGTCTTGCGGTTTTGTAATCGGAATCTCAATGGCAACAGCAAAGATGTGCGCATTAGCATTTTTGACGCGAATTCGATAATGAAGCATAAGGTTCCTCGTGCAGCGACGATGGGTGAATCATTCGCCCTAGTATTAGCGTTTGTTAAATATCTTAGCACGCGTTGGGCGCGCTATATAGCTATTCAGGTGCGATGAAGAGCGTTATTTACGGGCGTTAACACGGTATACTAACAGCAATGATTTAACCTCAATTGAGGCTTTATGTTGAATAATTGGAAAACACTTCTTGATGATCGCAATCGGTTCTTCTGGGTGCTGCAGGCAGCTGGGTGGAGCGGTTACGCGTTAGTGCATTATATTGGCTCGTTGATGCACGAAATGCGTGATATTTACGCGTTAATACTCTTACTCGGCGCTTATGCGGGCTTTCTATTAACTGTTCCGTTGCGCTATTTGTACCGCCGCATCTGGGACGCAAGCCCGTGGTTGTTGATTATCGTGGTGTTGGCCGCAAGTTATATATCGGCAGCGTTATGGGCTGTGGTTGATAACGCAACCTATTGGGAAATCTATAAGTTTGGATTTAGCCCTGACAGTAACTGGTTTTATTTTAAAAATACCATTGCCAAGTTCTACATCATGCTGAGTTGGAGCGGGCTGTATTTCGGAATTAAATATTACCAAATGCTGCAAGACGAAAAAGAGAAAGCCTTGATGGCGACGTCGATGGCCCATCAGGCGCAATTAAAAATGTTGCGCTACCAACTCAACCCACATTTTTTATTCAACACCTTAAATGCGATTTCAACGCTTATTTTGGTGAAAGAAAATGAGCTCGCCAACCGGATGATGTCGAAGTTGAGCCTGTTTTTACGCTTCAGTCTTGATAATGAACCGATTAAAAAAATCCCATTAGAACGCGAGCTCGACGCGCTTCGGCTTTACTTAGATATCGAGAAAGTGCGCTTTGACGAACGCCTGCAGGTGAACTTCGAAATTGATGAAGATGTGCAAAAAGCACTGGTTCCCAGCTTATTTTTGCAACCCTTAATTGAAAACTCAATCAAGTACGCAATTGCTAAATTAGAAGAGGGTGGTGAAATTACTATCCGCGCACAGCGCTTTAGCGAAGATTTATTAATTACCGTCGCAGACAACGGCCCAGGCTGCACCAAGCCGCTTGAAACACTGACTAAAGCTGGCGGTGTTGGGCTGGCGAATACACGAGAACGATTACAGGCCTTGTATGGAAAGAACTACTCATTTACATTAACAGCTAACAAGCCACGTGGTTTTCGTATTGAAATTCGTATTCCGTTAGAGCAGGTAGAGCAGGCATGACGCACAAAATTCGTACTCTTGTTGTTGATGATGAATCGTTAGCCCGTCGTGGGCTAGTGGTACGACTGCAAGAATTTGAAAATATTGAATTATTGCAAGAGTGCCCAAGTGCTCGTGAAGCTTTGGTGATGATAGGTAAAGAACAGCCAGATTTAGTCTTCCTTGATATTCAGATGCCTGGCATGAATGGCTTTGAGCTACTTCGGGAAGTTCAAGCTCATGGCTATAAAATGCCTCTTATCGTATTTGTCACTGCCTACGATCAATATGCTATTAAGGCGTTTGAAGTGCGAGCCATTGACTATCTGTTAAAACCGGTAGACAACGAGCGCTTGGCGCAAAGCATTCTGCGGATTGAAAAAAGTTTAGCGGCCCGCGAACAAAAAGTTCAACAAGACCGTATTTTAAACTTACTCGCCGATGCGACCGGTGAAGACTGCGAAGACATTTTAAAACGCTTGGCTAGTGGTGAAGATGTTGGGGTAGCGCGTTATCCTGAACATATCGCGATTAAAGAAAGTGGTGAAATAACACGGGTAGCGATTAATTCGATAGAGTGGGTTGATGCAGCTGGCGATTACATGTGTATTCATGCAAGTAATGAAACGCACATTTTGCGGCGCACCATGAAAGAGCTTGAGGAAGAATTAAACCCACAGCGCTTTCAACGTATTCATCGCTCGGCAATTGTTAATATGGAACATGTTGAAAAGCTGTGCAGTCGCCAAAACGGCGAATACCACATTATTTTACGCAATGGTAAAGAATTAAAAGTTAGCCGCAGTTACAAAGATCGCATCAAGAAGTTAATTCTAAACTCTTAACGGAGCGAACTTATGCGCTATGCAGTCATGCTAGTCGCTGTAACTTTAGTCTTGTTGTTGAGTGCCTGCTCAAGCCAGCTCGGCTACCGTTTTGCCGATACTTTGGTTGAGTGGAAACTCGATGACTACGTTGAGCTCAACGAACAACAAGAACAGCGCGTTGATACCGCAATAACATCCCTTCATTATTGGCATGCGACTTCCGAATTACCTTTTTACGCCGAACAGTTACAACAGTTGCGTGATCAAGTGGCCGATAAACAGCTTGATGAGGCCAGTCTAATTGCGGTTTATGAACAGGTGTTTGTGGCTTGGCAACGTATGCTCAGCGGCTTGCGGCCCTACGCATTGGAGTTATTACCTGAGCTAAGTGATGCACAAGTAACGCAGTTAATGCAAAAGTTAAACGAACGCCAGCAAGAAGAACGTGACGAGCTTGCTGAGTACGATGACTCAGAGCTTGTTCAGCGGACTCGGAAGCGGGCAGAGAAGAATGCTCGGAGTTGGTTAGGCCAGCTTACCCCATTGCAAGAAAGGCTGATTCGTAGTTGGGTTTCAGAGCGGCTACCAACCAGGGCGTTATGGCTGGATTATAATGAAAAGTGGCAGTCGTCGTTTCAGGAAACCTTGATGATTCGCCAAGATACAGAGCGATTTGCCGCCCAACTTGATAGGCTCATGTTTGAACCGCAACAATTGCGTTCAGAACAACTGAAGGCAGGCATACAAACCAATCAAGATGCGACACTCTCGTTGATATTAAAGCTTGAACAGTCGTTAACTGACCGCCAGCGTCGCCGGGTTCTGGCGAAGCTGGACGGATATATTGAAGACATGCAGGAATTAAATGAACACTTTCGCCAGCAAGGGCCGGAGAATTAAAAGCGATTATTTTACTTCAATAATTTTGCACGTATTGGTGGAACCGACGGTTTCCATCACATCACCGTGGGTAAGAATAACCAAATCGCCCGGCACCACGTGGCCTCGTAATTTAATTTCATTCACCGCATCGTGAACAAGTTTCTGCGGCTCACTTTTGGTTGAATCAAAAGCGATGGGGTAGACACCACGATACAAGGCACAGCGCGCACGACTTTCATCATGTCGTGATAACGAAAATATTGGCAGATTGGTATTGATACGCGACATAAGTTTGGCCGTAGAGCCTGACTCAGTTAACGCAATGATAGCCTTCACGCCAGCCAGGTGGGTTGCTGCGTACATTGCTGAAATAGCGGTCGCCTCTTGAATGGAGGTAAAGGTTTCATCCAAATCATGTTTATCAATCGTCACACTTGGGTGAGTTTCAGCACCCAAACAGATTTCGGCCATGGCTTTAACCGTGGCAACAGGGTATTTACCAGCTGCGGTTTCGGCTGAGAGCATCACTGCATCGGTACCATCAAGCACCGCATTGGCAACGTCCATCACTTCTGCACGCGTTGGCATCGGGCTCTCTATCATCGACTCCATCATTTGCGTGGCGGTAATCACGACCTTATTGCATTGACGCGCGCGTTCGATGATTCGTTTTTGCTTACCAACCAGTTGTGCATCGCCAATTTCCACACCTAAATCACCGCGCGCCACCATAACCGCATCGGATGCGCGAATGATATCGTCCAGCGCCGCATCTGTGGCAACGGCTTCTGCACGTTCAATTTTGGCACAAATCAAACCACGCCCATTGGCAGCTCGAAGTAAACGGCGGGCTTCATGAATGTCGGCACTGCTGCGAGGGAAACTCACGGCTAAATAATCAACACCAATTCGCGCCGCAGTGACAATGTCTTGATAATCTTTCTCAGTTAAGGCCGCCGCAGAAAGGCCGCCTCCAAGTCGGTTGATGCCTTTATTGTTGGACAGTTTACCGCCAACCGTAACAGTTGTGGTTATCTGCGCGCCGCTCACGTCTTCAACTTGCAACCGTACGCGACCGTCATCAAGTAACAGGATATCGCCTTCGTTGACGTCTTGGGGTAACTCTTTGTAGTCAATACCGACGCGTTGTTGATTGCCGGCATTGGTTTCAAGTTCTGCATCGAGCACAAACACATCACCAACATCAAGAGTTACAGCGCCACTTTCAAATTTTGCGACTCGAATTTTAGGCCCCTGAAGGTCACCCAGCACAGCAACGTGAATACCTAAACGCTGTGCAATCTCGCGTACTTGAGCAGCGCGGCGCTCGTGATCCGCAGCAACGCCATGCGAAAAATTAAGTCGAACAACATTTGCACCTGCTTTAATGAGTGCCTCAAGTACTTGTGGGTCGTCAGTTGCAGGGCCGAGTGTGGTAACGATTTTAGTGCGCCGTAACATATTTATACTCCTGTTGTTTTGTCGAAAATTATACCATGCCTGAACAGGAGTTACATAGATTCTGGCGCTCGTGGGAGTATTTCAGTACAATACCCGCCTGATTTAATGCAACCGTCAAATTCACGTAACATAAAGGTAACCACATGAGTGATCAGCAACAGGATCTGACCTTAGCTAGTTGGCAGGAGCGCCAAGAATATGCCGAAATGATGCAGCCAATTATTGGCCGCCTGTACCGTAACTACGGTGTCGAGATTTTGGTATATGGTCGTTCACTACTTAATGTCGATACGATTAACATCATCAAGGCGCATCGTCTAATTCGCCGTCATGAGGGTGTTAAGCTGCGCTTACGTGAGAGCTTTCCGTTTATCGAAGCACTAAGCAAAATGAAACTTGCGCCTGCGCGCGTTGACTTAGGCAAACTCGCGTTCAATTACTTGCACAAAGATGCAGGCAAGGGCGACAGCATTGAGGCTTATTTGAAACGTGAGCTGATTGATATTGTTGATAAAGCCGATGAAATTGCGCCGCAAGACGTGGTTCTCTATGGTTTCGGGCGTATTGGCCGCTTGTTAGCGCGATTATTAATTGAGCGTAACGGCAGCAACAACAAAATGCGTTTACGTGCCATTGTGGTGCGCGGCGGACGTGACGGCGACCTTGAAAAGCGTGCAAGTTTGTTGCGTCGTGATTCAATTCATGGCCCATTCAATGGTTCGATTACGGTTGACCATGAAAACAGCGCAATTAAAGCAAATGGCACCAGTATCAAAGTGATTTACTCTGACGGGCCAGACCAAGTCGATTACACTCAGTATGGTATTAATGACGCGATTATCATTGATAACACAGGTATTTGGAGCGACGAAGCAGGGCTTGGTTTACACCTTAAATCTAAAGGTGTAAAAAAAGTTCTTCTGACTGCTCCAGCCAAGGGCAACATTAAAAACGTGGTATTTGGTGTGAATCAGGCAGACATCAAGGCCGATGATTTAATTATCAGTGCGGCAAGCTGCACCACCAACGCGATTACCCCTGTATTGAAAATCATCAATGATCAATATGGTATCCGTAATGGTCACGTTGAAACTGTACACTCGTACACTAATGACCAAAACTTAATTGATAATTACCATAAAGCAGACCGTCGCGGTCGTTCGGCGCCGTTGAACATGGTGTTAACGTCTACCGGCGCAGCGAAAGCGGTTGCTAAGGCGTTGCCTGAGCTTGCGGGTAAACTAACCGGCAATGCCATTCGTGTACCAACGCCAAATGTATCCATGGCGATTATGAATCTAAACCTTAATAAGCAAACCAATAAAGAAGAGCTCAATGCTTTTTTACGTGATCAGGCGCTGCATTCCGAATTACAAGCGCAAATTGATTACACCGCATCAACCGAAATCGTTTCTACCGACCTCGTCGGTTCGCGTTACGCGGGTGTGGTCGATTCACAAGCAACCATCGTTGATGAAGATCGCGCAGTTCTATACGTTTGGTATGACAATGAGTTTGGTTATAGTTGTCAGGTGGTACGTGTGGCTGAGCAGATGGCAGGGCAGCAGTTGCTGAACTTACCAAAATAAAATAGTGTTATCAAAAGCGCCTTTTAGGGGCGCTTTTGTTTTTTCAGGAATAGGGGAATTCATGTTTATAACTGCGCAATTTGATAGCGGCAATATTGAAGTTATCGAGGCCAATGAGGCCAGTTCAATCCAATTAGCCATTCGCCAGGACAATCAATCTGATTTTTATCAGTGGTTTCATTTTAAACTCTACGGCGAACCGGGCCTTGAGCACGTAATGCATATCACTAATGCTGGTCAGTCTGCGTATCCTGATGGTTGGAAAGACTATTCAGCACTAGCGTCTTATGACCGCGAAAACTGGTTTCGTGTGCCTACAGAATATAACGGCAAAGAGCTTGTTATTCGTCACACGCCAGACCAAGAAAGTGTTTATTACGCTTACTTCACACCGTATTCATACGAACGCCATCAAGACCTGATTCAGTGGACACAGCAATCGATCGAATGCCAACATGTACTACTTGGGCCAACCTTAGACGGCCGTGACATGAACTTATTGGTGATTGGTGAACCTGCGGAACATAAAGCTAAAATTTGGGTTACCGCGCGGCAACATCCGGGCGAAACCATGGCCGAATGGTTTATGGAAGGTTTTCTGAGCCGATTGTTGGATGATGAAGATGCAGCAGCACGTAAGTTATTAGAGAATAACGTGTTTTATGTGGTGCCAAACATGAATCCTGATGGCAGCGTGCGTGGGCATTTACGTACCAATGCGGTTGGCGTGAACTTAAACCGTGAATGGGCTGAACCGTCGCTCGAGAAGAGCCCTGAAGTATTCTATGTGCTCAATGCTATGCAGGAAACTGGCGTTGACTTCTACCTTGATGTGCATGGCGATGAAGCACTACCCTATAACTTTGTAGCGGGCTGCGAAGGTGTACCAAGCTACAACGACCGCACGCATGCACTCGGTGAAAAGTTTAAGCAGGTATTGCTGTCTATTACGCCAGAGTTTCAAGTTGAATACGGTTATGAGGTTGATAAACCGGGTGAGGCCAACTTAACGGTTGCAAGTAACGCAGTTAGCGAGCGTTTCAACTGTTTAGCATTTACTTTAGAGATGCCGTTTAAAGATAATGCCAACTTGCCTGATGCCGACTTCGGTTGGTCAGCGAATCGTAGCCAACAATTCGGCGCTGATGTGGTCAGTGCTATCTATGCTATCGGAAATAACTTGCGCGACTAGGTCGCGCACGCTAGCTTGAACGTGAACAACAACAATAATAACTCGACAAGGGGGACACCTTGGAAGCGATAAATAACTTTTTACTGCTGCTCGATGGCTATTTGGGGTCTGCAGCGTACTTCCCATATATTTTGCTTGGTGTTGGTATATTCTTTACCTTGTACCTTGGCTTTCCACAAATTCGATTTTTTGGCCACGCCTGGAAAGTTGTAACTGGGAAGTTTGATAAAAAAGGTGCACAAGGTGACACCAGCCACTTCCAAGCATTGTCAACAGCACTATCGGGTACCGTCGGTACCGGTAATATTGGTGGTGTTGCGCTGGCCATATTCCTAGGTGGTCCGGCAGCAATATTCTGGATGTGGATTACTGCGTTTTTAGGGATGACAACGAAGTTCGTGGAAGTCACGCTGTCACATAAATACCGCGTACAAACTGAAGACGGCACTATGGCTGGCGGCCCTATGTATTACATGGACCGCCGTTTGAACATGAAATGGTTGGCGGTAATTTTTGCAATAGCGACCATCATTAGTTCATTTGGTACCGGCAACATGCCGCAAATCAACAACATTGCTCAAAGTATGGAAATGAGCTTTGGTTTTGAGCCGATGATTGTTGGTGGTGTACTTTCGATATTGTTAGCGCTCGTAATCATTGGCGGCATCTCGCGCATCGCTGCAGTAACGTCAAAGATAGTGCCAATCATGGGTGTGTTATACATACTCGGTTCGTTGAGCGTTATCTTTTTTAACCTTGATCAGATTGGCCCTTCGTTTGCATCAATATTTACGAATGCCTTTACGGGTTCTGCTGCAACCGGTGGCTTCCTGGGGGCAACCTTTGCTTATGCATTCAACCGTGGCGTTAATCGTGGCTTGTTTTCAAATGAAGCAGGGCAAGGTTCAGCACCTATAGCTCACGCTGCAGCGCGCGCAGATGAGCCGGTTTCTGAAGGTATGGTGTCAATTCTCGAGCCGTTTATCGATACCATCATCATTTGTACGTTAACCGGTTTGGTTATCCTTTCATCTGGCGTGTGGTCGCAAAAACACGAGAACATTTTCTCGCGTACTGACCTCGAGATTGTTGCGGGTAATTATTCTGACGCCAAAGAAACAGACCGTGAAGCGCTGTATCATTATTTAAATGACACTGACGAGAACACCATTGAGAAGTTTACTGGTGCCATCCAAGTGCGAGACGGTGAAGCAGTTAGCAATGGTTACACCATGCTGCATGCGCGTTCTGTTGCGGAAAATGTGCGCTTCATTGTTGCTGGCGAAGACCCATACACGGGTACGTTACGTATCGAGGATGGGCAGTTGCGCAAAGAAGATATTGTCATTGTCGGTGATTCATTGATTCACTCAGCGGCGCTAACATCAAAAGCGTTCAGTATGGGCTTTTTAGGTCCTGCAGGTGAATACATTGTACCGATTAGCTTGATGCTGTTTGCATTCTCAACGGCAATAGCATGGTCGTACTACGGTGACCGCGCAGTAGTTTATCTTTTTGGCCAACGCGGCGTTATGCCATACCGTATTATCTACGTGGCAGGCTTCTTCGTTGCGTCATTCGCTGATACGACGCTGGTATGGACCATGTCGTACGTGGCCATCGTACTGATGACCCTGCCAAACTTATTTGGTATTTTCTTGTTGCGGCGAGAAATGAAAGACACCGTAAAAGCTTACTGGCAAGACTTTGATGCTGAAAAAAGCAAAAAAGATACTGAAAAATAAGCATTGTTAATACTTAGAAAGACCCGCTGCGGCGGGTCTTTCTGTAACTTATAGGGGGGCGGCCGCTTGAATTTAGAGCAAAATCCCTTATATTGCCTTATTCAACAGAAACGTAAACGAGGTTTACATGGCGCTTATTCAATGCCCCTCATGCAGTAAGCGGGTGTCTGACAAAGCTACAAACTGCCCACATTGTGATTTTAAGCTGACAGGTTTATCGGGTGAAGAACTCGAACGGGAATGGCAACGTGTAATGGCAAGCAAGCGTGAACGCTTGGTTGGTCAGTCTATGCTTGCGCTATTAATTGCAATTGCAGCATTTACGTACTATTTCATTCAACAGCCGTTACCAGAAACCTGGCCAGCCAAAGTTTCTTATGGCTTAATGATTGTTGGTTTAATATGGTTTGTCATAAACCGTGTACGATTGGTTTTTATCAAAAGGAAACGTAGTTAATGCAGTTTGATGATTTGCTTTCATCAATAACACCTGAAACTTTTGAGCGTTTGGTTCAAGCGGTTGAGCTGGGTAAATGGCCGGACGGCGTTAAGCTTACAGAGCAACAACGCGAACATTCCATACAGCTGGTGATGGCCTATCAGGCTCGTTACACGCCCTCTGACGAAGCATTTCGGATTGGCGCTGACGGTCAACTCGTCACACGTAGCAAGCGCGATATGAAAGCTGAAATTAAGCCAGCAGATACTATCGCAAGTTTCCCGTTGAATTCTTCAAGTGAGGCATCTTAGTCACGCCCATGCAAACCACAAATTATGACCTATTGCTTGAACAAGCCCGTGCAATTACCGCCGGCGAACCTGATTTAATTGCGAACTTAAGCAACATTTCCGCACTCGTGTATGAAGCATTAGATGATGTCAATTGGGTCGGCTTTTACCTGACCCGTGAACCGGAAACCTTGGTGTTAGGCCCATTTCAGGGTAAAGTGGCATGCTTACGTATTGCTTTTGGTCGCGGTGTTTGCGGCGCGGCAGCTGCTACGCGTGAAACCCAGCGCATTGAAGATGTGCATGCCTTTGCTGGTCATATTGCATGTGATGCAGCTTCTAATTCTGAAGTTGTCGTGCCATTGATTGTTAATAACGAAGTTGTAGGCGTATTTGACCTGGATAGCCCTAGTGTCGCTCGGTTCTCTGAAGCGGATGCTGAAGGCTTAACGCGTATCGGCCGATTTATCGAACAACTTAATTGGTCACAGTAGGGCAGGCAGACGCGATTTTATGTATAGTGAATTTGATATTTATGCGTACTTAGTAAGTCACCTCGACATGCGCTTCTTTGAAGGTGAAGAAGAAGCGGCGACGGATCAAATGAATGAGATGTTGCATTACATTGGCGAGTTTAGCGATGCCGAAGATACCATAGAGCAATTAGAAGAAGTTGTACGCCGCACACTATTTGATTGGATAGAAAACCCCGAGCTTCTTGAACTCGATAGTGAAGAAATGCAAGCGTATATCATGGAGCAACTAGCTGACGTGCGTCAGCAGGAATTTAATGACGATGACGACTGACGTTAAAAAGTTAACGAATACGAAAGAAGTAATTACCTATTTAGCTGAAAAATTTCCTCAATGCTTTACCGTTGAAGGTGACGCTAAGCCCCTAAAAATTGGTATTTTTGAAGATCTTGCTGCACGTTTAGTTGACGATGATACGGTAAGTAAAACACGGCTAAGAACAGCCTTACGGCACTATACCAATAGCTGGCGGTATCTACGCAGTGTGAAAGTCGGTGTACAGCGAGTTGATCTCGATGGTGCTGACGCAGGTATTATAGAAGAAGAACATCAGCAGCACGCTGAACAAACGTTAGCCGAGTCGAAGGCTGTTGCAGCTGAACGTGCTGCAGCAAAGCGCAAAGAACAAGCTGCGCAAGCTAAGGCTGCAAAACCAGCCAACCAGGAAGCGCGAAAGGCACGGGCGAAACGGCCCGCCAAAAAGCCTGTGGCGGCGAAACCTGCAGCCACTCCAAAACTCGATTTACAAGCGGTTAAGGGTGATCAGTTGCGGGTAGGGCAGCAGGTTCAGGTTAAAGCAGGCCTGTCGCCAATAGCTGGCCAAGTGACTGAAATTGATCGCGATGACATTTATGTGCAACTTCAAAACGGCCTGACGGTCAAAGTGAATGTAAACGCCGTATTTGTCACGAAATAGGAGTAGTGAAGTATGACCAAGCGCGTGATTTCTAAATTTGCACTTGCGGTTTCGCTTAGCGCTGGCCTTTCGGCCGCAGCATTAGCCATTCCACCGGCTCACTCGCCGGATGAATTACCGCAACTTAAACCACAAGAACAACATGGTGTTGCAAGCCACCGTGTTGCTCGGTTTTTCACGCGTGACCATTTCAAGCAAATGGAGCTCGATAATGAGCTGTCATCGCAAATTTTATCCCGTTATATTGACATGTTGGACTACAGCAAAATGTTTTTGCTGCAGGACGATGTCGATCAAGCGCAAGAATATCAACAGCTTTTCGATGACATGATTTTGACGGGCAAGCTTAATGCGGCTTATTCGTTGTATGAAAAGTCGTTGAATCGTCGTTTTGAGCGTTACAGTTACGCACTTTCGTTGCTTGACGAAGAGCAACCGTTCGACTTCACCGTGGCTGGCGATAAGTATCACTTCGATCGCGAAGAAGCAACTTGGGCCAAAACGGAATCCGAATTGGATGAATTATGGCGTCAGCGCGTTAAATACGACGCGCTAAATTTAACCTTAACAGGTAAAGAATGGCCTGAGGTTGTAGAAACCTTGGGTAAGCGTTACAACAACGCGCTGAAGCGTTTAACGCAAACCAATAGTGAAGATGTATTTCAAACAATCATGAATGCTTTTGCGCGTAGCGTTGAAGCGCATACAAGCTATTTATCGCCGAGCAACGCGGAGCGATTTGAGCAAAACATGAATTTGTCGCTTGAAGGCATCGGCGCCGTTTTACAGGCTGAATATGACTACACCGTCATTCGTAGCTTGGTTCCGGGTGGTCCGGCTGATAACGGCGGCGAGCTAGCTGTTGATGACAAAATTGTTGGCGTTGCGCAAGGTGACGACGAGAATTTTGTTGATGTGATTGGTTGGCGTCTCGATGAAGTTGTTGAACTCATTAAAGGCCCGAAAGGCTCGACAGTTCGTCTGCAAGTATTGAAAGCGAACCAGAGTGCAGGAGCCCAGCCGAAAGAAATTGCAATTGTTCGCGATAAAGTCAAATTGGAAGACCGCGCTGCGAAGTTAGAAATTGAGTCGCCAGAGGAAGGGCAATACGCAGGACGTAAAGTTGGCGTTATTGAAATTCCTGGCTTTTACAATGGGCTAACTGGTGATGTCGAAACATTAATCAGCGAGGCGCAACAACAAAAAGCTGAAGCGCTCGTAATTGACTTACGCGGTAACGGCGGTGGTTCATTGTCTGAGTCGATTTCTTTGTCAGGTTTGTTCATTGATAAGGGACCAGTTGTTCAGATACTTGATGGCCGCAAACGTCGCGATATTAATGGCGATCGTGACGGGAAAATATTTTACGATGGCCCATTAGTCGTTATGGTTGATCGGTACAGTGCGTCGGCTTCAGAAATTTTCGCTGCGGCGATGCAGGATTATCAACGCGCGGTTATCGTTGGGGAAAACACCTACGGTAAAGGAACTGTGCAGCACCACCGCGCGTTGCAAATGTACCCATTTGATAATTACGAAAACCCGTTAGGCAGTGTGCAGTTCACTATTGCTAAGTTTTACCGCATAAATGGCGGTAGCACGCAGATGCGTGGTGTCACGCCAGACCTTCAGTTACCATCAATGATTGATGCAGAAGAGTTTGGTGAAAGCAGCCAAGAGAATGCGTTGCCTTGGGATAAATTGCCGGCAGCTTCTTACGAGCCACTTGATTTAATTCCGTCAAGTCAGTTTAAAAAGTGGCAGGAAAAGCTCGACGCTCGGGTGAAAGAAAATCCAGAGTTTAAGTTTGTATTTGAAGATATTGAAGCCTATGAGCGTGACAAAGATCGTAAGTGGGTTAGCTTAGTTCTTGACGAACGCAAAGCAGAACAAGTGCGCGAGGAACAGGAAAAACTCGACCGCGCAAACGCTCGCTTGAGTCGTCTGGGAATGGAACCTGTTGAAAAAGTTGATGATATTCCAACAGATATCGAGTTGGAAGATCCGTACTTACAAGAAACGGTAGCCTTGAGCCTCGCATTGATTGATGCACATAAGCTTGCGATGAATTAAACTTATCTACGAAGTAGCTAAAAAAGCCGCATTATGCGGCTTTTTCATAGCTAAATAATAATTACAAAAAACACGGAACAACAACATTCATGCATGAGTCACCCTCTATCGCGAGTCGCTGGTCGAGTCGTTTACTGTTTATATTAGCTTCAACTGCTGCCGCTGTTGGTTTAGGGAATATCTGGAAATTCCCCTATATTACTGGCGAAAACGGTGGTGGAGCCTTTGTGCTGGTTTATCTGCTATGTATTGCTGGTATCGGTATTCCAATCATGATCGCCGAAATTATTATCGGTCGCCGAGGCCGGCACAGTCCAGGCTATGCGGCGCGCCACGTGGCACAAGAATCAGGGCGAAATAAAGCTTGGCAGGTAACCGGTTGGGTTGGTATGGCGACAGGTTTCTTGGTGCTGAGCTTTTATGCGGTTATTGCCGGTTGGGCACTGGCCTATGTGTACGAAGCTGCAAGTGGAACCTTTGCCGGCGCTAGCGTAGCTGAAATCGATCAGGTATTTGGCGATTTAGTCAGCTCATCAGCACGCCTGACCTTATGGCACGGCCTGATTATCGCGGGCGTGGTATTGGTTGTTGGTAACGGTATTAAAGACGGCTTAGAGCGCGCTGTATCCTGGTTGCTTCCCGCCATGGTTATTTTGCTCATCGGGTTAGCGGGCTATGCTGCATATATTGGTGATTTCGCAGCCGCTGTAGACTTCATGTTTGCGCCAGATTTTTCCGAATTAACGATTAACGGTGTGATGTTGGCGCTTGGGCATGCATTCTTTTCACTTGGGCTCGCGTCGGGCGTAGTGATTATGTATGGTGCTTACTTGTCAAAGTCGACCTCCGTTGTACAAACCTCGTTATGGGTGGCACTTGCAGATACTCTGGTGGCATTGCTGGCGGGGTTAGCTATTTTCCCGATTGTTTTTGGCAGTCAACTTACCCCTGAAGCGGGTCCCGGCTTGATATTCCAGACCCTACCAGTCGCGTTTAGCCAAATGCCAGCGGGTAATGCGTTAGGTACTATTTTCTTCATTATGCTCGTAATTGCAGCATTCACCTCAGCAATCGCCATGATTGAATCTGCGGTGGCCTTTATGGAAGAACGGTTTAAGCTGAGTCGTTGGCCAGCCACCATGGCGGCAGGCTTCACGCTCTGGTTACTGGGTCAAGTTACCATCTATAGCTTCAGCGGTGCTGGTTGGACGCAGATTGACTGGCACGTTCCTGGCAAGCACCTTACGTCATTGTTTGATGTGATAGATTACGCCACATCCAACGTGTTACTGCCTCTTGGTGGCCTGTTGCTTGCTATTTTCGCAGGCTGGGTTATGAAATCGGCGTATAGTAGTGATGAGCTTGATACCAGCCCGAAGGTATTCCAACTATGGCAATTTATCGTGCGCTGGTTGGCACCGATAGCAATTGTTCTGATTTTCTTACAACTGATCGGTATTATTCAGTTTTAATTTTTTGAATTAGAGAATAATTATGCAAAACAATACAACGTTGGAGCAACGTACTCCAACAATCCTGCAAGCATCACTGCCGCTAATCGCACTTATCGTGATGCTTGGTTTGTCGGTTTTTTTGTTTGGCGAAGACTCATCCTATGGACCCAATCAAATCGCTTTATGGATTGCCGCCGGTGTAGCGATAGCTATTGGGTTTTATAATAAATTTTCATGGGCGGAAATTGAAGACGGCATTAAAGAGGGGATTACGGTCGCTCTGGGTGCACTATTGATTATTCTTGCTGTGGGCTCACTTATCGGAACCTGGTTACTTGCTGGTACCGTACCCAGCATGATTTATTTCGGCCTTGAACTGCTAAACCCAAGTTGGTTCTACGCTGCATCAGCGCTGATTTGTGCAATCATCTCTCTGGCTATCGGTAGCTCGTGGACCACGGCTGCAACCATCGGTGTGGCGCTAATGGGCGTTGCTGCGGGAATGGATTTATCGCCTGCAATTACCGCAGGTGCCGTGGTTTCAGGCGCATACTTTGGTGATAAAATGTCGCCATTAAGCGATACCACCAATCTTGCACCCGCTGTTGCAGGTTCGGAATTATTCTCACATATTCGCTACATGGCCTACACGGCAGGGCCAGCATTTATCATAACCTTGGTTATATTTTTGATTTTAGGCTTTAACGCTGACAGTTCGGTAAGTCTTTTAGAACTGGAGAAAATGCAATTAGAGCTGCGTAACACCTTTAATATCGGTTGGGTAATGCTGGTACCATTATTGGTACTGTTGTATCTGGCCGCAACGCGCAAGCCAGCCTTGCCAACGGTATTTTTTGGTGCCTTGCTTGGTGGCGCATGGGCCGTTATATTTCAGCCAGAAATGGTAGCTCAAATAGCGGGTGGCGATGAGTCTGTTGTTGGTACCGCTAAAGTTATTTGGGGCGCACTTTCAGACGGCGTAACCGTAGAAACAGGCTCTGAAGATCTTGACCAGCTGCTTAGCGGCGGCGGTATGTCAAGCATGCTCAATACGGTATGGCTGATTCTTAGCGCCATGACCTTCGGCGCCATTATGGAAAAGCTTGGCTTATTGCAACGTCTTATCGCAGGTATATTGGGGTACGTGAAATCAATAGGCAGCTTGATAGGCGCGACATTATTTACTTGTTTCGGGGCTAATATTCTGACTGCCGACCAATACATGGCTATTGTTTTACCAGGGCGTATGTATCGCGAGGAATTCGAACGGCGCGGATTAGATCCGCGTGTGCTTTCACGTACGCTGGAAGACAGCGCAACATTAACGTCGGCTTTAATTCCTTGGAATACGTGCGGTGCATTCATGATGGGCGCGCTAGGCGTGAGTCCATGGATTTATGCACCTTTTGCCTTCTTTAACTGGTTAACACCGCTGATAGCACTGGTTTATGCTTATACAGGCATCCGCATCCTGCGTTTGCCAGCACCGAAAACCGCTTAATTAAACAATTTTATAGGTAATTATGACTGCACAACTGGCAAAGCTTCGGAGCGATTATCAAGCTCCGGAGTTTCGTATCACCTCGGTCGATTTAACTGTTTATCTGCATGATACTCGAACGCATGTGACCAATCGCATGCAGGTAGAGCCGCTTGCTGCGCGTACAGAGTTACGCTTACATGGCGAGCACATGACGTTACAAAGCGTTAAAATTAACGGCCAGAGCTTGACCGAACAGGATTACCAAATTGACGATAAAGCACTAACGCTTAAGGCTGTACCAAGTGAAGCGTTTGAGTTAACTATCGTCAATACCATTAATCCTGCTGCCAATACGGCCCTAGAGGGGCTTTATAAGTCGGGTGGGGCGTTCTGCACACAATGTGAAGCAGAAGGGTTCCGGCGTATTACCTATTATCTGGATAGACCGGATATTCTTGCTGTTTTTACGACGACAATTACCGCCGACAAACAAACTTATCCCTATCTATTAAGCAATGGTAATGCTGTAGCTCAAGGCGATAATGCAGACGGAACGCATTGGGTGCGTTGGCATGATCCGCATCCCAAGCCAGCGTATTTGTTTGCCTTAGTTGCTGGCGATTTTGAGGTTTTAACAGACCATTACACCACAATAAGTGGTCGTGAAGTTTTATTGCAGTTATTTGTTGATCACGGCAATTTAAAGCGTGCTGACTATGCCATGGCAGCGTTAAAACGATCAATGCGCTGGGATGAACAGCGGTTCGGCCTCGAATACGATTTAGATATTTATATGATTGTCGCTGTTGATTTCTTCAACATGGGGGCAATGGAAAATAAAGGTCTAAACGTATTTAACTCGCGCTATGTGCTGGCCGATGCAAAAACAGCAACCGACCAGGACTTTTTAAATGTTGAATCGGTGATAGGGCACGAATATTTCCATAATTGGACAGGTAACCGAATTACCTGTCGTGATTGGTTTCAACTGAGTTTAAAAGAAGGCTTAACAGTATTCCGAGATCAGGAATTCAGTTCAGACCTTGGCTCGCGGGCTGTTAACCGCATTGATGCAATTCGTATTATTCGCACCCATCAGTTCAATGAAGATGCCAGCCCTATGGCCCATCCGATTCGTCCCGACAAAGTTATCGAAATGAATAACTTTTATACGGTTACGGTTTATAACAAGGGTGCCGAAGTTATTCGTATGCTGCACACTTTACTGGGCGAGCAGGGCTTTCAAGCTGGCATGAAACTTTATGTGCAACGTCATGACGGCCAAGCTGTTACTTGTGATGATTTTGTGGCTGCCATGGCAGACGCGAATGAAACTGACTTAAGCATTTTCCAGCGATGGTACAGTCAAGCTGGTACCCCGACCGTTAAAGTCAACCAGAGTTATGATGCTAAGGCTAAAACATTAACCTTGTCATTTGCGCAGGAAACACCACCAACACCGGGGCAAGTGGAAAAGCAGGCGGTGCATATTCCAATTTTACTCAGTGCCTATACTGCAAGTGGTCGACTGATGGCGATGCAACATCCACAGCTTCGTCATCATGAGTCGGGCAGTTTGTTATTTGAGTTCACTCAGCAGGCCGAACAGCTCACGATTGAAAATGTCGACGAAGCACCAGTGTTGGCGCTGCTTGAGAACTTCAGTGCTCCGGTGAAATTGCAATTCGAGCAAGACTTTTCCGACAGCATTGTGTTGCTTGCTAACGCGCAACAGGACGTGACCCGATGGGAAGCTGCACAACATATTTACACCAAATTAATTCTCGATGCTGTAAGCAATAAGCACACGCTCGAACTGCCGCAATCAGTGGCGAAAGCTTTGCAGGATATGGCAGCCACACCGTTAGATGCAGCATTAAAATCACTGGTGGTAACGCCGCCAACGGTGGAGGAAATAGCTGAATACTTCACGCGAAATATACCTTTGGCAGCCATTGATGAAGCCGTAAATAGCTTGCGCCAACAAATTGCAACCTGTTTACATGACGAATTTACAGCGATTTGGACAAAGCGTAAGCAAGAATCCTATCAGTTGAGTGGTTCAGCGATAGCCAATCGAAGCTTGCAGCATACTGCACTCTACTATCTTGCCCTGAGTGAGCCGGCGCAGTTCAGTGCGGAAGTTGCCGATTATTTTTCAAAAGCCGACAACATGACTGCACAGCAAAGTGCGCTGCAAATTGCGGTGCATCTTAACTTAGACTGCAAGCAGCAGTTGTTGGATGCGTTTGAGCAACAATGGCAAAATGATCCGCTGGTTCTGGATAAGTGGTTTGCGATTCAAGCCGGAGCGCCGCATGCTGGTGTTGTGGAAACCGTTGCAACGCTGAAAGACCATAGTCGCTTCAATCGCGATAATCCAAATCGTCAATACGCTTTGTATGCTACTTTTGGGCGTAACATGGTGCAATTTCACCGTGCTGATGGCGCTGGATATCGGTTAATGGCGGATATGATCAGCTACTTAAACACGAAGAACCCACAAGTTGCAGCGCGCCTTGTGACACCATTAACCCAATGGCGCCGTTACGATGAGCAACGTCAGCAACAGATGAAAGCTATACTTGAAGCGTTGCATAAATTACCAAATTTGGCCTCCGATTTAGATGAAAAAATAAGCCAAAGTCTAGCAACAGATTAGGCTGAATTTGGCGGGCTTTGTAATAATCATGCAAAGCATCATCATAATCATGTTCAGACCCCGAAAACCGTGGTCTGAACACTGGTTTTTTCGTGATAATAAGCATTGAATAACCAACCTAAATGTCCGACAATGATGGCAATTATTTCGTTGGGTGATAGCGGCCTATAGCAACTATCACAACTTCGTAATACCTATCACGTAAAAGGACACCATCATGAATGCGTTTGGCGAAGGCCAGATTCCCGTTGTTTTGCAGAAGGTGGCTGAGCTGATTCAGCAACGCGCTACCGACCGAGCCGATTTAATCAAAGATTTTGCGATGAGGTTATTCCGCAATATCTCACCGGATGATCTCTCGCTGCGAAACGACAGCGACATGTATGGTGCGGTAATGGGCTTGTGGCATACGTTTAACGACTACAATCCTGGCGAAAAAGCGCTCATCAAAATTTACAACCCAGAAGTGCCTCGCCACGGCTGGGAGTCTGCCCATACGATTATCGAGATCATTCAATCGGATAGTCCGTTTATGGTGGACTCAATTCGCATGGCCTTGTCGCGCTTAGGTATTACTTCGCACTTGCTTCTGCATCTACCCATCAGCCATAAGCGAAACGAAAAGAATCAAATTACTGAGCTTCTTAAAGCAGGTACCCGCAACGAAGATAACGAAGTGGATACGGTTTTCCTCATTGAAGTGGATCGCCAAACCAGCAAAGAAGCTATCGCTACCTTGAAGAAAGAGCTTGCCTCAGTCATGGATGAAATTAACTTATCCGTATCGGATTGGTTACCCATGCGTGACCGTTTAAGTGAAATAGCAGCAAGCCTGAGTGACATTAATTACCCAGGTGATAAGAAGCAATTGCAAGAAGCACAGCGCTTCTTAGGTTGGTTGGCGAAGGATAACTTCACGTTAATGGGTTATCGCCGCTACGACTTAGCACCGGTAGAAGGTGACTACGTAATTCGTCAAGTGGCTGATTCAAGCCTTGGTTTGATGCGAAAAAGTGCAAACAATAAAGAGCGTTTGGTGTCGTCGTTGCCGGAAGTTGCGCGCGATCTGACCTTTGATAACAGTTTACTCTTGTTAACAAAAACCAACACCAAGTCTCGCGTTCACCGTCCTGCCTACTGCGATTACATTGGTATCAAGCGGTTCGATAAAAACGGTAAAGTTATTGGCGAAGACCGCTTCATTGGTTTGTACTCAAGCAGCTTTTACAACAATAGCGCACGCGATGTGCCGCTGGTTGGCGATAAAATTAGACGGGTCATGGAAGAGTCTGGTTTTGCTCCAAACTCACACGCCGCAAAAGCACTGTTAAACATTTTAGAAACTTATCCACGTGATGAGATCGTGCAAGCACCGGAAGATGACTTATTGGAAGTGGGTTTAGGTGTTCTGCAAATGCAAGAGCGCGACATGACCCGAGTCTTTGTGCGCCGTGATATTTTTGGTCGATTCGCATCATGCATGGTGTATGTGCCTAAAGAGCGCTACAACACCTTGTTACGACAAAGAACACAGCAAATTCTCGCCCGCACTCTAGCTGGCACCAGTGATGTGGATTTCACCACATACTTTTCGGAATCATCGCTAGCCCGAACTCATTACACCGTGCGCCTCGGCGAACACGTACAGGACATTGACGTGAAAGAACTTGAACAAAACCTTATTGAAGCAGCCCGCACATGGGAAGATAACTTTGAGCGCATTTTAAGCAGCACCTTTGGTGAAGCAAAAGCCAACGCCTTAAACAAGCGCTATTCCAATGCGTTCCCGCGAGCTTATAAAGAAGAAGTATTACCGTCGGTTGCGATTGCAGATATCGCACAAATTGAAGCGCTGGATGACGATCACAAACTGGGCATGCTGTTTTATCGTTCGCGTGAAGAAAATGAAACCAGTAAGAAAATTCGTTTAAAACTATTCCACAAAGACGAGCCAATTCATTTGTCTGACGTATTGCCGATGCTGGAAAACTTTGGTCTGCGGATTATTGGTGAAAGCCCGTACCAGATTAAAACGACCGATGGCAGCTTGTTCTGGATACTTGATTTCCAGATGCTGCACAGCAACGCCAAACTCGACCTTGAAGCGAGCCGCGATTTATTCCAGAACGGCTTTGCAAAGGTTTGGGATGGTTTGTATGAAGATGATGGCTTCAACCGTTTAGTTTTAAGTGCAGGGTTAACTGGCCGGCAGGTAATCATTTTACGCATGTTCGCAAAATACATGCGCCAAATTGGTACCACGTTTAGCCAGGCATATATCGAGAGCACATTCAGTAAATATCCGCTGATAGCTAAACTTATTGTGAAGCTGTTCTACTCTAAATTTGATCCGAAAGAGAAAAGCCGCGACAAGAAAATTGAAGCGCTTGAAACACGTATCAATTCAGAATTGGAAAACGTAGCGAACTTGGATGATGATCGCATCATTCGTCGCTATGTTGAGCTCATTTTGGCTGCTTTGCGCACCAACTTCTTCCAAAGTGACGAGCAGGGCAATGAAAAACCATACATCTCGGTGAAATTTATGCCGGAAATGATTCCGGAAATGCCACTGCCATTGCCGAAGTATGAGATTTTTGTTTACTCACCACGCGTGGAAGGTGTTCACCTGCGCGGCGGCAAGGTTGCTCGTGGTGGTTTGCGTTGGTCTGATCGTCGTGAAGATTTCCGCACCGAAGTGCTTGGTTTGGTTAAAGCGCAGCAGGTTAAAAACACAGTTATTGTTCCCGTTGGAGCAAAAGGCGGGTTTTTCTGCAAAAACTTACCAGAGGAACGCGAGGCATTTTTTGAAGAAGGTAAAAACTGCTACCGCACCTTTATTCGTGCACTGTTAGATATTACCGATAACATTGTGAGTGGCGAAGTGGTGCCACCGAAAGACGTTGTACGCCACGATGAAGATGACACTTACCTAGTTGTTGCAGCAGATAAAGGTACAGCAACTTTCTCAGACATCGCCAATGGTATATCCGCAGAATACAACTTCTGGTTGGGCGATGCATTCGCGTCAGGCGGTTCTGTTGGTTACGACCATAAGAAGATGGGTATTACCGCACGTGGCGCGTGGGAATCGGTTAAACGTCATTTCCGTGAAATGGGCATTGATTGTCAAACCACTGACTTTACCGCGGTAGGTGTGGGTGACATGGCGGGTGACGTATTCGGTAACGGTATGTTGCTATCTAAACACACACGTTTAGTTGGTGCATTTAACCATTTACATATTTTTGTGGACCCGAATCCAAGTGCTGAAAAAACCTATCCTGAGCGTGAACGTCTGTTCAAGCTACCACGTTCATCTTGGGAAGATTTTGACAAATCACTGATTTCCGAAGGTGGTGGTATCTTCTCGCGTAGCGCGAAAGCAATTGAGCTATCGCCTGAAATGAAGAAGTTATTCAATACGCAGAAGAAGACGTTCACGCCGAACGAATTGATCAAAGCCATTTTGACGCTTAACGTTGATTTGTTCTGGAACGGTGGTATCGGTACTTACGTTAAATCCACCAAAGAGAGCGACAGCGACGTGGGTGATCGTGCCAACGATGCACTGCGCATCAATGGTAAAGAATTACGTGCGAAAGTTGTGGGTGAGGGCGGTAACTTAGGCTTTACCCAACTCGGCCGTATTGAATACGCCCGCACAGGTGGCCGTATTAACACTGACGCCATTGATAACGTTGGCGGTGTGGACTGCTCGGATAACGAAGTTAATATCAAAATTCTGTTAAACGGCTTGGTTGCAAACGGTGATTTAACGCGTAAACAACGCGATCAACTGTTATATGACATGACTGATGAAGTATCACAAATCGTGATCAAAGATTGTTTCCGTCAGTCACAATCAATCTCAGTAACAGCAATTCGTGGTGCCGATCAAATCAAAGAATTACAGCGTTTTATTCACCATTTAGAACGCGAAGGGCAGTTAAACCGTGCTCTGGAGTTTTTACCAGATGACGATGAATTAGCTGAGCGTCAGGCGCAAGGAAAAGGCCTAACACGCCCAGAACTTGCGGTAATAACTGCCTATGGCAAAATGGTTCTGAAAGAACAGTTGCTTGATGATGCAATCATGTCAGACCCGTTCCATGCGCGCTCATTGATCAATGCGTTCCCGAAACCGCTGCAAGAAAAATACGCTGAAGCCATGGAAAACCATCCATTGCGCGGCCAAATCATTGCAACCCGTTTGGCGAACAACATTGTCAACGATATGGGCCCGAACTTCGTATACCGTAAGGTAGACGCCACGGGCGCAACTGAAGCTGAAGTTGCTTCAGCCTACGTCGTTGCTCGCGAATGCTTTGATTTACGCGCATTAATGGAACAAATTGAAGCGTGTAACAACAAAATTCCAGCTGACGTACAAAATGGCATGTTATTCCAAATCCGCCGTGTTGTGCGCCGTTCTACACGCTGGTTCTTGCGCCATCGCAATCCAAGCCTGGCGACTATTCAGGAACAAATCGATTTCTATAAATCGAGCTTTGATGACTTACGCAAAAACGTACTGAGTTACTTGGTTGATGACGAACGTGTGCAAATCGAGAAGCAAATTGATAAATTACAAGCGCAAGGTGTGCCAGCAAAACTGGCCCATAACATTGCGATTCTAACCACCTTGTTCTCAGCACTCGACTTGGCCGACATTTCACATGAAACGGGCCGTAAAGTTGGTACTGTTGCGAAGGCATACTTTAACCTCGGTTCACGCGTTTCGTTGCATTGGTTCCTTGACCAAATTAACAGCCAGCCGGTTGATAACCATTGGCAGGCGCTTGCTCGAGCTGCATTCCGTGAAGAACTTGACTGGCAACAGCGCTCACTCACCATGAGCATGTTGAAGGCGGGTGATACCAAACAAGACGCCATGGCCGTTCTCGATACATGGATAAGTGACAACAAAGTGTATGTAGATCGGTGGTTGGTCATGTTGTCTGATTTCCGTACCACCAAAACCCATGAGTTTGCTAAATTCTCGGTTGCTTTACGTGAACTGATGTTACTGAATCATAACTGCACGTCGGTAAATTCATAATTATGTATGCACTCATGCGTAAATGGCTGTTCAGTAAGGATGCTGAACAGTCACATGACCTGACTTTAAATTTACTTAAAAAGTTTGCCCATACACCGTTTTCAGTGGCGTGGCGACAGCGCGTGACACACCATCCAGTAACCGTTATGGGCATTGAGTTCCCTAATCCGGTAGGCTTAGCCGCTGGGCTCGATAAGAACGCAGAGTGTATCGATGCTTTTGCCCAGATGGGATTTGGTTTTATTGAAGTGGGTACCGTAACACCGCGCCCGCAACCGGGAAATCCAAAGCCTCGTCTGTTTCGCATAACGGAAAAAGAAGCCATCATTAATCGAATGGGCTTCAACAACTTAGGTGTTGACCATCTTATTGAACAGGTGCGAAAGGCGAAATTCAGTGGTGTGTTAGGTATTAACATTGGCAAGAATAAAGACACACCTGAAACTGAGGCCGTACAAGATTATCTGCACTGTATGCGCAAGGTGTATGCGTTTGCAGCTTATATAACGGTGAATATTTCATCGCCGAACACCCCGGGGCTGCGTGAGTTTCAGCATGGTAGTGCATTGGACTCACTGTTAGCAGCTTTAAAGAACGAGCAAGCTGACCTGCATCGTCAATATGGCCGTTACGTTCCAATCGCAGTAAAGATTGCGCCGGACTTAACCGATGAAGGTATCTGCGCAATTACTGATGCTCTTATGAAACATCATATTGATGCTGTAATTGCCACCAACACCACACTTAGCCGAGAAGCTGTTTCTGGTTTACCGCACGCTGATGAAGCAGGGGGCTTAAGTGGTAAGGTCTTGTTTGAGGCCAGTACCCACGTTGTGAAAGTTATAGCGAAACATAGCCAAGGGCAGTTACCGATTATTGCAGTAGGCGGTATTGACAGTGCGCAGGCAGCAAAAGATAAATTGGCGGCTGGTGCAAGTTTGGTACAAATCTATACCGGATTTATTTATCACGGTCCGCGATTAGTGAGAGATATTGTCAACAGCTTGTAAATTGGTACGCATTTAGATACTTTAATCGTAAGAATCTGTCGAAAAGGATATGACGTGCACGCTACACAACAATGGCGCTGGATTTATGATCCAGACCAACAACAATTGCAAATTGAGCTGGATCAGGGGCTGGTGCATACAGCGCCCTACAAGGCGTCGCGATTGGTGCCGTTGCATGCGTTAAATGCTGCGTTTTCAACAGAAGATGCAGCAAACTTTCAGAGCTTTTTTGACGCTCTTGATGAGCACCATCGACTTAGCCCGCAAACAATACTTGAAGCTGCGTTAAACCACACTATTTACCAAAAGTTTGGCCGGCCACAGATGCCACAAAGCTGGTATTTCCAAACTGCAGACGTAACGCCAAACTATGCGTTAACCGTAGGTACATTGGTGCGATTAAACTCGGGACTCGCCGACGTATTGTGTGCCATATGCACGACCGACAGTGAATTCGTTGAGTGCATGGTTTTAGCTGATAAGTTTCCGCTGTCTGATATTAAAACCTTAAATCAATATGACGTTATCAAGGTGATGCCTAATCGGCTTCAATCCGCCTTTGCCGATACGCACCAACAGCCAGATAACCTGCGTCAAGCTTAGTTCATGTGGCGTAAATCCATTGTTCTGACCGGTCTATTTTGTATGACAACGATGACCTCGGCTGCGCCCCCCCACACAAATACATTGCGCATACTTGCGACCAGCGACGTGCATGGGCACTTTACTGGATTCAATTATTTTGCCGACCGCTATGAGCACAAAGGGCTGGCTTATACAGCCGAGCTGATTAACGCAGCCCGGCAACAAGCTGATGCCAGTGTTTTAATTGAGAATGGCGATCTTATTCAAGGCTCGCCGTTTACTGACTGGATGGTTGCGCAAAGTGAACAGCAGGCCAAACTTCCACTCGCAGAGCTATTAAATTACCTCGACTATGACGCCGCAAATTTGGGTAACCATGAATTTAATTACGGTCTCGACTATTTAGCGGCAGCATATAATGGGGTTGATGCGCCAATCCTCAGTGCTAACTTAATCGCACAATCAGATTACGCCAAACAGCGACTAAATCATCGCGCCTATACAATCATTGAAAGGGATATGCCTGTTGGCGAAGGTAGGGTTGCTCTTAAGATTGGTTTGGTCGGCGTGTTACCGCCGCAAATCATGCAATGGGATACCCATCATTTAGCTGAGCATGTGCAGGTTGAGTCGATGCATGGTGCTACGGAACGAGCAATCCAGCAAGCACGCTCTGCCGGCGCCGATTTAATCGTGTTGGTTGCCCATACCGGGATGCCGAAACATTCGGAGATAGCCAGCGACAGCGAACAAGCGGTATGGAAACTGGCTCAGATAGAGGGCGTTGACGCGATTATTTTTGGGCACCAGCACGAATTATTCCCCGGCACCTCGGTGTATGATCAACTCGCTCATGTGGATAGTGAAAAGGGCACTATTTTTGGGATTCCAGCGGTTCAACCTGGTGTTCATGGCGAGTATCTGGGTGTGATTGATCTTGCGTTGAGCTTTGATGCAAGCCACAAAACATGGCACGTTGAGTCGCACCAATCATCGGTACTTCAAGTTGGCGTAACGCGCGATGTGCGAGTCGATCAGATGTTAGCATCGGCGCACACGGCAACCTTAGCCTTTATGAAGCAACCCGTAGGCACCACGCAGGCGGCTTTGAGTCAACAATATGCCCGTTTGCAACCTACATTAGCCATGCAACTGATTCATGATGCACAACTGTGGTACATCGAACGCTATGTTCATGCTGCGAACCCAGCTTGGCATAACTTACCACGCTTCAGTGCAGCGGCTCCGTTTCATGCAGCCTTGGACGCCAATGATGCTTACACATTGATTGAACAGGGCGCAGTAACACTGGGTGATATTGGCGATCTCTATCGTTACCCCAATACCCTTGAAGTAGTTAAAATAAAGGGTGTGGCGTTGAAACAATGGTTAGAAGAGTCAGCTGAAGCATTAAAACGTGGGCAACCCGACAATCGCTGGAGTTGGATAAATAAAGAAGTGCCGTCTTATCAGTTTGATACCTTTAAAGGATTAAGTTATGTCATTGATCCTACTCAAAAGATTGGGCAACGGGTTTCAACAACTGACGGGATTCACGACGAGCAAGACTACGTGGTGATTACCAATAATTATCGCGCCAGTGGTGGTGGTAATTTTGCCAATCTTGATGGCTCGCAAATTATTTACCGTGCGCCAGATCAGCTGCAACATATTTTGATTGAGTATTTAAAAAGCTTAGGAGAGAAGGGCTACAGCCCAGAACTAGAAGTAAATTGGAAATTGGTTGCGGGGGCAGGATTTGAACCTACGACCTTCGGGTTATGAGCCCGACGAGCTACCAGACTGCTCCACCCCGCGTCCGATGCTGCGCATGTTATAGATACCCAAACCTAAACGCAATAGCTAAATTCACCGTTCGCCTATTTAATAGGCGATTCCGGTTCAACCGCCCAATAAACAAGCAATTCGCGCAATACAGACGGTGTCGATTTCGCTATAATAGCCGCCATGATAACTAACCTTGATAATTCAATGACCACACCGTCTTCTTCAATGCGTTTATTTGCAACCTGCGCAAAGGGCCTTGAGCCACTCTTATTTGACGAGCTACATCAGTTAGGTGTTAGCGATGTTCGCCAAACTGCCGGAGGTTGCTGGTTTCAAAGTAATCTTGAGAACGCTTATCGTGTCTGCCTGTGGACGCGTTTAGCGAACCGCGTGTTGCTGACTCTGGGTGATACTTATTTTAAAAACGCGCAGGACATCCCCGCAGCCGTTGCCGAAACGCCATGGGAAGAGGTTTTTAGTTCTGAACAGACCTTTCTTATCGACTTTAGTGGACGTCACCATGAGATTCGTCACACCCAGTTTGGCGCGCAGCTGATTAAAGACGGTATTGTGGACCGATTTCGTGCGCAAGGCCTCGAACGGCCAAATGTATCAAAAGAACAACCTGATATACGTGTTAATGCACACATTCAAAAAGACAAACTCACTTGGTATCTCGATTTAGCTGGTGAAAGCCTGCACAAGCGGGGCTACAGGCAACAGCAGGGCGCGGCTCCGCTGCGTGAAACCTTAGCGGCGGCCGTTGTCATTCGTAGCGGTATGACAGCTGAAACGAATGTGGTGTTTGACCCATTTTGTGGGTCAGGAACACTATTACTTGAAGCTGCAATGATTCGCTTTGACCGCGCGCCGGGACTCACTCGAAGCCACTGGGGATTTGAGCAGTGGCGTGGGCATGACGCGACCGCTTGGCAACAAGTTCTTAGCGAAGCGCAACAGCGCTACGAAACCGCACGCGCACAACGTGAAGCACGCTTTATTGGTTACGATAATGACCCTAAGATGCTTGCTATCGCTGAACAAAATGCCATACGGCTTGGTCTAGATAGCCATTGTGAATGGCAGGTTGCCAATGCTGAGCAGGTAACACCACCGAATATCGAAAACGTTACAGCGCCGTTATTGATCTGTAATCCGCCCTACGGCGAGCGGTTAGGCGAAGAGATTGAAACCTTACTGATGTACCGTCGATTTGGTGCGCAGTTACGTAATCATTTCACCGGTTGGCAGGTTGGGGTTCTAGCGGGTGACGACACCTTACTCAAGCGTATGAAATTGCGTAGCCAACGCAAATATAAGCTATTTAACGGTGCGTTAGAGACTACTTTAGCGCTCTATGACTTAACGGTTGAGCAACCAGAGTTTACTCAAACGCAATCAAGCGACTTGGCTAACAGGTTCAAGAAAAACTATCAGAAATTTGAAAAATGGGCGGCAAAAGAAGGGGTTAGTGCGTGGCGACTGTATGACGCCGACTTGCCGGAATACAATGCAGCGGTTGATGTATATGACGATTGCCTTGTAATTCAGGAATATGCAGCCCCGAAAGACATTCCTGAAGCAGTTGCAAAAGACAGGTTGTGGTTTTTAATCGACACACTCGCACAAGAGCTGCCGTTTGCCGCCGAAAATATGACGTTAAAAGTTCGCCAACGTCAATCTGGCAAGCAACAGTATGAAAAGCAGGAGCCGCGTGGGTTAGTTCGTATCGTGCACGAATATGATGCGCAGTTTGAAGTGAACTTAAGTGATTATTTGGACACGGGCCTATTTCTTGACCACCGTTGGACGCGTCGTGAGCTTGGCAAATTAAGTGCAGGTAAAAGCGTTCTCAATTTGTTTGCATACACGTGTACCGCATCTGTCCACGCGGCGCTAGGTGGAGCGAAAGAAGTCGTTTCTGTTGACCTTTCAAACACCTACCTTGCCTGGGGACAACGAAACTTCAGCTTGAATAAGCTTCACGGGCGCCAATTCGAATTTGTGCAAGCCGACTGTCTGCAGTGGCTTCGTGACCAGCGTCCGCAGCAACGTTTTGATGTTATTTTTCTAGACCCACCAACGTTTTCAAATTCAAAACGTATGGATGATGTACTGGATATTCAACGTGATCACGTGATGTTGCTGAAATTGGCGGCACGGTTATTAACCGATGACGGCGTCATTCTGTTTTCCAACAACAAACGCCGTTTCAAATTAGATGAAGAAGGGTTGAACGGGGAGTACTTGGTTGCTGAAGATCTAACCCAGCGATCGATATCACCCGATTTTGCCCGTAATAAAGGCATTCATCACTTGTTTAAGGTACGTCACAGTGACTGATTTCTATTTGCTGAGTAAGCCTAAGTGTCCGCTCTGTGATGAAGCGCTTAAGTTGTTGCATCAGGCGAAGCCTGAGAACCCAATACGGTTGCATGTGGTTGATATTACAGAGCAACTTGAACTACAAGACGAATATGCATGGCTGGTTCCGGTGTTAGTTCGGGCCCGTGACGATGCAGAATTGCGTTGGCCCTTTAGCCAACCTATTGAGGAATTTTTAAATACATGAATTTAGTCCGACTTAACCAAGCTCAGCTCGCGTTTGGTAACGATCCTATCTTGGATCATGCAGATCTGGTCATCGAATCAGGCGAACGCGTTTGTATCGTGGGCCGTAATGGTGCAGGGAAATCAACGCTACTGAAAATTATTGCGGGCGATGTGCTGCTTGATGATGGTGTGGTGCAAGTGGTGGGGGATACCGTTGTGGCTCGCTTACCGCAAGATCCACCCGCGAACTCGTCGCAGTCGGTATATGACTACGTTGCTGAAGGGCTGGCTGATGTTGGTCATGTATTGCAGCAATACCACAGCGCGGTATCGCGGTTAAATGATCACCCCGATGACGATAAAGCGTTACAGACTTTAGCGCGTCTGCAAACTGCGATAGAGGCCGCTGATGGTTGGCAGTTGCAGTCACGTATTGAAAGTATATTAACCCAACTAGAGCTACCTGAAGACGCCACAATGGACTCATTGTCCGGTGGTTGGCTACGCCGTGTTGCGTTGGCGCGTGCCTTGGTTGTTAGTCCTGATCTGTTGCTGCTTGATGAGCCAACGAACCATCTTGATGTAGAAATGGTGACTTGGCTTGAAACCATGGTTAAAGAGTTTCGCGGCGCCGTGTTATTTATCAGCCATGATCGCGCTTTCATTCGTAATTTGGCAACCCGCATTATTGACCTTGATCGTGGCAAGTTAACGAGCTTCCCAGGTGATTACGAGAAATATTTAACTGCTAAACAAGAGCAAATTGAAATTGAAGCCTCGCAAAACGCTGAGTTTGATAAGAAACTTGCTCAAGAAGAAGCGTGGATTCGTCAGGGTGTTAAAGCGCGTCGTACACGTAACGAAGGGCGTGTTCGTGCATTGCAAGCATTACGCCGTGAACGTCAGGCCCGACGCGAACAACAAGGTTCAGCCAAGCTTGCGGTGCAAGAAGCTAATCGCTCGGGCAAACTTGTATTTGAAGGCGAACATTTACAGTTGCGCTTCGCGGATAAGCCAATACTGAATGATTTGAGTTTAACGCTTCAGCGTGGCGACAAAATTGCACTGGTTGGCCCTAATGGTTGCGGAAAAAGCACACTGATTCGCGTATTAATTGGGCAGCAGAACGTTGATTCTGGCATGGTTAAGGTAGGCACTAACCTTGAAGTTGCTTATTTTGATCAGCATCGTGCTCAGCTAGACCCTGAACTGTCGGTCGCTGAAAATATTGGCGATGGTAAGCAGGATGTTACCTATAATGGCCGGACACGGCATATTTTAAGCTATTTACAAGACTTTCTATTCAGTCCAAAACAAGCGCGTACACCAGTTAAAGCTTTATCGGGTGGTGAGCGCAATAGGGCGTTGCTGGCCAAACTGTTTCTACAACCAAGTAACTTTTTAATACTTGATGAACCAACCAACGACCTCGACATCGATACACTTGAGTTACTTGAGCAGATTATTGCTGATTATCAAGGCACGGTGATTTTAGTCAGTCACGATCGTGAATTTGTTGATAATACAGCCACCAGCGTATTGTTATTTGAGGGGCAGGGTGTAGTAACCGAAATTGTTGGTGGCTTCACGGAGATAAACCATTATTTGAGCGAAAAACAGGGAACTAAACCAAGTTCAGGTCAGTCAGACAAGCCAGTTCAGAAAGAACGGGGTTCTGCTGAGCCGCGGAAAAAGTTATCCTACAAATTACAACGTGAATTAGATATGCTGCCTGAGCAAGTTGCGGCGCTAGAACAAGAACAACAACAATTAGAGCGGCAATCAAGCGCACCGGATTTTTACAACCAGCCACACACAGTGACGGCACCGGTACTTGAACGCTTGGGTGAACTAGAAAATGAACTTATGGCAGCCCTTGAACGCTGGGATGAGTTAGAAAATCTACAACAAGAGAGTAGTTAAGTCATATATGAAACAATTTAAGACCCGTTTGCTTGCGGCCTCAGTTGCCGCGCTCGTTAGCACAGGTGCCGCTGCACAAAGTTACTCGCTACAAGTTATCGAATCGCCGGAATCTGTTCGAAACGTTTATGGTGTGGCCTTGAATGACCAAGGTATAGCGGCACTGCAAGCTCGAATTCCCCGCAACGCTGAATTGGATTTTGAATTCATTAGCTTGGCTTTACTGCAAGAGCTTGGTATTCCAGCTGACTTCGACCCGGAAACCGATACGCTAAGTTACGCGCAATACGTTGCGTTGGTGCAACGCCTTGAAGATCAATATAATGAGTCGCCTTCTTCGCTGCGCATCGCTGTAAATTTCGCCGCCGATTACGACGGCCAAACCGTGTCGTTACCTGCATTTCTAAATAGCGAAGGTAATGGGGCGTCAAGCCAGTTAAATTCAGCCGACCATCAGTTTTTAGGCTTGAATCAGAATAATATTCGCGTGGGTATTGCTACAGCGCCTTATGAGCGTTTTGAGTACACGTATCAACCCGAACCGGCCGAAGGGCAAGACACGCCTGATCCAGTCACTACAAGCTATGTGAAGCGCGATTTTACCAGTCGTGCCATGTGGTATGACGGAACAACCTACAAATTATTGGCGCCTTCCGAACAAACTATTCTTGGCGGCGAGTCGGGCTTATTTGATATTAATGAAAACAATGTTGCGGTTGGTTTTAGTAGTGTTTCAATAACACCACGAGCGCAGACCCGTATTGATACGTGCCTTGAACTTGACTCCGATCCAAGCTCTTCGATACCCAGCTATACGTGTGTTTGGAGTGCCTGGCATGCGTTTCAACGTGGCACCGCAACGAACTTAAGTTCATTCCGTGGTACGGAGCTTCGCACCAATGGTTCCATCTACAATATGCATGCAACGCTTTGGCAACTTGATGCCCAGGGCGAAGTTATCAGTCAAACCGAATATGCACCGCTGGTCGAACAACTGGCTGACGACGAAAATGAATGGTCAACGTATGCCTACGCAGTGAATAACAATGACGTTGCTGTAGGCCAAAGCTGGACCTATTTTGGCGAAGAACCACAGGTGGCGGCGCGTATTAAAATGCCAGCCATATTTATCAATGGTGAGACACGCCCGGTAACAACGGATGAAACCTATGTTTGGGGTACGGCCACAGACATTAATGATGACGATATTGCAGTGGGCTTTGTGTTGAGTAATTTTGAAGGAACACGCCGTGCGTACCCGTTTAAGTTTGACGTAAACAGCGATACGTTTGAAGTGTTGCCAACTTTCTTTAATGGTTCATCAACGTATCCAAACGCAATCAATAACCAAGGTATCGTGGTGGGAAGCGCAGAAATAGATTCCACTGCAAACACTACCCGTCGTCGCGTTGGTTTCGCTTATGATATGAACAATCCTGAGCAAGGTTTGATCGACTTAAATGACGCCGTTGGCTGCAGTGCCGATTATTTTATCGTGTCAGCGGACGGTATCAACGAACAAAACCAAATTATTGTGACGGCCACTACGGACAAAGATTACACCGATTCCGACGGTGAAACTCAGTCTGAACAGGTGTCAGTAAGCTTAGTTCTGAACCCTGAATCTGGTGAAATCACCAACTGCACAGATGAGGGCAGCCAAATTCAACGCCAAGGTGGGGCTATGTCTCCGTTCGGCCTGTTTGCTATGTTGCTGATTGGTGGCCTTATTACAGTTCGTCGTAAATTAATGCGTTAATCAAACAAGTTAATCTAAGCAAACTTGTTTTAATAAACGGCGTGTTTTCATTGACTTAAAAAGTCATTCGGAAATACGCCGTTTTTTTGATTTGAACTCCCTCCCAAAATTGCTATCTATTAATTAAGAGCGTCAGCCAATGCAATAAATTGGCAGCCACGATGCTCTGAGAACAATTAAAATTTCGTAAAATCGGACGAGGAAGTGAATTATGAAACGACAAAAACGCGATCGCCTAGAACGTGCGCACGCACAGGGTTTTAAAGCCGGAGTATCTGGTCGTTCAAAGGAACTATGTCCTTATCAGAACCAAGAAGTACGATCACAGTGGTTAGGCGGTTGGCGAGATGCCATGGAAGCGCGAGGAGGCGGTTTATTCCGCTGATATAAATCCCGTCCACATGATGCGTGGAAAAAAAATAATCCTACCCATGAAAAAGCCCGCCAAAAATTAGCGGGCTTTTAACATTTCTACAGCCTGTATTTATTTAAAACGTTGATGTGTCAGTAAACAAACCAACTTTTAAATCTTTTGCGGTATAGATAGTTCTACCGTCGACTTCAACGCGCCCATCAGCTATTCCCATGTACAATGAACGTTTTAAAACACGTTTATAATCAATGAAATAACTTACTTTTTTAGCAGATGGCAGAATTTGTCCGGTAAATTTAACTTCACCAACACCAAGCGCGCGACCACGACCAGGACCACCTAAACAGGCTAAGAAGAAGCCTGTCAGTTGCCACATCGCATCGAGCCCAAGACAACCGGGCATGACCGGATCGCCAATAAAGTGGCAGTCAAAAAACCATAAATCTGGGTTTATATCCAGTTCGGCATGAATGTACCCTTTACCGTAGGCTCCGCCGTCTTCCGTAATCTCTAAGACACGGTCCATCATGAGCATATTAGGGGCAGGGAGCTGGCTATTGCCAGGACCAAACATTTCGCCGCGTGAGCAGGCTAAGAGCTCTTCGCGAGTAAAGCTATTTTGTTTCATAAGTACCTTGTTTTGCTGCGTCAATCATTAGAAAGCGCTAATCATTGTGAGGTTTCTCGCGTAGATTAGCGAACACGTGTACGCTTAACAAGTCCGACAAGTATTATCGTGCAATTAATTTTCGCCACCAAGGTAGCTCGCGGTCAATACGTTGCAATTCATTTAAGCGCTGCTCAATGCGTGCATATAGTTGTTTTTGCTCAGATTGTGTTAGTAACTCCAATGCCTGGCCAACGTGTTCTATCGCGAATACATGAAATTGATTGGCTTTAACAGCTTTAATCACATCGTCACCAAGATTGAGTTGGCTCAAGTTAGCTGCAGGAATAATTACGCCTTGGTGCCCCGTTAAGCCACGGATACGACAGAGTTCGAAATAACCTTCAATCTTTTCATTAACGGCACCAATCGCTTGTACACGGCCAAATTGGTCAACAGCACCGGTAATTGCCAAGCCTTGTTGAATCGGCGCTTCGGCTAAAGCCGACAGCAAGCAGCAGAGTTCAGCCAGCGACGCGCTGTCGCCGTCAACTTCGTGGTAGGACTGTTCAAACACAATCGTGGCTGACAATGCCATAGCTTCATTGCGAGCGAATACATTGGCAATATAGGCGCTTAAAATCATCACGCCTTTCGTGTGAATACTGCCACTCAGCTCAGACTTACGGTCAATATCGATAATATCGCCGTCACCATAATGCACCGTTGCTGTGATTCGCGTTGGCTCACCAAATTCATGACCGCCAGCGGTAATAACAGTAAGGCCATTAATCTGGCCAATCACTTCGCCTTCGGTGGCAATATAAACTTGCCCTTCAAGAATGGAACGACGACTTAGCTCGGCAATGTAGCCATCGCGCTGGTCGCGCTGTGCAAGCGCCTGGCGAATATGTTCACCGCTTATTTCAGCGCTTTGCGCCTTGTTTGCCAGCGCGCAAGCTTCTCGCAGCAACTGCATTATTGCGATAGTGTCGAGCGACAACTCGGTTTGAAAATCAGTAATACGGGTTACAAACTTAAATATTGCGGAATATGCATCGGCAGCTAATGGCTGCACAGCGGCTTCGCGCACAACATAGCTTAAATAGTCAAAGTAGGGCGCAAGAGGCGCTTTTTGCAGCGAGTAATGTGACGAAAAGTCAGCTAAATAGGGAAATAAATTATCAAAATCACGATCAAGTTCCCTTAATTGAGCATAAATTTCTCGCTCGCCAAGCAGTAGCACTTTAATGTGTATAGGAATGGCTTCAGGCTGGTAATACGCCGCTATATTGGCATCACCTGGTTGCGCCCAATCAAATTCGCTAGTGCGTAAAATATACTTTAATTTACGCCACAAGCCTGGTTGTATTAAGAGCTCTTCGGCGTCAATGGCTAGCACACCACCGTTCGCTTTCAGCACCGCCCCAGCTTCAATGAGGTGAAGATCGGATGAAATAGTTCCTTCAACACTTTGTAACCGAATGCTACCAAACAAGGTCGACTCAGTAACACGATCACACAACATGAATGGCTCATGTTCATCGTGCGTTACAATAACTGTCGCCAGTTCAGAACCGGGCAAATCGTCAAAGGTTTTATCTTCAATCAACGCAATATATTTAGCAACGCGTTCACTGGCGTAAGTTTCTAAAATAAAGTCTTTCAACGGGCCACGTACAGATACATCCGCCTGTAAAAATTCCCAGAGTTTAATGAGAAAATCATTGGCTTTTCCACATGGCAGGTTTACGCAAAGCGGCTGATAGGCGCTTTCTGGGTTTGATACATATACCCAGTCAAATTTGTTGGCATGTAACCAGTGTTGTTCATTCTGCACTTCATTCAGCACATCAAGCGTCCGCATGCCCGCGGGGGTTACAATATATCCATGCGCGTAGCGACCAGCTATGCTTAATGCCTGGTGCAGTGCTGACAGCGCACGTTGCTGCCCAACCAACGCACTTGGTGCTGAGGTGGTTGGCCGTTGTTCGGCCCATTCGGTAATTTTTGGTTGTAGTGCTTCCGCAGCAATGCGCATTCTTTGTCTCCCTTTAAGTTACAGCCCATGATACCACTGTAAGCGATGCTCGCCACGCATTCCCTTAGTCTTGATTAACAAAACTGACTGGAATAGGGGTAACGGTATATCCCGCGTTTTCTAACAACGCGACAAGCCCGTTTGAACCACCTAAATGGCCAGCGCCAACGGCAATAAAAGTCGATTGAGATGCCAACAATTTAGGGAGCTTCTCAAACCACTGTACGTTTCGATGATCAAGCAATCCATATTGGTAATCGCCAAAGTCATCTTGATCTTGAATAAGTTGATAAACTTCATGCCCGTTACCGGTTAGATAAGCTTGCTCAAGCTGCTGTAATGATTGCTTACTTTGGTTTGGTTCAGTGGCCAACTCAAACAGTGCAGTCACTTGTAAATCGAGTGGAATGGCATCAAAAAGCGAAATCTGGTCAACAACGGACTCCAGTCCCACAATCATTTTCTCGGTTCGGTTGGCCTGAACTGTAAAAAATTCGTCGAGCCGTAACGGTGCTGTTGCGCATTCCAGATAGTTTTGTAGAAATAGGGCACTTAAAAATACCGGTCGTATCGCTGATACCTGTTGAAACGGTAGGTTTAACTCTTCTTCAACAAGCGACTTTAATTGCAAATACTGCGCGTTACTCAATGCTTGCTCAAGGTAGTCCGCGGGATGTTGCAACACGTTCTGTTGCAGCGCGAGCTGTTGCTCCGGCTCCGCTAAATTCACTTCAACAACCAGTTGCTGGGAACGTTCAAACGCATTCAGAACCGGCTTAGGCGTTGCAATGTCAACACCGCAAACCATATGCATGGTACCGAAAAGATACGAAGTGGGTTGCTGTTCGGGATGAGAAACCTTAAAAAATATGTTCGCTTGTGCCGGCGTCAGAACGGCAAAATAAAGTGACAAAGCAACAACAAGTAAATAGCGCATAGCCCGATAACCCCAGTTGAATCATATGCCTGAATGGCACAATATATCACGGCGCGTTAAATACGACACGAATACGACAGATGTGACAAATTATATGACTGTCCGCTAAATGTCGTCACGGTGGTGCAGGATTATCGGTAACTTACACCTAACTTGTTATCGACACCTAGGAATAAAAAAATGAAAAAAGACGAACAAACTGTTGGCATGTTAGACATTCTACGTAATGGATTTTGGTTTTATTTTACCCATAACAACCATGAAATAGCGGCACACGCCAGCGGGTTTAGTGGCCGCGAAACAATATATGTGGATGACAGTAAAGTTTCTACGAAAATATCCTGGCGCTTCAAAAGTGGGCATGAGTTTGAGCTTGATGGCCACAAATACCGTGTTGAGTTTGACGTTGTGAGTATATGGAAAGGACAAATTGCCTGTCATTTATATATTGACGATAAACGCGTTGAAACCAATGAGCACGCTATGGCAATTAATAAAACCAAATTGGGCTGGAAAACCTTCTTTATCATGTTTGTTGCAGGCTTAATTTTTGGTGCGCTGAGCGCATATCTCGTAAAACTTTTCGCGTAGGGGCATTCAATGGATATTCAAGCTCGAAAAGTTCGAGAACTTAGAAGCCAACACGGATGGACCCAACAACACCTTGCTGAAGCATGCGGTGTAAGTTTAAGAACGGTTCAACGTATCGAGAAGGACGGCAACGCAGCTCCTGAAACTTTATCGGCACTTTGCGCAGTATTCGAAATAACACGGGAAGAATTATTTGTTGTACCGCGTAGAAATGATCAACAGCTGCAACGAGCGGTATTAGGCAAGCAGTGGCTTGTTTATGTTGGGATTCTACTATTCGGTATGGCGATAGGCGCTGCTGTGACGTTTCTAGCGAATCCGTCGTAGCCTGACTGCAGTTAATTGCACACATGAGAGGCCGTGGGAAGTTCGCCCGCGGCCTCCTTTTTTACATCCAATATCAATTTCGTATAATGTACATTATGTTAAATAGACTATTGTGAATGAAGAGTAGAACAAGTGATGACTTACACTTTTATGGAAAATAAGCCTGTTTTTTTAATATTTGGCGGTTACGCTAAGCAAACTCGGATAGATTTCACGTAGCGCACGATTTTATGAATGGGCTAATTTCTGTAATTTATTAAATAATCTTTCATAATATTTAACGGCCAATCCGTTTAATCCCAGTTGAGCAAGAGCTGCTGTTGGTAATACACCTAACCAGTAGGTTTTTAACCAAATTAATTTCGCATCGGTGCGTCGTTCTATTTGGCGAACAATTTTGGGCGCTTGTTGGTAATAGATTTCGATAGCACGTCGGCCTGCATCGGTACGTTGTAAAACAGTATCTCTAAATCTTCTCAAATAACTTAGTTCCCAACAGTCATCGTTTAAACCAATGTTATGAACCGCTGCCGTTGTAAAAAAGCAAGCGTATTCGGGGTCACATTTCTCAGCAACATAATCGTCCATTAACCCTTTGGTGCTGGAATTAATTCGCTCACTGAATTTCAGCCAACCGGCATCATCAACCGTAACATAAGCACTTGGTGAATTTGGAGACAATGACATAATCACCTGCACTGGCTCATTCATGACCCAGAAATTGTTCATTGCAGTAATTGCATCACGAGGTAATTCATAATCGTACATAAAATTGCCGTTATGCTCGGCATCGGTTGTTACGTTGTAGTCGGTATTTTTAACGCGAAAACTTTGTACCTGCACCTGATGTTCTAAACGCTCGCCTTGGTCGTTTGTTGTGTAAAACCCAGGCAACCAAAGCTGGCCCACTTGTGGGCTATACCCCCACTCGCCATTGGCATTTGAATCGTAATTGAATTTAAACTTAAGCGTTGAAGCATTAACAACCTGGGAGATAAATTCAGCTTCTGGATCGTCTGTTACGATGGTCGTGCCATCTTTCAGTTGACGCGAAATCCAAATACTCACATAAACGTAATCATACTCGTCTTCATATAAGGTCGCTTCTGAAGTAAATGCGCCTTCTTTAATTGTTGTTTCACATAAAGGCAGAGATTCTTGTGCGTAAGCCGCTGAAGATAAGCCGCAGAGTGTTAAGGCTGCGGCTAATCGAGGAAAGCGTCGTGAATACATAGTGGTCCCATCAAAATTTTTAGACGGGATAAGTTTAGATGAGTTAAACGTAAGTGCCAGTTTTTATTGGGTAACTCGCTCAACGAAATTTTTCATAGCACCCATTTGTTCTTGCAGTACACCATCGACTGCACCAGCCCACTGACTCAAATCACTCGGAGTGTATCCGCCGACGCGGTAGAACAGCGAAAACTCAGTGCGATTATCTGCAATGGCTTTCATGCGCCACTCCATGACGCCAGTTACGCCCTCGCCTTGCAACGGACCAAGCCCGCCAAGTAAGCGAACAAGACTATTCGGCTCAACCTTTGCAACTTGCATGTGCATGGTTTCGGAGTCACCAAACGTCTCACAAAAGCACCCCATAGCGGCAGGTGTTAGCGTCATGTTTTTACCAGAGCCATACCAGGTGTGGGCATCAAGCCACCACTGGCCAATGTTGTCCGTGAGTGCACCATAGACGTCAGTAACTGGTGCATTAATTTCACGCGTAAATTCAATGGTAAACCCATTTTGGGCACTATCAATAACCTCGGCATTGGCTGGCTGCGTGAGTAACAGCCACCCAGCCAATAATCCGAGCACATTCCCTGTAGCTTGAACTTTCATTACATGTCACCTGCCTTTTCCATTTCGCTTTCGAGTCGGTTCGTTTCGTCAGCACGTGGCTTCGTGAAGCGAGCCAAGGCCAAATAAATTACAGGCGTTAAATATAACGTAAACAGAACAGCAAAGGCTAACCCACCAAATACAACCCAACCGATAGAGTTGCGCGATTCCGCGCCCGCGCCCATCGATAAAATTAACGGCAGCGCACCCAGTAGCGTTGATACCAATGTCATCATTATTGGGCGCAAGCGAATTTCAGCCGCATTTTCAATGGCTTCACGTACATTTTGCCCTTGGTCACGCAATTGGTCGGCAAATTCGACCAAGAGAATTGAGTTTTTCGCGATAAGGCCTATCAGCATAACCAGTCCAATTTGCGAAAAGATATTGATTGAGGTGCCCGTCACGTAAAGCGCGAAAAACGCTGCGGCAATACCAAATGGCACCGTCGCCATAACAACAACTGCTGAGTTGACGCTTTCGAACTGCGCGGCAAGTACCAGAAATACAATAATAAAAGCAAGAATGTACGTCAGTGCTACTTCGCGAGATGTTTCTTCATACGCCTCAGCTTCACCAAGTAACACTAAGCCAATCCCACTCGGCAGCTCCTCAGCTGCCAATTGACGTAACTGCGCAACCACATCCTCTAATGGAATAGACGTCGGCTGCTCCATGTCCACTTCAATTGCGCGGCGTTGTGCGCGACGCTCCAGTTCGGCTGGAACCCCTTCTTCGGTAATGTTGGTTAAACTCGACAGTGGCACCAGACCCGTTTCACGGGAGCCGACATACAGATTCATGATATCGGTTGGATCACGAATTAAACTGCGTTGCGCTTGCAACATGATTGGTACAGCCTGATCACCAATGTTCAGATCAGTAACATCCAACCCATTAATTGCGGCTCGCAGCGTGGTCGAAATATCACTTAATGGTACGCCCAGCTCTTCCGCACGTTTTCGGTCAATATTAACCCTTAACTGCGGCTGCGTTGGTTGATACGAAATTCGTGGGTAACCCACTTCGGGCAATTCTTCTTGCAGTCGCGCGGTAAATTTCTGCGCTGCACGGAATATTTCAGCGTAATTTTCGCCAGTTAACGCAAACTCGAGACCACCACCTTGGCCACGCAAGTTCAGGCTGTTTGAGCCAAAAGCTCGGGCTGGTGCACCTGGGATTTCGCTCAGCGGCCCACTAATTTCATCAATGATGTCTTGCTGGCTTTTGTCGCGCTCTTCCCAATCGGTAAGGCGCACCGTAATGAATACTAAATTTGGATCCCATTGGCCAACCACGGTGTTGATACTGTCAACCGCCCCGCCGTTAACGTACGGCAACAGAATTTCTTCCATTTGTTGGGCTTGGCGATCCATAAAATCGATACCTACGCCATCAGGTCCGCGCGCGAAGATACGAATTGTACCGCGGTCTTCATCAGGCATTAATTCATTATCCACCTGAAAGTATAAATATGCGGCGGCGGCCGCAATAATGCAGCTCGCTAAAAATACCCAAATAGCTTTATCGAGCGCGATATGTAAGGTTTTGCTATACGCATTGCGCAATTTTGTACCAAAGCGCTGCAGCTTTGTTTCCTTCGCAGCTTTAAGTGGTAATCGAGCGGTCAATGCCGGTACCAGAGACAACGCGACGAATGATGAAATGATGACAGCTGCAGCCAGCACACCGCCAAACTCTCTAAACAGTCGCCCCGCTGTTGAAGGCAGAAACGCAATTGGCACAAAAACCGCAACAAGCACAGCGGTTGTTGCAACAACAGCGAAGAACACTTCACGAGTACCAATAACTGCGGCGGCACGAGCGCCAAGCCCCAAGCTACGACGGCGCTGAATATTTTCAGAAACGACAATCGCATCATCGACGATAAGGCCCGTCGCCAGTACTAAGGCGAGTAATGTCAAAATATTGACGGAGAAACCGAGCACCCAAATAACGGCTATCGAACCAATAAGCGCAACCGGTATCGCTAAAGCTGGAATAATTGTTGCGCGCCCAGAACCAATAAACACCCAAAGCGTGACCACCACCAATGCAATGGTCAAAGCCAGTGAAATAAAGACTTCTTCCACCGAGCTACGAATGAATTTTGCATCATCTGAGGTGACTTGTATTTCAAGCTCCGGATACTGCAGCTTAAGTTTATCAACGAGGGCAAGCACTTCGTCGGAAATTTCGATGGTGTTAGACCGCGCTTGACGAATCACACCCAAGCCGATGACTGGTTTCCCATCAAGGCGAACCATGCTGTTTGCGTCCGCGGGGCCAAAAAACACGGTTGCAACATCACCAATTCTGGTCGTATCACGCACCACAATGTTTTCCACATCGTCAACCGATATGGAGCTCGCATCGGCACGTACAATCAATTGTTGGTCGGTTGACTTTAAACTGCCAGCCGGCACATCAAATGGCGCTTGGCGCAACACATTGGCCACGTCAGTTACGGTTAATTCGTAACTGGCAAGCCTTAAGGGGTCAAGTATTACCCGCAGAACGCGTTCTCTATCGCCATTCAGGCGTACATCGGCAACCCCGGGCACGCTTAAAAAGTTGGGTGCTAAATCGGTTTCAACGCGTTCTGTAAGCGTTTCTAAATCCAGTGTTTTACTTGAAATAGCGAGTGAAACGACCGATTGAGCATCGTTGTCAGCTTTAATTATTGCAACATTTTCAACTTCTTCTGGCAATTGCCGTTGTACTTGGCTGACTGCCTCACGAATTTCATTGGCCGCATTATCAAGATCAATACCCGGCCGAAACTCAACCACGATACGTGAGCTACCCTCTTCACTTGAAGCGCGAATTTGTTTGACACCACTGACGCGCGCCACAGCACCTTCAAGCCGACTCGTTACCTCGGTATCAACGGTTTCAGGTGCTGCCCCAGGGAAACTTCCTGAAACCGTAACGATAGGACGGTCAACATCAGGTAACTCGCGTACTTCAACGCCATTAATAGCAGCGTAACCGGCCAAGATAATGAGTAAATTTAAAACAATAATTAAGATTGGCCGGCGAATGGCCAACGACGGTAAATCGTTCAGTTGAGGCGCAAATTTCATGACTCTGACTCCGCGTCCGTTACATCACGAACGCTCTGGCCTGGACGAATGCTTTGCACCCCTTCAACAATGAGGTTATCACCCAGTTGTAGATTCCCAGTCACCAAGATGCGGCCTTCAAGACGCTGTTGAATATTCACTTCAACGCGCTGGGCTTTGCCTTCCTTTTCCACCCATACGTAGGCGCCATCAGCGCTCCACATTAATGCCGCCTCAGGTACAACCGCATAGCTATCGCCTTGATAAGCCAAGGCAACCCGAAAGCTCATGCCTGGCCGCCAGAGGTCATTACTATTATCAATTTTTGCGCGCACGCGAATGGTTCGGTTGGTGACATCAACACGCGAGTCAATGTCTATGATTTCGGCAGGTATATCGGTGTTACGGCTGGTCCAAGGGCGTACAATCAATTCTGCGTCCTGTTGTAACATTTCGATTGCAACTTCCGGAGCATTAAAATCCACATACAATTCATCACGTTGATCCAACGTTGTAATCATCGTTTGTTCAGTAATGCGGTCGCCTGCTTCAACGTCTGTTATACCTACGATGCCATCAAACGGTGCGCGTACTTGGCGGTCTTCATAAGCAACCTCAGCTTCGCGTACCGCAACTTTCAATAAATCACGCGCAGTAACAGCCACATCAAGTTCACTTTGCGATATTGCGCCTTGCTGGCGGCTCGTGGTTAAACGTTTAACTGTTCGTTCAGCGTCTTCGAGTTGAATACGCGATCGTTCAAGGTCAATCTGTTGCTGGCGATCATCTAAACGAACCAACACATCGCCGGCCTTAACACGGTCACCAGGATTGAAGTTTACCGATAACACCAAATCCCCCACCGCTGGATAAAGCGCGACTGAACGCAGCGCTTCAGCGTAACCAACAGATTCAACATTACGTTGCACACGTTCAAATCCCACCGGTTGCATCACCACCAACGCTGCTCGGTCACCGCCACCCCATTGCTGCCCGTGCGCACTATGCGGCGCAGTAAGGCCAATAACAATGAAGCTTCCGATAATTACGAACCGATTAAACAACTGCATGAAATAATATCCCAATGAAAATGATTGTGCTTTATAGGTATATATTGGCAAAATTGATCACAAAAGGTCGCTCATCTTCGATGAACGACCTTTTAGTTACGCTGGAAAGGAAAACTACATTAACTCTTTTTCTTAATAATCTCAGTAAGCCCAGCAACCGCACTGCCAATATCAGCAAGTTGTGCAGGTAAAATGAGCGTGGTGCTTTCTTTCGCTAAATTACCGAACTCTTTCACGTATTGTTCAGCAACGCGCAAACTCACGGCGTCTTGGCCACCAGGCTGTTGAATTGCGATAGCAATTTTGCCCAGGCCTTCAGCTGTAGCCACCGCGATCAATTCAATCTCGCGTGCGCGGCCTTCGGCTTCATTAATCTGCTTTTGTTTTTCAGCTTCAGATAAGTTAATAACTTCCTGTTTCTGGCCCTCAGATACGTTAATCATTGCCTGACGCTCACCCTCAGATTTAGCAATGGCTGCACGACGTTCACGCTCCGCGCGCATTTGCTGTTCGAGCGCATCTTTTATACTTAGCGGCAGCTCAATGTCAGAAATTTCGTAACGTAATACCTTGATACCCCAAGGTGAGGCCGCTTCATCAAGCGCTTGAACCACTATTTCATTAATTTTTGCGCGTTCCTCGAACGTTTTATCAAGGTCAGTCTGACCAATCACCGAGCGCATGGTGGTTTGCGCCAACTGTGATGCGGCATAACGGTAGTTATTAATACCGTAACTGGCTTTATGTGCGTCAACCACCTGAATATACAGCACACCATTTATACCAACTTGAATATTATCCCGGGTTACACAAGCCTGACGCTCAACATCAATTACTTCTTCTTTTAGCGTATGCTGATAGGCAACTTTGTCGATAAAAGGAATTAAAAAGTGAAAGCCTGAATCAAGCGTGCGGTTATATTTGCCTAGCCGCTCAATGACATAGTTAGAGCGTTGCGGAACAATCCGGGCTGACTTGAGAACAACAATAATAACTGCAATAGCAAAGCCAATTGCTAATACCGTTTCTACATTAAAAGTAGCATTCATGAATTACCTTCCTTCGTTTGAACGGGCATCCGTTTCTTTTGCACAGTGAGTTGAATGCCTTCATTAGCAATTACCCATGCGGTGTCGCCGACTTTCAATTCATCTTCCGAAAAAGCATCCCACTGCACCCCATTTAATAAAACGCGGCCCGCGCCATGTTTGAACTCTTTCACAACCGTAACACGCGCACCAATATCACGTTGAAAATTAGGTTTGGTTTCATCATGATCGGCCGTGTAGCCCGTAAACCACTGCTTTATACGGCCTCGGGCCAACAACAATGTTACCAAGCTCACAGTTCCGAAAACTGCAAACTGAATTGATATTTCCTCAATCAATCCCCAGTGAACTAAAAGCCCGGTTACAATAGCACCTATGCCTAGAAACACTGCAACCACGCTGGTTAACATGAGTTCGGACAAAATTAGCACTACGCCCACTAAAATCCATAGTAATGCAATAGACATGTAGTCACCTTGTAGCCAAATGTTATTTTTAAAAATATATCATGCGCATAAGCTTTACACTTGTAATATTTGTTTCAATTAGTTTCGGTCGTAAATTCGAATCGATAAACGCCCTGCTCGTTTCCATCATTCCGTTGCCACGGAACACTAACCCGCCAGCGCATTGATGGCTCAGTACAGGCGCCTAACTGAAATTTAGCCTGCCATTGCGTTGCGTTTATCCGCGACACTTGAACGGGCATATAGCCCATATACATGCTCACGCCTTCAACCCGCCCCTGCTGCAGTTGAAATGCTTCAGGTGCTTCAAAAATCACAAGTATTTCTTGCTCCACCTGGAGTTGATCAGGATCAATTTTATGGAAGATTTTTTTATTTGAACTATCCTCAACCCTGTGCGCTCGCTGTTCACAAGCGGTTAACATAATCAGGCTACAAAGCACGAAAATAATGACCATATGTTTCATGTGGGTATAAATGACCTTAAAATAGGAAATAAAATAGTTGTCTAAAAATTCGCCAAGCGCCTGTATACCGCGCATTTTTCCTGTTTTCAGCCTATTTTTCTTGCTGTAAAAATCGTAAAATAACGGCGTTTGTCAAACTACCGACATGGGAACCGACAGGCAACCTTATTATATGTCACGTTACTCTGTCTTAAACTTTCAGAGCATCAACGCGGAAAACAAAAATGAGCCAAACGAATCCACTACAGATTGAATATAACCTAAAGGTTGTAAGGCAGTTTGCCATTATGACCGTTATTTGGGGAATCATTGGCATGACAGTGGGCGTATTTATTGCTGCCCAGCTGATCTGGCCAGAATTAAACTTTGACACGCCTTGGCTAACCTACTCCAGGTTACGTCCATTGCATACCAACGCGGTGATTTTTGCATTTGGTACATCAGCACTTATAGGAACATCGTTTTATATTGTTCAGAAAACATGTAAAACCGCGTTGTTCTCAGATAAGTTGGCTAGTTTTGTGTTTTGGGGCTGGCAAACGGTAATCGTTCTCGCCGTAATTACCTTGCCTATGGGGTTGACCAGCTCAAAAGAGTACGCCGAACTTGAATGGCCAATTGATATTTTAATCGCACTCGTTTGGGTCGCATACATTATTGTATTCTTTGGTACGTTGGTTAAGCGCAACACTTCACATATCTACGTTGCCAATTGGTTTTACGGTGGCTTTATTGTCACGATAGCCGTGCTTCATATCGTCAATAGTATGGTCGTTCCGGTATCGTTCACGAAGTCGTACAGTCTCTACGCAGGCTCAGTGGATGCCATGGTGCAATGGTGGTATGGCCATAATGCTGTGGGCTTCCTCCTTACTGCGGGCTTCTTGGGTATGATGTACTACTTCGTACCTAAACAAGCCGAACGTCCAGTTTATTCATATCGTTTGTCGGTCGTTCACTTTTGGGCGTTGATTTCACTTTACATCTGGGCCGGTCCGCACCACTTGCATTATACCGCGCTGCCTGACTGGACCCAGTCACTGGGCATGGTTATGTCGGTGATTCTATTCGTACCTTCATGGGGCGGTATGATCAACGGTATCATGACCCTGTCAGGTGCATGGCATAAGCTGAAAACCGATCCAATTTTGCGCTTCCTTATCGTTTCATTGTCGTTTTATGGCATGTCTACCTTTGAAGGTCCAATGATGGCCATTAAGTCGGTGAATGCTCTTTCACACTACACCGACTGGACAATTGGCCATGTGCACTCAGGCGCGTTAGGTTGGGTCGCAATGATTACCATCGGCTCGTTGTACTATTTGATTCCACGCTTGTGGAGCCAAACGCAAATGCACAACATACGTTGGATTAACATTCATTTCTGGTTGCACACCATAGGTGTTGTGCTCTACATCGTTGCGCTATGGATTTCAGGCGTAATGCAAGGTCTGATGTGGCGAGCAGTGAATGCAACTGACGGTACGCTTACCTACAGTTTCGCAGAAAGCGTCGTGGCGTCCTATCCGTTCTGGTTCATCCGCTTTGTTGGTGGCCTATTTATTGTAGCGGGTATGGTCTTAATGGCGGTTAACGTGTATCGCACCGTTCGCGCAGGCAAGCCAACTGTTGAACATGTTGAAGCAGTTGCCCATGCGCCCGCCTCAACAGCTACTCAGTCAGCGTAAGGAGTCGATTCAATGAGCAAAAACATTAAACACGATTTCGTTGAAAAGCGCGTTGGTTGGTTAGCAGTATTAATGACTATTGCTATTTCAATCGGCGGCTTGGTCGAAATCACGCCACTGTTGTTCCAAAAGCAAACGAACGAACCAGTAATTGGGTTGGAACCTTATACTGCATTGCAAATGGAAGGTCGTGATATATACATCCGTGAAGGGTGCAATAACTGTCACAGCCAGATGATTCGTCCATTCCGTTCCGAAACCGAACGTTATGGTCACTACTCGCTTGCGGGTGAGCACGTTTGGGAACGCCCATTTTTGTGGGGTTCAAAACGGACAGGCCCTGATCTTGCTCGCGTTGGTGGTCGTTATAGTGATGAATGGCACTACGTTCATTTGATGAACCCTCGTGATGTGGTTCCTGAGTCGAATATGCCAGGCTTCCCATGGCTTGCTGAGAATACGCTTGATGGCGAATTAACAGCAAAAAAACTTGAAGTATTCCGCAAATTTGGAGCGCCTTATACCGACGAGGAAATCGCCGGTGCACAGGCAGCAGTGCAAGGTAAAACCGAAATGGAAGCCTTGATTGCTTATCTGCAAGTGCTCGGAACTGGCTTGACGCAGGCTAAGTAAGATGGATTACATCACTTGGCGTAGTTTTTACACCGTTTTAGTTTTCGTACTGTTCATTGGTGTAGTTTGGTGGGCGTTCAGTAAAGGTCAAAAGAAACGTTTTGACGAGGCTGCCAACTCTATTTTTGATGAAGATAAAAAATCGTCAGTAACCAAGGACACTACTAAACAGGAGTCGAAGAATAATGAGTAGCTTCTGGAGTGCATGGATAATTGTGCTAACTTTGGCCTTTTTGGTCGGTATTATCTGGCTTCTTCGCTGGAATATGACCAACTATACGGGTATCAAAGAAGGCGAGTTAATGGACCACGAGTTTGATGGCATCGTGGAAATTAATAACCCGATGCCACGCTGGTGGACAATATTGTTCTGGATCACCATCGTGTGGGGCTTTTTATATTTAGCTCTGTATCCAGGTTTGGGTAACTTTGCTGGCCTGCTTGGCTGGAGCAGCTCAAACCAGGATGTGCGTTCTTTAGAAGAGTCAAAACAAGCAACTAAAGCAGCACATGAAGCTGGTTTAATTGTTGAGTATGACCGCCAAATTGATCAAGCCGAAGAAAAGTTTGGTCCGGTCTTCGCGGCGCTTTCTGAGCGTTCCGTTGAAGAACTTTCGCAGGATCCGGAAGCGGTTAAAATTGGTCAACGTTTGTTTATCCAAAACTGTGCGCAATGCCATGGTTCTAATGCTATGGGCGGTAAAGGCTTCCCTAACCTAACTGACGACGATTGGCTTTACGGCGGAACCCCTGCTGATATCAAACAATCGTTAATTGCAGGTCGTAACGGTATGATGCCGGCACAAAGCCAGTTCAATGAACAACAGATTACCGAACTTGCTACGTATGTTATTGGCCTAAGTGGTCGTAAAGTTGACCCTGAACTTGCCAAAGCAGGTGAGGCTAACTTTGCGGTATGTGCGGCATGTCATGGCCAGGATGGTAAAGGGAATCAAGCGCTTGGCGCGCCAAACTTAACCGACAACATATGGTTATATGGCGGTTCACAAGACGCAATTGAAGAAACCTTACGCAATGGGCGTAATGGCGTCATGCCAGCTTGGAAAGATATTCTCGGTGAGGATAAAATCCATGTAATAAGTTCGTACGTTTACGGGCTCTCGCAGGACTAAACTAAAGACCCCGCTGCTGCGGGGTTTTTTCTTTTAATTAGAATTAAATTGAGGTCAATGTCGCATGGTAAAACCTTGGTATAAGCAGTTTTGGCCGTGGTTCCTAATGCTCATTCCGTTTTCAGTTATCGTCGCGATGATTATTACGCTGACCGTTGCGAGCAGTTATGGCGATAACCCGATGGTTGTTGATGACTACTATAAGAAAGGCCGCGGCATTAATGCACAAGTTGAAAAAGTTCAAGCCGCACAAGCGTTGAATATCGAGTTCGCATTTAATCAAACAGATAACCGTTTTACACTTTCTTATTCAAGTGGCGCGCCAAGCCAGTTAACAGCGCTTCGCGTAAGCTTTTATCACAGCACCTTAGCTGATAAAGATTTTTCGGTAACCTTAACGGCGGATGGCCAAGGAGTCTACCGCGGTGAGATACTCAACAATCAAGAAGGTAAATGGACCATTACCATTACCCCGTTCGACAACAGCTGGCGTGTTTCACAGCAAGTGAATTTACCCGCCTACCGAGAGCTTGCAATAAAACCGTTAACCTACGGCGTTTAATTCATGAGTGCTTCGTTACCACAGCCACCGGAAGGCCAATGCTTCCATTGTTTGCAGCCACTGCCGAATGACGGTGGCTACCGTGTGACGATTGATGATCATGACTATTCAGTATGCTGCTACGGCTGCCAGGCTGTAGCAGAAACTATTGCGCAACAGGATTTACTGCATTTTTATCGCTATCGAGACACCAGCAACCCGCTTCAGGTGCCTTTGGTTCCAGAAGAGTTGCAACAGCTTAAAGCATACGACGACCACGAACTACAGAAGCAATTCACGCGTGAAACCGACGGAATTCGGACTATTAGCTTGTCTATCGAGGGGATGACCTGCTCGGCCTGTGCGTGGTTAATCGAGCAACACGTGAAACGCCTCAAAGGTGTTCAGCACGTTCAAGTTAATGCCACCACCGAACGCGTGCAAATTTCCTGGCGCCATGATCAGCTCCAACTCAGCCAAATTCTGCAAGCAATTGCTGAACTCGGTTATCGCGCTTTACCGTTTCAGTCAGCAACGCAAGAACAAGCCTTCAAGAAGCGCCGCCGCTACTTTGTCACGCGCTTAGGCGTTGCGGGCATCGCCACCATGCAAGTAATGATGCTAGCTATTGGCCTTTACTTCGGGGTGGTTAGTGATCTTGACCCGCAGTTGCGACAGTTTATGTGGTGGATAAGCCTATTTATGGCAACACCTGTATTACTCTATAGCGCCCAACCCTTCTATATTGGCGCTATTCGCAGCATTCAAGCGGGCCAACCCAATATGGATGTTCCGGTTACAGTCGCCCTACTGTCAGCATACGGTGCAAGTGCCTACGCAACCTTCATAAACGAAGGTGAAGTGTATTTTGAATCCGTGGCTATGTTTACCTTCTTTTTGTTGGTTGGCCGCTACTTCGAGTTATTAGCGCGGCAAAAGGCAATCAGCGCCTCGGCCAACTTGGTTAAACTGCTGCCCGCCATCGCGCAGCGTGAAGATAGCGCGGCGAAACTAACCTCAGTGCCGGTTAGTCAGTTGCAAATTGGCGATATCATTCAAGTACTTCCCGGCGCCACCATTCCAGCTGATGGCGAGCTACTGACGCAGCAAGCAGGCGTAAATGAAAGCCTGTTAACCGGCGAAAGCAGGTTGATAATGAAACGTGAAAGAGATCCTGTTCTTGCGGGCAGTATTAACAAAACACAGCCGATTCGCATTAAAGTTACAGCAACCCAGCAACAAACTGTATTGGCGAGTATTATTGAGCTACAAGACTTAGCCTTATCGCGCAAACCAAAACTGGCGCGCGTCGCCGAGCGCATGGCAAGCAAATTCGTGGTACGCATATTGATGCTGGCCGCAGCAACCTTCTTGATTTGGACGGTAATAGACCCTACGCAAGCATTTTGGGTCACCTTATCGGTACTTGTTGCCACCTGTCCATGCGCGCTCGCTTTAGCTGCCCCTACAGCAGTAACAGGTGCCATTCATAAGTTGAATAAATCCGGAATATTGCTGCGAAACGCAGATGTGTTGCAAATATTACCTGATGTAAAAACCGTCTTTGTCGATAAAACTGGCACCTTAACCACCGGCGAGTTTTCGCTGCAAGCCACCCACTTTCATAGCTCAGAGCACCAACCTGAAGCGATTAAAGAGTTGGTTCAATCGTTAGAGCTTACCTCTGAGCATCCGTTAGCAGCGCCGCTGCAGCAACTAACCGAACAACAGGCGAAAGTTTCTGCTGTGCACCATGAATCCGGGCTTGGTATCGAAGCGACTTGGCATCCACATTTGGCAGCGACAAACACCACCACACCAATTCGACTCGGCAGTCTCAGATACATTCAGCACTGGCACCCTACTTTCACGCCAACGTTGGATTTGGCGCAAGTATTTGTCGCCACACCAACAGCAGTATTGGCTGAGTTTTATGTTGGCGACAAGTTACGCGACGACACCAAAACCACGGTAGAAGCGCTGCAACAGGCTGATATCCGCGTCATTATGCTCACAGGAGATAGCACCAACCTTGCTACACAAGTCGCAGATCAGCTGGGTATTCAACATGTATTTGCCAATTGCCTGCCAGCGGATAAGCTCGCGCATTTAACCAAAGCCCAGCAGGACGGCCCAGTTGCAATGATCGGGGATGGTTTAAATGACGGCCCAGTGCTTGCACAAGCCGATGTTTCAATTACCTTCGGCCATGCTGCTGACTTGGCGCGTACCGCATCGGATGTGGTGCTGCTACGAAATCAATTCAGTGCGTTACTCGAATTTCGCACCATCACCCAAAAAGCACGGACAATACTGCGACAAAATATCCTATGGGCTTTAATTTACAATATTGGTATTCTGCCTGTTGCGATGGCAGGATTCGTGACACCTTATATTGCCGCTATCGGCATGTCAGCGAGCTCACTCATCGTATTGCTTAATTCACTAAGGTTGTATCGCTAATGGACAGTCTTTACGTTTTAATACCCATCGCAATTCTATTCGTACTTATAGCCGTTGGCGTTTTCTTGTGGGCCGTTCGTAGTGATCAGTTTGAAGACCTCGAGCGTCAGGGCATGAATATATTGCTTGATGACCAGCCGCAAAAAAAGAAACCCGAGAACTCTGAACCTGATGACCATTGATATTTTTGCCGCAATACTCATGGGGCTAGCCGGCGCAGGGCATTGCATCATGATGTGTGGCGGTATCGCGGGCGCTTTTGCTGGCCGTGTAAATAGCCTTCAACTACTAACCTACAACGTCGGGCGTATTGTGTCTTACAGCATTGCAGGCGCGCTTATCGGTGCTGCCGTTAGCAACCTTGCCGGATTTGCAGAGAACGGTTTAGTTGGATTGCGAATAGTTGCCGCGTTCATCCTTATTTTGTTTGGTCTCTACTTGGGGCATTGGTGGTTCGGTTTGCGTTACCTCGAACGCTTAGGGCAACCACTATGGCGGCAGCTGCAACCCCTTGCATCACGCATGCGTGCCAGTCATTCGTATCCAATGCTATTCAGCGCTGGAATGCTATGGGGGTGGTTACCCTGTGGTTTGGTTTACAGCGCCTTGAGCTGGGCCGCAGTCAGCGGTTCCGCAACGAATGGCGCACTGTACATGGCTGCTTTCGGCGTCGGCACGCTGCCTGCTATGTTTGCCTTTGGTTGGTTAAGTCATAGTCTGCAGCAATTTCTCAAATCCAAAGGTTTTCGACAATTGATGGGTGCGATAATGATTGTTTACGGCTTGTGGACATTGATTATTGCCTTGCGTCAATTACACCTCATAAACTAACTTGGCTGTTTAACCTTTTGTTAGCTAAACTCAACGCATTGAGTGACTGGTATATAAGAGGTGCACTATGAGTTGCGTAAAAAAAATACTCGCTGTGTTAGACGCTGATCGCGAGCAGCAAAAAGCACTGAATCGAGCCCTTCATTTAGCGCGAATTAGTGGTGCCCACGTTACGTTTATGCTTTCTATTTATGACTTTTCGTATGAAATGACCACGATGTTAGCCGCCGACGAGCGTAATAGTATGCGTGACAGCCTCATCACCGATCGCGAGGTATGGGTGAAGGATATTCTCGAAGACTACAACACGCGCGACATCGACTACGACGTGAAAATCTTATGGCACAACCGCCCATTTGAAGCCATCATTGAAACCGCGATGCAAGGCAACTACGATATCATTGTTAAAGCGACCCATGAGCACGAAGGCCTCGCCGCCCTGCTATTCACACCAACAGACTGGCATCTGCTGCGCAAAGCGCCGTGCAAGGTGTTATTAGTCAAAGAGCACGAATGGCCCGAGCACGGGAAAATACTGGCTGCAATTCATACCACCGGTGAACATGAGCACCATCGTTCTTTAAACCGCATTGTCACTGAGGCGGCATTACAGTTTGCACAATGCCTGCACAGTGACGTGCACTTGGTGAATGCGTTTCCAGGCGCGCCGATTACCATTGCCGCTGAAATTCCTGAATTTGATACCACTAATTATCGCGAAACCATTCAGGAAAACCACAAAATAGCTTTAGCTGAACATGCCATGCCTTTTCATATATCGCCGCAGAATCAGCACGTTAGAGAAGGACTGCCCGAACAAGTTATTCCAGAGTTAGCTGAAGAACTTGATGCTGAACTGGTTGTACTGGGAACCATCGGTCGTACTGGATTTTCGGCTGCATTGCTTGGCAATACCGCAGAACATGTCATTGAATCGATAAACTGCGACCTACTTGCAGTAAAACCGGAAGGATTTGTGTCGCCAATTAAGCTATAATCGCGGCCGTTTTTTATCGGTTTCAGTGAAGGTGCTTATGCGCGCAGAAAATAATACGGCTCAAGCCAATCAGCAAGGTTTTAACAAGCTCAAAAAACGACTTCGCCGCTCCGTTGGGCAAGCCATTCAAGATTTCAATATGATTGAAGATGGCGATCGCATCATGGTCTGTTTATCAGGCGGTAAAGACAGTTATACCCTGCTTGATATTCTGCGTTTCTTGCAACGTGTCGCGCCAATAACGTTTGAGATTATTGCGGTGAATCTTGACCAAAAGCAGCCCGGTTTTCCTGAACACATCTTGCCCGAATATCTAAAAAATGAAGGTGTTGATTTTCGCATTATTGAAGAAGATACCTACAGCATCGTCAAAGAAAAGATACCTGAAGGCAAAACCACCTGTTCGCTTTGCTCACGCCTGCGCCGTGGCATTTTATACCGGGTTGCAAGCGAATTAGGCGCCACCAAGATTGCCCTTGGCCATCACCGGGATGATATGCTCGAAACACTTATGCTGAATATGTTTTACGGCGGTACGATTAAATCAATGCCACCAAAACTTGTCAGCGATAACGGCAAGCATGTGGTGATTCGCCCCTTAGCCTACGCGCGCGAAAAGGACATTACCAAGTATTCAGAGTATATGGACTTTCCGATTATTCCCTGCAACTTGTGTGGTTCACAGGAAAATCTGCAACGTAAAGTTATTAAAGACTTGCTCAAGCAATGGGACCGTCAGTATCCCGGGCGCATTGAGAGTATGGCAAGCGCACTACAGAATGTTGTGCCTTCGCATTTGGCGGATACCGCGTTATTTGAATTCAAATCAATTCAAGCAACGGGTGAAGAAAACAGTGATGGCGATACTGCGTTTGATCACAGCACGCCAACCACATTTTTGAATTATCGCGATGAAGCAGACGACCAGAGTTTCACTGATGAATCTGGCGTTATTCGGGTGCTGAATTTAAGTTAGATTCAAGCACATCGACAATAATTGGGCGATTTACACGTATCATTGAATTTAATTCATGAATGTAGTCTTCGCCACGTTCCGAATAGCTCAACAGCCCTGGCGTGAGGTCTAAAGCTCTCACGTCAGCACCAGTGCTACGCCGTTCCGCACGTAATCGACGCAAGTCAAAGTATGCCGGGTGTGTATTGATATTACGCAAATAGCTACGCACCGATGCATTGACTGAGTCAAACTTACGCACTTCATGATTCATGCCATCCACGCGCGAATCAGGCACCAATCCACAGCCAGGAGAAAAACACCACTGACCGAAGAAGTTCAGCGCATCCAAGGCGAAGCGTGATGTGCCCCACCCTGACTCGTTAGCAGCTTGAACCAATACCAGTGCTTCAGGCACCACATCTACGCGGCGCATCAACACCCCAAAGGTGGCCTCTAAATCATCATAGTCAACTTCAACGTTGTAACGCGAAGCAATGGTTTCAAGTTGCTGGCGTTGCTGTTTGGTCAGTTTTGTAGCGCTTTTAATGATATTTTTGAGTTCAAGCGCACGATTTCGCTCGGCTTCAATTTTTTCGTTTTCAGCTTTAACGATAGGCGCCAAATAGCCAAAGAAAGCCTGTTTCTTTTCCCTTACATCCGTAAAGTCATTAAAATCGGGTACTTCGGTTATGGTCGGCACAACAACTGCAGGTTCGCTAACCACTTGCTCAGAATGTTCAGGTTGCTGATGAAATCGTGTTGGCAACCAGATTGCCAACACGACCAATAAAGCTGTAACACCCCATCCCCAAAATCGCATAGTTACTCCGCTATTTCCGTATCGGTGCAGCCGATAAGCGCATGGTATACAACACCTATTGCGTTAAACGCCATCGGTAGCGTAAAAATTAATCCCAAAAACAAAGGGATTGCACTGATCGCACAAATAACCACAACCAGCGCCATGAACCCTAGTACGGGGAACATCGCTTTATTGATCACCAGGAAACTTGCCAGTAACGCACGTGGTGCGTTGAGTTCACGGTCAATAATTAGTGGTACCGCAAACATCATTACCAACTGCAAATAAATTACTGCCAGCATGACCAATACCACGGCGAAGGCACCACCAAGAAGTAGCCCGATTGCCGCGAAAATACCAGCCACTAAAACCGTCAAAAACAGTTTAATAAAGGCCACCAACACCAACTGCGGTGCAAACTTTAACACGCCGCGCAGCTTCTTAAGCGACGGATTACGGTCTGCCGCATTGAGCATGCCAACATAAATCAGCATCGCTGCAAATGGTGCCAATATAAGTTCCTGCAGCAAACTGCCCGCAATAAAGTTACCGACATTAATCTGATCCCAGTCAATTTCGGTTTGGTCGGTAAGCACCTGCTCGTCGAATGGGAATACCAATGCGAGCACATCAGAAACTACGAAATTTAATGCCATAATACCGATGAACACACCAAGCATCCATGGCAGTGACCGCAACGTGATATCCCACGAGCGCTGCAACAACTGCCCAATGGTTAATTTAATCTCGCCACGCAACGCCTGGCCAAAGTCCCCGACTGGTAAGTTGGGTGTCGTGTTATTTGAGTTATTAGACACGCGAAAAATCTCCTTGTTGATTTTCGCCAGCGATTATACGGTAACGATTCATGCGTTACCAATGGCAATACAGCTCACTTATGGGATAATAAACCAAGTTCATATCAATTGGTCACCTTTTGCCAAGGAGTTTTAGTGAAGTCTGGAACGAACCAACGCCGTTTTTCACGGCGTAGCGCGAAACCATCTAAGCCGCGCACCGCGAATCCGCGACTGATTTTATTAAACAAGCCGTATGGGGTTGTCAGTCAATTCTCTGGGGAAGACGGCGAAGCAACCTTAAAAGGTTTGGTTCCATATAATGATGTGTACCCTGCTGGCCGTCTTGATAAAGATAGCGAAGGCTTATTGGTGCTTACGAATGATGGCGAATTGCAGCATAAGATTAGTCACCCCAAACATAAACTAACCAAAACCTACTGGGTACAAGTTGAAGGTATTCCAACGGATGAATCACTACAGCAGTTATGTGATGGCGTTGAACTGAATGACGGTATGACCTTACCCGCAGAAATTATCCGTATGGATGAACCCATGAATTTATGGCCACGCAATCCACCGGTGCGGGAACGGAAGTCAGTTCCCGATTGTTGGCTCTGCATTAAAATCAGTGAGGGGCGAAATCGCCAGGTACGCCGAATGACAGCTGCTATTGGGCACCCTACTTTGCGACTGATTCGTGCCGGAATTGGGCCGTGGCTATTACGTACTTTGCAGCCAGGCGAGTGGCGCGAAGAGCCTCCTGTGTGGTAAAATCCGCGGCCATTAAGAATCGCGAGTATAGTTAGGACAAATGTCAGTAAATCAAAGCGAAAACGCTAGCAAAAAAGTCATCGTTGGTATGTCAGGCGGGGTTGATTCCTCAGTTTCTGCGTATCTGCTTCAACAGCAGGGTTATCAGGTCGAAGGCCTGTTCATGAAGAACTGGGAAGAAGACGACACCGACGAATATTGCGCTGCAGCAAGTGATCTTGCCGATGCAGAAGCCGTCTGCGCCAAGCTTGGTATTGAACTCCATACAGTAAACTTTGCTGCTGAATACTGGGATAACGTGTTCGAGTACTTTTTAGAAGAGTACCGCGCCGGCCGCACGCCGAATCCAGACATTATGTGCAACAAAGAAATTAAGTTTAAAGCGTTTCTTGAATTCGCTGCGGGCGCGCTGGGTGCCGATTACATTGCCACCGGGCACTACGTGCGCAGACGCGAACACAACGGCAAATTTCAGTTGATTCGCGGGCGTGACGCGAACAAAGATCAGAGTTATTTCCTGTACACCCTCGCCCATACCCATGTCGCGCAAACGTTATTCCCTGTTGGCGATATCGAGAAGCCAGAAGTACGACGAATTGCTGAACAGCAAGGGTTGGTTACCGCAGACAAGAAAGATTCCACTGGCATTTGCTTCATTGGCGAGCGCAAATTCAAAGACTTTTTACAACAGTACTTACCCGCGCAGCCTGGTGTTATCGAATCAGTTGACGGCACAGTGCTGGGGCAACACGAAGGCTCGATGTATCACACTCTGGGTCAACGCAAAGGTTTACACATAGGTGGCTTAGCTGATGCCGGCGACGAACCTTGGTATGTGGTCGATAAAGATGTTGAACGAAATGTGCTTGTCGTTGCGCAAGGTAAAAACCATCCTCGCTTATTATCAACCGGTTTAATTGCAGGTCAATTAGACTGGGTAGACCGCGAACCACACCTTGAAGCGTTTGATTGTGTTGTCAAAACGCGTTATCGCCAACACGATATCCCGTGTCGCGTTACGCCGCTTGATGATGGCAAAGTACGCGTTGAATTTAATGAACCCGTTGCCGCAGTGACACCTGGCCAGTCAGCCGTGTTTTATCAAGGTGATGTGTGCCTCGGTGGCGGTATTATCGAACAACGCCTTGCCAGTCATGAGGTGTTATTGTGATCGATATTGCACGCCTGCAACGTGATCCTTGGTTTGAACGCGTGGTGGCATTAGCGGCATTAACGCAAGCAGCCGCAGCCGTAAAGCAAGTGGCCCGCTTTGGCAGCGTGCGCGACCCATTGGCAACACGTGTATTAATTGACAGCGTACTCAATCAGAACCCCACTACCGTGATTGAAATGTATCCAGATCTTAGCCAGTTGCGCTTAGGTTTAGAGAGCTTATTACAACAAATTGGCGCAACGAAAGACAAAGACGTTGAAGTAACGCGCTATGTTGTTGGCATATTGGCGTTAGAGCGGCGTTTACAACGCAATCCAAAGGCACTTGATCAGTTGGGCCAACGGCTACAACAGCTGCATCGCCAGCGTCATGAGTTTCAGTTTGCTGACGACACCGTAATTGCGGGCATGGGAAGTACCTATAGCGATGTTATCTCACCGCTTGGGCAGCCATTAAAAATCAATGGCAAACAAGAATTTTTGAATCAGCCAAGTAATCAACACCTGATCCGCGCCTTACTATTAGCTGGTGTGCGAAACGCGGTGTTATGGCGTCAGCTTGACGGCAAGCGCCGTCAGTTTATTTTCTCACGGCAACGCATGGTGCGCGTTGCTCAACAAATCTTGCGCGAATTACGTGAGCACTCGGAGCCTTTATCATGATGAACTTATCTTCACTCACCGCCTTATCTCCAGTTGATGGCCGTTATGGCAGTAAAGCAGCGACTTTACGCCCTATTTTCAGTGAGTTTGGTCTTATTCACAACCGCGTGATTGTCGAAATCCGCTGGTTGCAGCAACTGGCTTCGGTTGAACAAATCAGTGAAGTTCCAGCGCTATCTGAGTCAGCAAACCAATTTTTGCAGAACATCATTGATAACTTTTCTGAACACGATGCGCAGCGCGTGAAAGACATTGAGCGCACCACCAATCACGATGTGAAAGCGGTTGAATACTATCTGAAAGAGCAAGTTGCTGAACACGACGAATTAAACGCTGTAAGTGAATTTATTCATTTTGCCTGCACCTCTGAAGATATTAACAATCTATCTCACGCGTTAATGCTGCGTGCGGCAATGGATACCGTCATGTTACCGAGCATGCAGGAACTCACCAGCGCCATTCGTGGGTTAGCCGTTGAACATAAGTCAGTGGCTATGATGGCGCGCACCCATGGGCAACCGGCAACACCAACTACCATGGGCAAGGAGATGGCGAACGTGTTTGTACGTTTGCAACGTCAACTTGACCAGATAACTGCAGTGCCATTTCTGGGTAAACTAAACGGTGCAGTGGGTAACTATAACGCCCATATCGCGGCCTACCCTGACGTTGATTGGCATCAGGTATCGGAGCAATTTGTAACCTCGTTAGGGCTCTCTTGGAATGCCTATACCACACAAATTGAACCGCATGACTACATTGCGGAATTATTTGATGCCGTAGCCCGCTTTAATACCATTGTCATTGATTTTAATCGCGACGTTTGGGGCTACATTGCGTTGAATCACTTCAAACAACGCACAATCGCTGGTGAAGTGGGTTCATCAACCATGCCGCATAAAGTTAACCCTATCGACTTCGAAAACTCAGAAGGCAACCTGGGCCTGGCGAATGCGGTGATGACACATTTAGCCCAAAAGCTGCCCATTAGCCGCTGGCAACGCGATTTAACAGATTCTACCGTACTGCGTAACCTGGGTGTTGGTTTTGCCTACGCACTTATTGCCTATCAAGCCACCCTGAAAGGTATTAGCAAGCTTGAAGTGAATGCGGATAACCTATTACGTGAACTGGATCAGAATTGGGAATTATTAGCAGAGCCCGTACAAACAGTTATGCGTCGCTACGGTATTGAAAAACCGTATGAAAAACTAAAAGAATTAACCCGTGGTAAACGCATCAACCAAGCTGCAATGGCTGATTTTATTGACAGTCTTGATATGCCAGCCGCAGCCAAAGCTGAACTTAAACAATTGACACCTGCCACCTACATTGGCCGTGCGATTGCTTTTGTTGATGAGCTGGGCGAATGAGTTTGAAATTGAATATCGATCATGCCAATTTTCTGCGCGAAAGTTGGCAGCAACACCCACGTTTAATCCGCGGTGCTTTTAAGAACTTTGATGACTTAATTGAACCGGAAATACTCGCTGGGCTGGCGCTTGAAGAAGGTGTTGATTCTCGGGTAATTGAGAATCACGCCGGCACTTGGAACGTTACCCACGGGCCTTTCGAATCCTATGATGAATTTGGTGAAGCTGGTTGGACACTCTTGGTTCAGTCTGTGAACGAATGGGTACCAGAAGTTCAGCAACTCATCGCGCCATTTCGATTTTTGCCTGACTGGCGTATCGATGATGTGATGATTAGTTTTGCCACAGAACACGGTGGCGTTGGCCCACACCTTGATCAATACGACGTATTTATTATTCAGGGAAGTGGCCGCCGGCATTGGCAAGTTGGTGCACGCGTTAGCGCCGCTAATGAAATTTGCCCGCATCCCGATTTGAAACAGCTTGCGGATACATTTGAACCCATAATTGATGCAATTCTCGAGCCCGGCGATATGCTCTATATTCCTGCCGGTTGCCCGCATAATGGCGTCGCTTTAGAACCCAGCATTAATTATTCGGTGGGTTTTCGCGCACCCAACACAGCAGAATTGGGTGCTTCGGTAACCGATATGCTAAGTCAGTTAAATGATGTACAGCTACCGCGCTACCGTGACGCACAGGCATCAAGTTATGGTGCGCCACATCATGTAACAGCCGAACAGCTGCAGCATGTACGTGAGTTTTTGCTGAACTCGATGAGCAGCATTGATCTCGACCATGCCATGCTATTAGTTTTGTCGCAAAGCAAACGACCATTGCCGCAGCCCGAAGGTTTCATTCAAGCCGAAGAGCTCGTTGAACTATTAAGCCAGCCTACCGATGTGTATATCGCGCGCACGCCGGGAGCGCGGATCTTGATCGGCCCCAACGCTGATCAGCTTTATGCAAATGGTGAATCGTGGCCATTAAACAATGATGTTCTGCCGCTTGCCGAGTTTATTGGCGAGTTATGGCAAGACACCGCGCTAACCGACTTGATACCCGTGTTACAAAATAAAAAGGCCGTAGCTTTATGCCGCGACCTTATTAATAACGGTGTAATTGATGTGATTGCGCAGCAAGACTAGACTTGCTGCTGCCACATTTCTTTGCTTTCAGATAGCTGATACAAATTTTCGGCGCGATTAATCAAATACTGGGCGTACTTTTGTTGTTCAGGCTCATTGGTTGCTTGCTGCAGTACGCCTTCGGCCTGCATCTGCCAACGCAATGCAAAATAACGCATGGCGTCACGCGCATCTTTTGCGGCCTTGTCACCGATAATATCGGTCGGCACATCGCCATTAATTACCCACAATGTCTTTTTATCTTGTGTAGTAAACTTCCATACTGCCACGTGTGGCACCAGATACCGGCTATCTTTCGAAAGAATACGATCAGTAATAATGCCCTGCTCAGCCAGGTATTTGTTCGCGGCCTGAAATTGCGCACGAACCCATTCTGAAATTTGTTCTTCGGTCATTTTTGGCGGCTGTTCTGCCATAATTTTGTCTCGCCCTACTGCTTAAAATGGTTAACATATACGCTTAAATCGTTCAGTTATACTACCGAGATTTGGCTTAAACGCAACGGTTTTACCGACTGTAAACTTAGCTTGCAACAGTTTACGTAAACGTTAACAGTTTATTTCGGTAATTCACTAGCGAAATACAGATCAAAATGCTAATGTTCGCGCAATTTTTTGGGATGAACGAGGATTACCTAGAATGTCTCTATTCGAACACAAAGAGTTCGACCAACACGAGCAAGTCGTGTTTTGTCATGACAAAGAAACAGGCTTAAAAGCAATTATTGCTATTCACGACACCACGCTTGGTCCATCACTTGGTGGCACCCGCATGTGGAACTACCCTTCATCAGCCGAAGCATTAACTGACGTACTGCGCTTATCACGCGGTATGACCTATAAAAGCGCCTTGGCGGGCCTTCCCCTTGGTGGCGGCAAAGCCGTAATCATCGGCGATGCAAAAACGATTAAAACGCCAGAGTTGATGCGTGCCTATGGCCGTTTTGTGAACTCGCTCAGTGGTCGTTATATCACTGCCGAAGACGTAAATATTCGCACCAGTGACATTGCTTACGTCGCTGAAGAAACAAATTTTGTTGCTGGCACCGCTGAAAAAGCAGGTGACCCATCGCCACACACGGCGTTAGGCACGTACTTAGGGCTGAAAGCGGCTGCTAAACACAAGTTCGGTAGCGACGATTTGAATGGTGTCAAAATCGCCGTTCAAGGTCTTGGTGCAGTTGGTTACGACTTTGCTGAATATTGTGCGAAAGAAGGTGCGCAATTATTCGTAACAGACATTAACGAAGAAGCCTGTGCCCGTGCGGCAGCTGAATTGAAAGCCACGGTTGTTGGCCTGGATGAAATCTATGGCTTAGACGTTGACGTGTATGCACCGTGCGCTCTTGGCGCGACTATCAATGATGACACCTTAAAACTTATCAAGGCCAAAATCATTGCCGGCAGCGCAAACAACCAATTAGCAACGCCTGCTCACGACAAGATTGTCATGGACATGGGTATCTTGTACGCCCCTGACTATGTCATCAACGCCGGTGGTGTTATCCACGTTTGTAGTGAAGCTGCGAATATGAGCCGTGCAGAGACTGATAAGCGTGTACGTGATATCTACGACACACTCGATCAAATCTTTACCCGTTCAGCTGAAGAACAGCGTCCAACTGGCGAAATTGCTGACCAGATGGCGCGAGAAGTTATTGCCAACGCTAAAGCTGCGCGTTAAGCGCAGTTATTAGCAAGCCATTGAAGCGGGTGTAATGCCCGCTTTTTTGTGCTCATTCGGTGAACCTGCGAGCGGCACGAAAAACCCGTCGCAAGCGTGACGACGTCTTGTTCTACCTTGGCTTTCCAGCTCATATCGTAAAGCTTCGTGCTGGTTTCCTGATGCGCCAATTCATGACCGTAAGTGCCTGCCATACCGCAACAACCAGTCGCAACAAGATTTAACGGCACATGCCACGTAGCAAATATCTGCTGCCACTGCTTCGCCGCCGTCGGTAATGCGGTTTGTTCCGTACAATGACTGAGCAATTGCATGGGTTGCCTAGGTGCCACTAAGCTTAATCGCTCGGCACGGGATGGCAATACGTCACTTAACCATTCATGAGCCATTAATACGCGATAGTTTTGCTCATCGGTAACATATTCACGGTATTCATCGTGTAAGCAAAGCACTGTCGAAGCATCAAGCCCAACTAAGGGTAAACCTAAGTTTGCAACCTGATTCAATTGTTGCGTCACGCGCGTTGCTGTGGCAGTAAATGCATCAAGAAAGCCCTTAACATGCTGCGCCTTACCATTCCCAACAAACTCCAACAACACCGGCTTAAAGCCAAGGCGCTCCGCAACGGTGCCAAATGCCTCAAGTAAGTCGGCTTCATAAAAGCTAGTAAACGGGTCTTGAACCAGAACCACTAAGTTTTTTTGGTCGGCTGCGCTTAACTGTGTCAATTGTTCAGCGGTATAGCTTGGCCATTGCAGCTTACGCCAACGCTGCGCTGCCGTTGGCGTTGAAAGTTTAGGCGCATCAACATACCCCACTACGCGCTCGGTAACCCAGCGACTTATCGGGTTATGCGTCAGGACATTGCTAAACTTTGGGAACTTCGCCATGTTTTTCGCAATAGGCTCGACATTTTTTACCAAATAATCTTTAATTGGGCGCCGGTAGCGCTGATGATACCACGCCAGAAACCGTGCTCGGAACCGCGGTACATCGACCTTTACGGGGCATTGGCTTGCGCATGCTTTGCATGCAAGACAAGCATCCATGGACGACTTCACCTCATGGTTAAAATCATGAGGTACCGAACTGGCATTTTCTTGTAGTAAGTTGGCTTGTTTACCCTGCGGTAAACCTGATGGGTCAAAACCTTGTGCGCTACTCAACCGCAGCCACTCCCGAATCAACGTAGCCCGCCCTTTGGGAGAATAACGCCGGTCGCCAGTGGCTTTGAATGACGGGCACATTGCCGAATCAGCATCATAATTAAAACAAAGACCGTTGCCGTTACAGCTCATGGCGTCATTAAAGCTATCGCGAACATGAATAGGTATTTGCCGATCATAAGCACCGCGCTTGGTTGCATCTACCGACACGAGACGAGCATCTGAGCCCCAAGGCGTGCAGATTTTTCCCGGGTTGAGCCGGTTATCAGGGTCAAATACTGCCTTAATCTTTTGCAGTTCACCATAGAGCGCTTCACCAAAAAATGTTGGTGCGTACTCAGAACGATAGCCCTTACCGTGTTCACCCCACATTAAACCGCCATATTTAGCGGTAAGCACAGCAACCTTATCACTGATCACACGCAGTAACTTTTCATCTTCCGGGTTCGTCATATCGAGCGCCGGGCGCACATGCAGCACGCCTGCATCAACATGACCAAACATGCCGTAATGCAGTTCGTATTCATCTAACAAGTGACGAAATTCGTCGATAAAGTCGGCTAAATGCTCAGGCGGTACTGCTGTATCTTCGGCAAAAGCGACAGGTTTACGCCGGCCCTTCGTAGCGCCTAGCAAGCCCACTGCCTTTTTGCGCATGGCGTATATGGTTTGAATGCTCTGGGCATCAGCGCAAATTTGATAGCCAATCACACCGGCATCCGGTTGATCAGCGATCAATGCATCCAGTTGCCCACAAAGTTCCTGTACTTTGGTATCAATCTCACTTTGGTTTACTGCGGTGAATTCCACCATGTTAATACCGCGCATGGTTTGATTCGGAACATCCTGCAATTGTTCAGCTACTTGGTGCCAAATAATGTCGTTACGGGCCAAATCAAGCACATTACTGTCAATGGTTTCAACAGATGTTGCACGCGCCTGCACCAAAAACGGTGCATTGCGAAGTGCGGCCTGAAAGTCGCTGTATTTAACGTTAACCAGAACTTTGTGCTTTGGAATTTCGGTTAAATTCAGCCGCGCTTCACAGATAAAAGCTAAAGTACCTTCAGAGCCCGCTAACAAGCGCGATAAATCAATCGTATCTTGCTCAGGGTTGTAGCAATGCTTTAAGTCGTAGCCAGTCAAAAACCGATTTAAGGCTGGAAATTTATCGTCAATGGCAGCGCGCTGCCCGACGCAGGTTGCAAGTACCTGGCGGTAAATAGCGGCTTCTAAACTTTGGCCCTGGGCTTTATCTTCAGCTTCAGCACGCGAAATTGGCCGCGTTACCAAGCAATCGCCGTTGATTAATACCGACGTTAACTCAAGAATATGATCACTCGTTTTACCGTAAACCAATGAGCCTTGCCCGGACGCATCGGTATTGATCATGCCACCTATGGTCGCGCGATTGCTGGTAGATAAATCAGGAGAAAAGAACAACCCCTCACTGCGCACCGCGTCGTTCAGTGCATCTTTCACCACACCCGTTTGACAACGCACCCAATGGTCGGCTTTATTGACTTCAGTGACATCGGTGAAATAACGACTCAGATCAACCACAATACCAGCCGTTAACGACTGACCGTTGGTACCGGTGCCGCCTCCGCGAGGCGCAAATTGAATTCCACGAAAGCTATCGCGCTGGGCAACCTGCAGCGCCTGCTGCAATGCGGCCACGGTGCGCGGGTACAGTACCGCTTGCGGCGCCTGCTGATAAATACTGTTATCCGTTGCAGCCACCATGCGCCCCCCATAGGTCGCATCAATGTCGCCATCGAAACCTTGCGCATCAAGTGCAAGCAAATAATCTTGATAAACCGTTTCGATACGCGCTTCAAGGCGCTCATATGCGGTAAATATCGGTAATACTGATCGAGTTTCCGTCATAAAGCGCCCTGACCTTCCTACAACTTAGCTGTGATGTTTTGCCAAATAGAGCCACGTTTCAATAACCGTATCCGGGTTCAGCGATACCGAATCGATACCCTGTTCAACCAACCATGCGGCGAAATCAGCATGATCTGAAGGGCCTTGGCCACAGATACCAACATATTTGCCCTTTTTCTTAGCCGCTTGAATGGCCATTGAAAGTAAGGCTTTAACTGCTTCATTACGCTCGTCAAACAGATGGGCGATAACCCCCGAGTCACGGTCTAAACCAAGCGTTAATTGAGTCAAGTCATTCGAGCCAATTGAGAAGCCGTCAAAAATATCAAGGAACTCTTCAGCTAACAGAGCATTTGATGGCAATTCACACATCATAATGACACGCAAACCGTTTTCGCCCTGCACCAGGCCTTGCTCAGCCAGTAGTTCGATAACTTTACGCCCTTCTTCTAAGGTACGCACGAACGGAATCATCACTTCAACGTTCGTTAAGCCCATGTCGTTGCGAACCCGCTTGATGGCTTCGCATTCCATCGCAAAACAATCACGGAAATCTTCCGAAATATAACGTGCTGCGCCACGGAAGCCGAGCATCGGATTTTCTTCATGGGGTTCATACTGACGCCCACCAATCAGATTGGCATATTCATTCGATTTAAAATCGGACATCCGCACAATCACGCGCTCTGGTGAAAACGCAGCTGCCAGTGTTGCAATACCTTCTGTGAGCTTACCGACGTAGTATTCACGTGGGCTGTCGTAGCCCGCCATGTAACCCCGAATCTGCTGCTGCAGCTCAGCACTCTGCTGATCAAAGTTTAAAAGCGCTTTCGGGTGCACGCCAATCATGCGGTTAATAATGAACTCTAACCGTGCAAGACCCACGCCTGCATGCGGTAAACTCGCAAAATCAAAAGCACGATCTGGATTACCGACGTTCATCATAATTTTTAATGGTAGCGCAGGCATGTCACCCACATCCGACGTCGTAACGTCAAATTCAAGCTCACCAGAATAGATATAGCCGGTGTCACCTTCGGCGCATGAAACGGTTACCGGAGCGCCTGCTGCGATACGGTCAGTGGCATCGCCACACCCCACAACCGCAGGAATGCCCAGCTCACGCGCAATGATGGCAGCGTGACACGTACGGCCACCGCGGTTGGTTACTATCGCGGACGCCCGTTTCATAATAGGTTCCCAATCTGGGTCGGTCATGTCGGTTACCAATACATCGCCCGGTTGCACTCGGTCCATTTCAGAAATGTTGTTTAGAACACGCGCTACACCAGCGCCAATTTTCTGACCGATGGCACGACCTTCTGCCACAACGTCACTTTTCGATTTCAGTGCATAACGCTCAAGAGCCTGTCCATTCTTATTCGACTGCACCGTTTCTGGACGCGCCTGCACGATGTAAAGCTTGCCATCAACGCCATCTTTTGCCCATTCAATGTCCATTGGACGGCCATAATGCTGTTCAATAATTACTGCTTGGCGCGCTAACGCTTCAACTTCTGCGTCGGTGATTGAAAACTTGTTTGATAGTTCAGCTGGAATATCAACAATAGACGTTTGCTTGCCGTGATCAGTGGCATCCGAATAAATCATCTGTATCTTTTTACTGCCGAGATTGCGGCGTAAAACGGCCGGGCGTCCGGCTTTCAGTGTTGGCTTGTGCACATAAAACTCATCAGGGTTTACCGCACCTTGCACCACCATCTCGCCTAAACCGTATGACGAGGTTATAAATACCACTTGATCAAAACCGGATTCTGTATCAATCGAGAACATCACACCAGATGCCGAAATATCACTGCGTACCATGCGCTGAATACCCGCTGACAACGCTACACCGCGGTGGTCATAACCTTGGTGTACACGATACGAAATAGCGCGATCGTTGAACAACGAGGCAAACACATGCTTAATCGCTTCCATGATCGCGTCAATGCCATGCACGTTCAGAAATGTTTCTTGTTGCCCTGCAAACGATGCGTCTGGCATATCTTCGGCAGTCGCCGAGCTACGTACGGCGAAGCTCACTTCGCTATTACCGCCGCTCAACTGTTCATAGGCCGCGCGAATTGCTTCATCGAGTTCCGCTTGAAAAGGCGTTTCGATAACCCATTGACGAATCTTTTTGCCGGCTTCAGTCAAGGCGCGAACGTCGTCAGTATCAAGGTCATCGAGAATTTCATGAATGCGTTCATTCACACCACTTTGCTCAAGAAACTCATTAAATGCTTCAGCGGTGGTTGCAAAGCCGTTGGGAACATCGACCCCGGCACCAGCCAGGTGACTAATCATTTCCCCAAGTGATGCATTTTTACCGCCGACACGGTTAACATCATTCATCCCTAATTGATCATACCAAAGCACATAATCTTGTACGTTATTCTGCACGGTGAGTTCCTCGTGGAGTTTAGGCGTGACACAGTCACAAAATTGACTGCCCGATTGGCAATGTATTTTACACATTGGGGCTGCACAAGTTAACATCTTATCCACTTTTATCTGCTGGGAATACCGCTAACATGCGCACAATCTTTTACATTTCCGATGGAACGGCCCTTACCGCCGAAGCTTTCGGCAAAGCAATGCTCTCAATGTTTCCACTTAAAGTTATCCATAAAACCTTAGCTTTTGTCGATACCATCGAAAAAGCTGAGTTGGCAACGCGTAAAATAAATCAAGCATTTGAAGAGTCAGGTGAACGCCCAATTATATTTCATACCTTTGTCAGCATTGATATAAAGCGCGTTATCACTGAAAGCCGTGGCAGTTGCTATGACTTCCTGGACTACTTTGTTGCGCCCTTAAGTAAAGAACTCGACATGGCCGCACAGCCTAAAACCCACCGTACGCATGGAATACAAGAAAATAATGACGAACGTGAAAATTATGATTTTCGTATTGATGCAGTGAACTACACGCTTGCCAACGATGATGGCAGTAACGTGTCAAATTACGGCGAAGCAGATATTATTTTGCTGGGCGTGTCACGTACCGGTAAAACACCTACCAGCCTGTACTTGGCACTGCATTACGGCATTAAGGCTGCGAACTACCCGCTTACTGAAGACGATAATATGGAAAACTTGCAACTACCTAAGGTGCTTAAGCCTCATCGTCACAAGATTTATGGATTAACGTTAGATCCGCAGCGTTTGCATGAAATTCGCAGCAAGCGCCGCGAAGGCAGTCAATATGCATCCATGCAACAGTGCCGCTATGAATTGCAGGAAGTCGAGAAAATGTACCGCCGCGAAGCCATACCGTTTCTCGACTCTACCCGATTTTCAGTGGAAGAGATTGCTGCCAAAATACTGGCTGAAACGAATCTCGAACGGCATCGCTTTTAAGCGTTGCCGTCCTGCTCTTTCTGCGCACGCGCATTGGTACTCTCGAAGATTTTGTCGGCTGAAGCTGCAACAAAACCAGTGTAGAGCTGATCAGGCGCTATCTCATAACGCTTTGCGAATTCATAGAAACAGCTTGGAATTACTTTTTCCATATCACTAAAGCGCACCGCGGTATGGTCGGCCATGGTTGACGACTGTTCTAAAAACACGTCGCGCGAACCTTTAATCTCGCCACCTGAAGTGTTCAACATAAAACCGGCTTCTTTAAGCGTTGCGTTCACTTGTTCGAGTGACTCGAAGTCTGGTAGCTCGTTCACGTTCACGGTAAAGTGATTCGCTCGAAAACCAAAAGCAGCCATCCAAGCCGCATACTCACTTTCTTCAAGCAATTGTTCGTAATCGGTACTGCTGATTTGCCAATGCGCACCGGAGTATAAAAACTCTGGTTTTGCAACGCTTTGCGCGTCAACTTGTGCAACCAAGGCATTCACGATTCGTTGCAACTCCGGTGAAAACTCTTCCACCAGCAGCTCTGAAATAAATATTTTTGGTAACCGAGGATCGCTGTGTTCGTAATGCTTGGCCACCAGCTTCTTAGCTTCAAACACGTAGTCGCCTGAAGCTTTATAGCCCATATCTTCAAAGTGTTTAGCTAATGCAGCTAAACGCACAGGTGCAATGTTGAACGTACGAAAAGCAACATGATCGTTAATGATTGACCGGCCCTGCCCAAGTACTTGATGAACTTTCGCAGCTGACGGTGTTAACTGAACGTAATCGTTCCAAAGATTATCAAAAAATTGCTCAACAGAGTGTGACATATACTACTATAACCTCGAAAATGTCTGGATTAACCGCGGCCTTGGCGTGCTTCTTTCAATGAATCAGCAACAAGAAACGCTAATTCTAACACTTGGTCAGCGTTCAAGCGAGGATCACATTGCGTGCGATACCTTTGGGTTAAGTCACGTTCGCTTATTTGATAGGCGCCACCGGTGCATTCGGTAACATCTTCACCCGTCATTTCAAGGTGAACGCCACCAGGATAGGTGCCTTCTGCTTGGTGAACCGCGAAAAATTGGCGCAATTCTTGATGTATGGCATCAAAATTACGCGTTTTAAGACCATTTTCGGCTTTCACTGTGTTGCCATGCATTGGATCGCTCGACCACACGACGTGGCGCCCTTCTGCTTTCACTCGGCGAACAATTGCTGGCAACGCATCGGCCAACGTATTCGCACCCATGCGACTAATGAACGTCATCCGCCCTGCTTCATTATCCGGATTGAGCACATCAAGCAAACGCATCACATCGTCAGGACTTGTTGTTGGACCTATTTTAACGCCCAGCGGGTTATGAATACCTCGCATAAACTCAACGTGCGCATGGTCAAGTTGCCGCGTACGCTCGCCTATCCATACCATATGCGCAGAACAATCATACGGGAGCCCAGTGAGTGTATCGGTGCGCGTAAGTGCCTCTTCATAGGGCAACAACAACGCTTCATGTGACGTAAACAATTGCGTTTCGTGAATGGTGGCATTGCTTTGCGCGTTAATGCCCAACACTTCCATAAATTTCAGTGCAGACTGAATCTGCTCAGCAACGCGTAAATATTGCTCTTTAAGCGGATTAGCCTCAACAAAGCTCATGTTCCATTTATGTACTTTGTGTAGATCGGCTAAACCACCCTGCGCAAACGCGCGCAACAAGTTTAACGTTGCTGCCGAGTGATGGTAGGCATTGATCATTCGCTGTGGGTCAGGCTCACGGGCTTCTGAAGTAAAATCTGCAGCATTAATAATATCACCGCGATAACTGGGAAGTGACACACCGTCAACAGTTTCGAAATCGCTTGAACGTGGCTTGGCATATTGCCCTGCCATGCGAGCGACCTTTGTTACCGGACATGAGCCAGCAAAGGTTAGCACCACCGCCATTTGCAGAATAACTTTGAAGGTATCGCGAATTTTCGGCGCGGTAAAATCACTAAACGTTTCCGCACAGTCGCCACCTTGCAGCAGAAATCCATGACCTTGACTTACTTTGCCTAATTGGGTGCGCAACGCACGAATCTCTTCTGCGAAAACCAACGGCGGAAAAGTTTTCAGTTGCTGCTCTACGCTTTGCAACGTTGGTAACGACGCATAGCTAGGCTGTTGCTGGATTGGTTTATCCCTCCAGCTGCGGGCACTCCAATTGGTCATGATTATCCTTATAATTTTAAAGTTGTTCGAGCGCTCGAATACGTTTCGCTAAAGGTGGATGACTCATAAAAAGTTCGCTAAAACTGCGCTTACTTTGAATGCCAAAAGCCAACATGGAGCCGTCGAGCGTTGACTCTTGTCCGTTTTGCAAACGTTTTAATGCAGCTATCATTTTATGCTTACCCACGAGTGCTGCAGATCCTGCGTCGGCACGGAACTCTCGATGACGCGAAAACCACATTACAATGACGCTTGCGAGAATGCCAAATACCAATTCCAGCAACATCACAATGCCAAAATAAGCAAAGCCGCCCAGCCCTTGACCGTTTTGCGAGCTACTGCGAGTTGCGTTATTGATAACCCCAGCAATCACGCGCGCAAAAAATATTACAAAAGTGTTCACCACACCTTGTATCAAGGTCAGTGTCACCATATCGCCATTAGCAATGTGGCTAATCTCATGTGCAAGAACCGCTTCAACTTCGTCCTGATTCATTGCCCGCAGTAGACCTGTACTAACAGCTACCAACGAATTATTTTTGCTTGCGCCCGTAGCAAACGCGTTGGGCTCGGGCGAGTCGTAAATTGCTACCTCTGGCATTGGAATACCAGCTTTTTGAGCTTGGCGAGCAATGGTATTGAATAGCCATTGCTCGGTGCTGTTACGAGGTTGCGTGATAACATGCGCCCCAACCGCGCGTTTCGCCAGCCATTTTGACATAGCCAGCGAGATAAACGCACCACCAAAGCCAAATAAAGCGGCAAATATAAACAAACTTTGATATTGCGAGGGTTCGATACCGAGTGCTGGAAGCACCAAATTCATAACCACACCAAGTACCAAAAGAATTGCTAAGTTCGTTGCCAAAAAAAGAACAATCCGCAACATTTTCATTAACCTCGTAATGACTCCAACGACTACCCGATTTATAAGGGCGTCAGCCCTTAATTACAAGGCTTTTGCTATGTTTTTTATTACGTGTTTTGTTAAGCTATGGACCAATCTAGCTGCAAAATATGCATGATCTATTGCTGTAATCAGGAGAACCGAATGAAATCTGCGCAAATATTACTCTTAAGTAGCTCACGCGCCGGACAAAGTGACTATTTAGCGCCATGTCTTGACCCCATCGCCACGCTTTGCGAAACCCGAAACGTTCTCTTTATCCCATACGCAGGTGTAACAATGTCATATGCGGACTACACCGCAAAAGTTGCAACTGCATTAAAACCACGAAACATTCAAGTAACTGGTATTGAAACCGCCGCAGACCCGGCCAAAGCAATCGCCGAAGCTGAAGCCATAATGGTTGGCGGTGGCAATACCTTTCACCTGCTTCAGCAGCTTTATCATTTTAACTTAATAGCGCCTATCCAAACTGCAGTGAGCAGCGGCACACCTTATATTGGTTGGAGCGCAGGTTCGAATATCGCCGGGTTAAGCATTCGTACCACCAATGACATGCCGATCATTGAACCACCATCGTTTACTGCACTTAAACTGGTGCCGTTTCAACTCAACCCGCATTATACCGACTATCAACCACCTGGTTTTCATGGCGAAACCCGTGATCAGCGCCTGGCTGAATTTATGGTGCTTGAACCAACCACGCCAGTAGTGGCTATTCCTGAAGGAACGGCGCTTAGAATCTCAAATCAGACCATGAGCTATCAGGGCAATACACCAGGATTCGTATTCTTAAACGGCGAAAAACACGAGCTAGCACCTCAGCAAGACTGCAGTCAGTGGCTTAAAGCAGCGAATTAACGTTCAGAAAATCAGCCAATTGCTCAGCATGGGCCTCTGGCAAATAAGGAATTTCGCCTAAACACGGGGCCCGAAGTAACCGCTTTAACGTAGCTATATTGGCGTTGTATTCCGACATTGGTTTAGCCTGTGGTTGGTTGGCTATCCAACCGACTAACTTCAGGCCGCGCCGTTCAATATCGATTGCGGTGAGCAACGCATGGTTTAAGCAACCAAGCTTCATACCAACCACTAACACAATTTCTGCAGCGGCTTCTTGTGCATAATCAGCTAAACTCACCGCATCGTTTAACGGCACTAGCCAACCACCCGCGCCCTCAATGATCAAAACATCGGCATTCGCTGTTGCCACCGCTTCTGTATGTTGCACTAATGCAGCTAAAGTAACGGCTTCACCGGCTTGATTCGCAGCAATATGCGGTGCAATGGGTGGCGCAAAGCAAAATGGGTTAACCCGCTGATATGCGCTTACGGATACCGCGATATCGCAGGCTTCCATTAATCGCAACGCATCCGAATTGCGCAATTGCCCCGCAACTGCATCAGCGCCAGCAGCTACCGGTTTTAATGGCACACACCTGCGACCATGATTGTGTAGCGCATGGATAAGCGCGGTAGCAGACGTTGTCTTGCCGGCATCGGTATCAGTACCTGTTATAAAAATTCTCTTCATTTAAACCCAACTAAAAAGCAATTATAATTAATCTTTGATTAATTCAATAAAGGCGATTTCCCAGCGCAAGTACAGCACACCATCGCTGCTCCGATGCGCCTCCATGGCTGTTTCAACAGCACCGAGCTGTGACTTGGTCAACCCGCGTGTTTGTTGCATTGTATAATTAGCCCCGATACCTTTTAAGTCATGCAGCATGTCGCGAACCTGATGATATGGCACGGCAATGCTTTGTTGTGTGCAACGCCACGTTACCCCGCGCAAGCTCCCTAAGTACGCATCAAGCTGTCGAGTATTGATAAACTTATTATGCCGTTCGCTTCCAGTAACCCGTTGAAAGCAACTACCCAGCGGCGCCAAAGAACCGTCCAATACGGTACTCACCACCGCGCGCCCAGATGGTTTCAAACAATCAACTAACTGTTGCAGGGTCTTGGATAAATCAGTCACCCACTGCACCGCTAAATTCGCATAAATGGTGTCAATACAACGTTCCGCAAAAGGCAATGCTTCAATATCAGCCTGCACCCAACAGCCGTCGGCATACCCTGCTTGTGCTTGCTGCAACATGCCCGCCGCAAAATCTAATCCAATATAGTGACTGGCACGTTGTTGCAGCGCCAGCGTGTTTACGCCGGGGCCACAGCCGGCATCCACCGTTACACCGGTATATTGCGGTAACATCTGCAGCAATGTTTCTGCACATTGTCGTTGCAATGAGTTGTGATCGCAGTAACTCGTGGCAGCTTTACTGAAATGTTGGGCAATTTTACTTTTATGAGCGTTGTTACTTTGCGCCAGCATCGTTCAAACTGCCTGTGTTTCGGTTAACTGATGGTAACAATCGGCCAATGCAGCGACAAAAGCACGAATGTTCGCTTCCTGATGTTGAGCCGTGAGTGTTATGCGAAGCCGTGCTGTGCCCTCTGGCACCGTGGGTGGGCGAATCGTGCCACATTTAAACCCCTGCGAACTTAATGCTTCACCGATGCGCATCACGTTCGCATCGCTTCCTACCACCAAGGTTTGAATGGCATGACGACTATCCCCCAGCGGAATATTGGCGCGTGCCGCCAAATCACTAAATAACGCAATATTCGTAGCCAGTTGATGACGTAATTGCGTGCCCTCGGCACTCTGAACTATCTTAATCGCAGCACTAACGGCAGCCGCCTGCGCAGCTGGAAAGGCAGTAGAATAAATAAATTCACGGCCGAAATTCACTAAATAATCAGTCACACTGTCGGTGCCCACCAATGCCGCACCCATCACACCGAGAGCCTTGCCAAAGGTAGCCGTTACTAATGGGACTTGCGCCTGACTGAATTGGCCGCCAACGCTTCGGCCTTCCGGCCCGACAATACCCAGACCATGGGCATCATCAACCCATAAATCGGCATCCAAAGCTGCCAGCTCGGACAGTGGTGCACTATCGCCATCCATGCTGAACACACTCTCGGTGACGATTAAATTTGTAGCTTCTGGCTTGAGCTGTTTTTTCGCGTGCGCGGCGTCATTATGTGCAAAACGTTTCCAGTGGCGCTGCTCACGCACACCATCCAATAGTGATGCATGGCTTAAGCGGTCTAACACTACGCGCTCGTACAATGGCGCGAGAGCACGCATGGTGCACTGATTTGCACTAAACCCGCTGCTAAACAGTAAAACATTATCGCGTTCGAGCCATTCACTGAGTTGTCGCCGTAAATAGGCATGTGGCGTTTGGTAACCGGCCACTAGGGGCGATGAACCACTCCCAGCACCCCACTGCTGTATGCCTTGTTGAAACGCAGCGCGCACTTGAGAGTGCTGCGACAAACCCAAGTAATCGTTCGCCGAAAAATCGCGCGCAGCGGCGGCAACCGAAAGACTACGGTGCCTGCGCTGCTGACGGCGTAATTCAAGTTGCCGTTGTAAAACGCCCTGAATTTGCATTGTTAATGTTACCGAACTTCGTAATAGCGAACGGGTTCTTGTTGCTCGGCAACCGCATCACTTATAACAGCCTGATGCACTTCATCGCTGTAATCACCATGAGGCATAGGCTCTAATCCCAAGCGTTCAAACAGAGCGAGATCGTGATTCGTTTCAGGGTTGGCTGTCGTTAACAACCGTTCACCATAAAAAATCGAGTTAGCGCCGGCCATAAAGCAAAGGGCCTGCAGTTCATCACTCATTGATTCCCGTCCGGCAGATAAGCGCACAAACGACTGCGGCATCAGAATGCGCGCAATAGCAATGGTGCAAACAAATTCGAACGGGTCCATATCATCCAGCTTTGCAAAGGGGGTCCCTTCAACTTTGACCAGCATATTCACCGGCACGCTTTCTGGGTGTTGCGGTAAGTTTGCCAATTGTGCCAATAATCCGGCGCGATCGCGACGACTCTCACCCATACCAACAATCCCCCCAGCACAAACTTTCATACCGGCATCGCGAACATTTTGTAGGGTTGATAAGCGGTCAGCATAGGTGCGTGTTGTAATGATTTTGCCGTAAAACTCCGGTGACGTGTCCAAGTTGTGATTGTAATAATCAAGTCCTGCCTGCTTGAGCACTTGCGCTTGCTGCGGGCTTAACATGCCCAGTGTCATGCACGTTTCCAAGCCAAGCTCTTTCACACCTTTAACCATTTCAATCACATAAGGCATGTCGCGGTCTTTGGGGTTTCGCCATGCGGCACCCATACAAAAACGGCTTGCGCCCTGCTCTTTGGCTGATTTGGCTTCCGCCAAAACCTTTTCCACTGCCATCAAGCGCTCTTTATCAACGTCTGTACGATAATGCGCGCTTTGTGGACAGTATTTGCAGTCCTCAGGGCAAGCTCCGGTTTTTATTGATAACAACGTGCTCACTTGAACCGCATTCGGATCAAAATTTTGACGGTGTACTTGTTGTGCTTGGAATAACAAATCATTAAATGGCAGCGCAAATAACGCTTCAATCTCTTGGATTTGCCAATCATGGCGAATCGTTGCTGACATGTTGAATGTCCTTTTTTATTCGGGTTGCTGAAGATTAGATATTGCACAGGGTACGGAGATTACCTAGACTGTCAACTTCAAATGCACATTTTAAATTACAAACGGTTACTTTTTAATCAATGTTAACAACAGACGACCTACGTTTTGATCACGATCACATTTGGCACCCTTACACCTCGTTCAACAATCCGCTGCCCGTTTATCCAGTGGCTGGAGCCGAAGGTTGTGAACTTATTCTCGATGATGGTACCCGACTGGTTGATGGTATGTCGTCATGGTGGGCAGCAATACATGGGTACAATCACCCAGTATTAAATGCGGCAGCCACCAAACAAATTAGTAGTATGAGTCATGTCATGTTCGGCGGCATTACCCACCAGCCTGCAATTGAACTTTGCCAAAGTTTGCTAAAGGTTGTTCCCGAAGGCCTCAGCAAAGTGTTTTTGGCTGACTCCGGCTCGGTTTCTGTGGAAGTTGCAATAAAAATGGCGGTGCAATATTGGTTTAGCCGCAACCAGCCCGATAAAAATCGCATGGCAACCATTCGGGGCGGTTATCACGGCGACACCTTTGCGGCGATGTCGGTATGTGACCCCGTGAATGGCATGCACAGCTTATTTAAAGGCAGTCTGCGCGAGCAACTCTTCGCGCCAACACCAGAAATTGGCCCGGACGATATGTGGCACCCCGAAGCATTATTGCCGCTGCAACAGCTTCTTGAAAACCATCAGCACGAATTAGCAGCTCTTATTCTGGAGCCAATCGTTCAGGGTGCAGGAGGAATGCGTTTCTATCATCCCGAATATTTGCGTGGTGCGCGTGAACTCTGCGATAAATACCAAGTGCTGTTAATCGCTGACGAAATTGCCACAGGTTTCGGCCGTACCGGCAAACTCTTTGCCTGTGAACATGCAGACATCACGCCGGACATTATGTGTATTGGTAAGGCGTTAACCGGGGGCTACCTGACGCAAGCGGCGGTACTTTGTACCAACACCGTCGCTGACAGCATTAGTGCAGGCCCAGCCGGTGGCACCTTCATGCATGGCCCAACGTTTATGGGCAATCCGCTCGCTTGCGCAATCGCCACTGCCAGCTTAAAACTGCTATTGGACAGCCCATGGCAGCAACAAGTGGATGCCATTGAGGCGCAGTTACGTACGGAACTTGCAGTGGCAAAAGCTTACCCACAGGTTGCTGACGTGCGCTGTTTTGGCGCGATAGGTGTCATTGAAATGCATGAACCAGTTGACGTTGCTAAGGCTCAGCGACTGTGTGTTGATAATGGGGTTTGGATTCGCCCCTTCGGTAAGCTTATTTATGTGATGCCGCCTTTCCTGATTTCAGCATCACAACTGACACAATTAACCCAAACCATGTGCAGGCTTGCGGCATCTGCGTGATTTTCTCTTGAGTCTGACGCAAAGCAAGGTAACATATCAGCCTATTTTGTCTTTATACCCTAACTTACGGAGTTTGTAGGCCCATGTCCTTCGCTACAATTGTCGATGTTTTATCGGGAAAAGTTGCCGTTGGTGATGAAGTGACTGTACGCGGGTGGGTTCGTACCCGTCGCGACTCAAAAGCAGGCATTTCATTTATTAACGTGCATGATGGTTCGTGTTTTGATCCAATTCAGGCGGTTGTCCCGAATAATCTCGATAATTATGAGAGCGAAGTGCTTAAGTTGACGACAGGCTGTAGTGTCGCCGTGACGGGTACCGTGGCAGAATCTGCTGGCAAAGGTCAAAGCTTCGAAATTCAGGCGACCGGGCTGCATGTCTATGGTTTTGTTGAAGACCCAGACACTTACCCGATGTCACCAAAACCACACTCCATGGAATACTTGCGGGAATTTGCCCATTTACGTCCGCGCACCAATATAACCGGTGCTGTCATGCGGGTTCGTAACTGTTTATCGCAAGCGCTACATCGTTTCTTCCATGAACGCGGCTATCTCTGGGTGTCAACGCCTATTATTACAGCATCTGATGCCGAAGGTGCTGGCGAACTGTTCCGTGTTTCTACGCTAGACATGATGAACTTACCGCGCACTGATGAAGGCCAGATTGACTACAGCAAAGACTTTTTTGGTAAAGAAGCATTTTTAACCGTTTCCGGCCAGTTAAACGGCGAGACCTACGCTTGTGCCTTAAGCAAAATTTATACCTTCGGCCCTACTTTTCGCGCCGAAAACTCGAACACCAGTCGCCATTTGGCTGAGTTCTGGATGGTCGAGCCTGAAGTTGCATTTGCTGACTTAAACGACATCGCGTACTTGGCAGAAGATATGCTGAAGTACTGTATCAATGCGGTACTTGAAGAACGCGCTGACGACATGGCGTTTTTCCAACAGCGCGTGGATAAGAATGTACTTGATCGTTTGCATCACGTGGTCAGCAACAAGTTTGTGCACATGGATTACACCGACGCCGTGGAAATTCTGCAAAACTGCGGTAAGAAATTCGAGTACCCCGTAGAATGGGGAACTGATTTACAGTCGGAACACGAACGCTATCTAGCGGAAGAGCACGTCGGTGCCCCAATTGTGCTGAAAAACTATCCGAAAGATATCAAAGCGTTTTACATGCGCCAGAATGATGACGGCAAAACGGTTGCGGCAATGGATGTGTTGGCACCGGGTATTGGCGAAATTATCGGCGGCAGCGCACGTGAAGAACGCCTGGAACGTCTCGACGCTCGTATGACGGAGCTCGGCCTACCGATTGAAGATTACAGCTGGTATCGTGACCTGCGTCGCTATGGCACCGTTCCACATGCTGGTTTTGGGCTAGGTTTTGAACGCTTGGTTACCTATGTAACCGGCATGGGTAACATCCGCGATGTGATTCCATTCCCGCGGGCCCCAAAATCTGCGGAATTTTAGTTGTCAACACGCATAAAAAAACCAGCTTCGGCTGGTTTTTTTATTCCCATTATTCAGGAAAACGAACTTTGCTTTGGATATCTTTATCGGGCTTTATTGGCGTAGGAACCGCCGGAGTACCGACATAGAGAAAACCAACAATGGCATCGTCCGGCGATAAACCAAGCTCAGCCTTTACCTGTTCATCCTCCGCAAACCAGCCGGTGCGCCAAATTGCACCAAGCCCCTGCGCGAAGGCTGCTTGCTGCATAAGTAATGCGGTGCAAGCTGCACTTGCTAACTGTTCATCACGCGGCACTTTATCGTGGGGTTGATACTTCATTGCAACCGCAATAACTAAGGGGGCCCGCAACGGCAGTTGACTCGCCTGTACCACCTGCGCTTCGGCTACACCTTTATTGGCTGCCGCGCGCTGAAAAACCTGACCAAGCTGTTGTCTGTTGCTGCCGTCATAAACAATAAACTCATAAGGCATCAAGGCCATATGGTCTGGTGCCCGCCCAGCGGCTTTGAGCATCAAGTCAAATTGTTCTGAAGTTGGACCAGGCTCTATGAGACGTGGCATGGATGAACGTTGTGTAAGCAGTTCCAGAGCGTGCATATAATCCTCAAGGCAATGAAGCAAAGCGATAGATTTATTCCAGCAGCTAGCTTAGCAAATGATCACGCTCTGTTACATTGTCTTACTGGTTTCTGGGAAAATTCTACTGTAATCTTCATGGCATCTGTCATTAAATTTGGGATTTCTACGTATGAGCGGGACTGCTTCGGTATTCAAGAAACTCTTCGGTCTGATAAACACGATTCGCAAAATCATTGTGAATATCGTGTTTTTTATCGTTCTTATTGTTGTCATCAGCTTATTTGCCGCTGACGAAGAGCCGATTCGTGTGCCGCACAACGGTGTGCTGGTGTTGGAACTAAACGGTCGTTTAGTTGAAGAAAAAACATGGGTTGATCCGGTTGATGCGTTTTTTGATGAAATGATTGGCGGCAGCGGTGCCCCAGCAGAAGTCCTCGTCAACGATGTGGTTAGCGCAATTGAACATGCGGCAACCGATGATCGCATTAGCGGTATCCAATTAAATATAAGCAGTTTTGCGGGGGGCGGCCTCAACAAAATGCAGGTACTCGGCGAGGCGTTATTGCAGTTTCGTGAAACCGGAAAGCCGGTAATGACCTACGCAGACGCGTATTCGCAAGATCAGTACTATATCGCAGCTCACGCCGACAAAATCTATCTGAACCCACTTGGCATGTTAATGTTCGAAGGTTATGGTTCGTATCGCTTGTATTTCCAAGAATTACTGGAAAAACTAAAAATCAGCACCCACGTATTCAAAGTCGGTGCCTACAAATCAGCGGTAGAACCTTACACCCGTAATAATATGTCTGAGCAAGCTCGCGAAGCCAACAAAGTGTTGTATGACGAACTGTGGCAGACTTTTATCACCGACTTAGCAGAACGACGTGACATTGATGCCAGTATGCTTTCTGGTGACATCAACGACGTTTTAGCGGCCATTGAACAGCATGACAACGATTTTGCCCAAATGGCAGTGGCCACGGGCTTGGTTGATGCGCTTTATTCGCGCGAACAATTCCGTCAAGAAATGATTACCCTGACAGGCCTCGACAAAGACGAGAAAAGCTGGCGTAAAATTGATCATGAAAATTATCTGGAATCACTCAATGGTGAGGCGTATCCAACGGAAGAAACTGACCGTGCAAACATTGCGTTGGTGGTAGCACGTGGTGTGATTGTCGATGGTCATCAAAAGCCTGGGTCAATTGGCGGCGATAGCACAGCTGAATTATTACGCAAAGCGCGCCTTGACGATCAAGTGAAAGCCGTGGTGTTGCGTATTGACAGCCCAGGCGGCAGCGGTTTCGCTTCTGAGGTTATCCGTCAGGAATTACTTGAACTGCAAAAGGCTGGCAAACCAGTGATAGCATCCATGAGTAGCGTTGCAGCCTCAGGCGGTTATTGGATTGCAGCCAGCGCAGATGAAATTTGGGCGTCACCATCGACCATTACCGGTTCTATCGGCGTGTTTGGTATGTTCTTTACCATCGAAAACTCACTGGCTGAAATTGGTGTGTACAACGATGGCTACCATACCACCAACCTGCCGGTGTTAGACATCACGCGTGGTCTCGACGATTCAGCAAAACAAATGGTGCAGCTAACCATCGAGAAATTCTATCGTGATTTCGTTGGAATGGTTGCTGAAAGTCGTGATATGACCTATGACGCCGTGCATCAAGTAGCGCAAGGTCGTGTCTGGACTGGCGCGCAAGCTCAGAAATATGGCTTAGTTGATAAACTTGGCGAGCTTGATGATGCAATTCGTGCAGCAGCTGAATTTGCTGACATTGTTGAGTATGACGTGCAAGTCATTGAGCCTGAGTTGTCGGTACGCGAACAGTTCATGCGTGACTTATTTGGTCAGGCTAGCGTGATTTTGCCAAGTTCACTTGTCGAGAAAAATCACTCACCGATTGAAATGCAATTGCAACGTGTTTGGCAGGAAGTTAAATTAGTGGACAAATTTAACGATCCAAACGGTGTTTATGCACTGTGCGAACTCTGTCCATTGCGGTAATTCATGACTAAAAAACGTATTTACGTCGCCTACACGGGCGGCACGATAGGAATGCAAAAATCGGCACAGGGATATATTCCTGTGCCTGGTTTCTTAACCGAATGTGTTCAGCGTATGCCCGAATTCTATCGCGAGGAAATGCCTGAATTTACCATTCATGAATACACCCCTTTAATGGATTCATCGGACATGTCGCCAGCAGACTGGCAGCACATTGCCGAAGATATCCGCAGCCATTACATGGACTACGATGGCTTTGTTATTCTCCATGGCACCGACACCATGGCCTACACAGCCTCAGCACTGTCGTTTATGTTCGAAAATCTGGCCAAGCCGGTAATTATTACGGGGTCCCAAATTCCACTTGCTGCATTGCGCTCGGATGGTCAAACGAATCTACTCAATGCCTTATACATTGCAGCGAATTACCCAATTCACGAAGTCGGCCTGTTTTTTAACAACATACTGTACCGCGGGAATCGGGCTACAAAAGCTGACGCCAATGGGTTTAATGCCTTCGATTCGCCCAATTTTTCACCGCTATTACGCGCCGGTATTCAAATATCGGTCGAAGCCGGTGAAGTGAATGCGTTGGGTCAGGAACCACTACGTCTTACCCCGGTAACCCCGCAGGCTATTGGTGTCGTCACCTTGTACCCGGGCATCTCGGCCGCTATTTTTGATAACATGCTCCAACAGCCTGTTAAAGCGCTGATCATGCAAAGCTACGGGGTGGGCAACGCCCCACAAGACCCACAGCTTTTGGCGAGCTTGCGACGTGCAATTGAACAGGGTACGGTAGTGCTTAATTGCACCCAATGCTTCAAAGGCAAAGTGAACATGGGCGGGTATGCAACGGGCAATGCACTGGCAAAAGTCGGCGTAGTAAGTGGCCATGACATGACGGTTGAAGCGGCTTTAACCAAACTTCACTACCTGTTGTCTCAAAACCTGTCACAATCAGAAATCAATAATCTATTAGAAACCAACTTACGCGGTGAGCTTACCGCCTAAGTTGCTCGTCCATTAAAACAACAATAAGAAATAACAAAAATGGCCCTAAAATCTCCTGCTTTTTCATCGCGAATTGGATTTATTCTAGCTGCTGCTGGCTCTGCCGTTGGTGTCGGTAACATATGGGGCTTTCCAACCCAAGCTGCACAAAATGGCGGTGGTGCGTTCTTATTGGTTTACCTGCTCATGGTTGCCCTACTCGCTTATCCAATGTTAGTTGCTGAATTAACCATTGGCCGCATGCGTCAGCGCAACCCTGTAGAGGCGCTACGAGCGCTCAGCAACAAACCGTTTTGGCGTAACTTTGGCGCGCTTACGGGCATTGTTGGTCTTGTGGTTTTGTCACTGATTTTAAGCTTCTACGCAATCGTGTCAGGTTGGCTACTCGCGTTTATGTTCGCGCCGCTAGCTGAACTGATGGGCTTTACTGCAGCAGCAACATGGTTGACCGATTTTAGCGTGCAGCGCAACATGATCATGATGATACTTTTTCTAGTACTCACCGTTCACGTTGTTCGCTCTGGCGTAACCGATGGTATCGAACGTTGGTCACGCCGTTTAATGCCTTTGCTGTTCGTTTTGTTAATTGCAATGGCACTCTATATTCTTACGCTCCCGGGTGCCATTGATGGCTTAAAAATGTACCTAACGCCCGACTTTGAGCAGGTAACCAACCCGAACCTAGTTATCCGGGCCATGGGCCAGGCATTTTTCTCGCTCAGTTTGGGTGTGTGTTGCATGATGACTTATGGTGCTTATTTATCGAAAGATGAGCACTTACCGCGCACTGCAGGCTGGGTAGCAGGGCTGGATACCTCAGTTGCATTTTTAGCGGGTTTATTGATTCTTCCGGCAATGTTCGCAGCACAAGAGCTAGGCGTTGAAATTTACGATCAAGCTGGGCAATTACTGTCCAGTGACACTCTTGTATTCAACGTGTTACCAGCAATGTTCGACTCAATGGGGTATGCCGGCTTATGGGTTGGTCTTGCATTTTTCGCACTGATGGTTATTGCGGCCATTACCTCGTCAATTTCTATGTTGGAAGCTCCGGTTAATGCTCTGGTTGAAGAAACTGGGCAATCGCGCGCACAAATGGTTTGGGTGGTAGGTGCAACAATTGGCTTAATTTCATCTTTGATCATCTACAATTTTTCAGCATTGTTCGGTGCGGTAGTTACGCTCACCACAGTATATATGCAACCACTACTGGCACTTATCTTTGGCCTGCTATTAACTTGGGTACTGCGCCAAAACTATTTATTGAAAGCTCTGCAAGACGGCGCGCCAGAAATGGAATCAAGTTGGTTTTGGAAAATCTGGCCGTGGTACGTGAAATTTATATGCCCAGTATTAATTCTACTGGTTATCTGGCGTGGCTAATAAGTCACTATAAAATAAGCGGATATTTATAATAAAAAAAGGCTCGGGACCAATCCAAGTTGTCCCGAGCTCAGGGGAATGGCTCAAGGGATTGAGCCGTGCGCTAACTCGATAAATGTCGAGGGTAAGATTTATTGTAGACCTAAATTTACCAAATGCGAATTTTTTGTGTAAAAAACGTACAAAAATTATTTGCGCACGTGCTTAAATAATGAATAGAAGTTTTGTGTAGTAACTTTGGCCACCTCAGCGAGACTCAAACCTTTCACGTCAGCAACGCATTTGGCCACATCAACGACATAAGCTGGCTGATTTTCTTTACCCCGATGTGGCACCGGAGCTAACCAAGGGCTATCCGTTTCTATCAACAATCGCTCTAACGGTAACGCCTGCACCACTTCGCGCAATTCCGCTGCATTACGAAACGACGCGATGCCGGATATCGAAATATAGAAATCAAGATGTTCAATGGCCTGTTGCGCCATTTCAAGCGATTCAGTGAAGCAGTGTAAAACGCCGCCGCAACGTTGGGCCTGCCCTTCGCGCAACATCGCTATGGTGTCCTCACGCGCATCTCGGGTATGAATGATCAACGGTTTATCAAGCTCATTTGCGAGTTCAATATGGTAGGCAAAGCTATCGCGCTGAATAGGACGACTTTCCGGATCGTAAAAATAATCCAACCCGGTTTCGCCAATCGCAACCACCTCTGGTTCTGCCGCCCATAGACGCAACTGATCGCGGTCAAGCGGATGCTTAGCAACGTACAAAGGATGCACACCGCAAGAAATACTTACGTCTGGAAAGTCAGCAACTTGGCTACGCATGGCAGGGAAATCATCAAGGGTTACACCAATACACAACATGTGTTCCACTTGCGCTGCACGAGCAGCCTGGACAATTTTAGCAAACTGCCCATCGAAGTTTTTCAGGTCTATTTTGTCAAGATGACAATGGGAATCGACAAACACAACAACTCCTCTGGGATGTCTTACATGGTGGCGGTTGGCGTGCCCGTATTGCCTATCGCAGCAAGCTTGGATTCAATCATATTTTTCAGCATTGCTTTGTCGTCAATAAACTGAACGCCAACGCCCTGTTGTTCTGGACGGCCAGGCTTTGATGGAGCGAGCCAAACGACTTTGCACTTCACAAAAACCGAATTTTGTTCGCCAAACAAACGTACCTCCAACAGAAATTCATCACCATTTTTCAAGGGTTCATCCGTTGTTAGAAACAGGCCGCCACCTTTGATAAATGGCATGTAATAGCGTCGCAACTGGGCTTCAGTACCCAGCACGATACGCTTTTTCGGTAACGCGACCTCTGCTTGTGCTACGGTTTGTGTTTCCATTGTAACCACTGTTGTTGTAATAGTAATGGTACGTTTAAGCCAGCTTGTTCGCTCGTTGTTTTGCGCAAATTGTAACATAAAGCAAGCCAAGCATTGATTTCCGCAACGGTTATCTGTTCTCGTTGCAACCAATCGAAGGCAAGCTGATAGCTGTTCGGAAACCGCAACCGCTGCTGCGCAACGCGTTGTTTAATCCGAATTAACTCTTGCAACCATGCTTCGCTGGCATCGAGCCAGCCAGCCCAGTCACTCTTAGTTGGTAAAGGCCACTTGTTATCTACACAACAAGCCTGAGCTAAACGCCCAACATAGTCAATGTTATCACTAACTTCGCCTTTTAATGCGGCAAGAGCATGTAAAGGTGCACCTAAAAACTGCTGGCTACGCACTTGCTCTTCAGGCGTTAAACTGCGCCCCAACTGTTGTATCAACCACGCCTCAATTTCCGGCCAGCTCGGTTCATTCAAGGTGTGCAACCGCATACGGCTGCGAATGGTTGGCAACAATGCGCTGGTGCGCTCAGGGCTTAAGATAATATACGTGTTTGCAGTCGGTTCTTCGAGTGTTTTTAAAAGCGCATTTGCAGCTTCTGTGGTCATCCGTTCAGCATTTTTTATCCAGGCCACTTTGGCACCGTGCTGACTCGCTGTTTGTTGCAATGCCTGAGTAAGCTCACGAATTTTATCCACGCCAATGGCACGGTTGTCCTCGCTGCGAAGCACGTAGTAATCCGGATGTGTTTCAGATTGAACCAGCAAGCAGCTTTTACAGCGCCCACAAGCACGTTGTGTTGGTTGTAAACACAGCAAATAATGCGCCAAGGTTTGGGTGTATGCCTCAGCGCCCAAACCTTCGCGTGCTGGAATGCAATGCGCATGACCAAAGCGTTGTTGCTGGAAATCCGAAACAACCTGCCGCCAAGATTCACGCAACCAAGGTAAACTCATGTCGCCTCTGCGTTAATTGAATAAATGCTGTTCAAGTTCATGAAGCAAGTCGCGATGGACCGACTCCATGTCTTGATTGCCGTTAATGACGCAAATGTTCGCATCATTTTCAGCAATCTCTAAATACCGATTTCGAGTGCGCTCGAAAAATGCGACGTCTTCTTGTTCAATCCGATCAAGCTCACCGCGTTCACGCGCGCGGGCCAAACCCTTTTGGGGATCAACATCAAGTAGCAAAGTAAGATCAGGAGCAAAATCGCCTAAAACAAGCTTTCGTAATGCGGTTAGCTTCTCATCACCGAGTTGACGTCCGCCGCCCTGGTAGGCTCTGGAAGACAAGTCATGACGATCGGCAATAACCCAAACACCCTTGGCCAGCGCCGGTTTGATAACATTCTCAACCAATTGTGAGCGACTCGCATACATCAACAACAATTCTGTTTCAGCCGTTAATGTTTCCTCCCAATCGCCCTTTACCAGGTCCCGAATCGCCTCCGCAAGCTTCGTCCCGCCTGGTTCACGAACTGTTTGGGTGGCAATTCCTTTCGCATGCAGGTGATTCACAACACTCGCCATCGCCGAGCTCTTACCTGCCCCTTCCAGGCCTTCAATTACGATGAACTTTCCGCTTGGCATTAGTTTTGATTCCTTTGGTATCGATTAACCGCACGGTTGTGCTCCGCCAGTGTTTTCGAAAAAACATGACCACCCGAACCATCCGCCACAAAATAAAAATAATCCGTTGTTTCAGGGTGCGCCGCTGCTTCAAGGCTGCTATGGCTTGGCATGGCAATGGGAGTTGGCGGCAACCCGTTAATTCGATAGGTATTGTACGCAGTTTGTTCGCGTAAATGAGCGCGCGTCAAATTACCATCGAAGTCGTCGATTCCATAAATTGTGGTTGGATCAGACTGTAAACGCATGCCCGCCCGCAAACGATTTATAAACACTGAACTCACCCGTTTACGCTCGCCACTTAACCCCGTTTCTTTTTCAATGATTGAAGCCATAATAAGCAACTCGGAGGCATTTTGATAGGGTAAATCGGCATCACGCGAAGCCCACACCGAAGATAACTCACGCTGCATGCGCTGAAAAGCTTGTTGCAGGATATCAATGTCTTTGGTGCCCGCGGTGTAACTGTATGTGTCTGGAAAGAACTGGCCCTCAAAAGACGTCATCTCCGCATTCAGATGCGAAGCGAGTTGTCGATTAAGTTCCTGCCGCGGTACATTTTGCAACGTTTGCTTCAAATAGTCGCTCTGCTGCAGTTGTTGCAACCACTCAAGCAGCGTGCGTCCTTCTACCAGTGCCACACGAAATTGATATTGTTCGCCATTGCGCAGCTTCTGCCACAGCTCCTTCACCGTGTCTTCTGGCATTATTTGATACACGCCCGCCTGCAACCGTTCGGGCTTGTCCAATATTCGACTCGCAAGATAAGTGGGGGTAATCTGCAACTGGGCACCTTGGTTGTTTAATTCGGAAATAATTGTACGCGCGTGCATGCCACGTTTTACTTCGAATAGTAACGGCTCAGGCAAAGCTAAAGGTTGCTGTAATTGTTTGAACCCGTACCAGATTAGAAAAGCACTGATGGCAAGTGCGAGTACACTTGCAGCAACTAAGAATTGTATAAAACGTTTGAATACCACTGATGAACAACCTCTGGTAATAGCGTCTTGGATAACGCACGTTTATCTATCTTCGCGATAGGACGTGGGCCCAACACAGTATTGCACAAAAAAGCTTGCTGAGCTGAGGCAACCGAAGCATAAGTAGCTTCGGTAGGTATTGCTTCAGGCAACACGGCGGCGCAAATTTCAGCTTGCATAATACCGGCTATGCCGGCCGTTTTTAACAGCGGAATCCGCCAGTTATCGCCATCATACCAGAATAAATTGCTGCTGATCGCCTCTACAATGTGAAGCTGTGAATCACACACTAATAAGTCATCAACACCAAGCAAATCACGCTCCTGTGTTAACAGGACTTGCTCCAGCCGATTCAACGTTTTCAAGCCAGCCAGCAACGGCTGTTGCGCGAGCCTAAGTTTTGCTTGTGCAACGCTTAAGCCGTGGGGCGACCAGCGCGGTAAATCCGAGATTGTAACGTACCAGTTAATCGGTTGGTTCGCTGCAACACCATAGCCGCGATGGCTAACACCTCGGGTAATAATGAGTTTTACCACACAGTTTTCATGTTCGGCAGCAATACGTTCCAATAAAGACAACACCTGTTCTTGCTCTGGTAATGCCATTGCCAGGCGCTCAGAGGCAATTGATAAACGCTGCCAGTGACGCGGCCAATATTCTATACGGTGATGTCGAATAACGAGTGTAGTAAAGTGCCCATCGCCAAATTGCAGGCCACGGTCAAGAGATTGTGATGAGAGGGGGTGCCCATTGAGCCACATACAAAAAAGGCGGAATTTTCATTCCGCCTTTCCGAATTCGATGACTTAGTCGTTTGCGTGATTTTTCACGTAATCGATAGCAGCTTCAACGGTTCTGATTTTCTCTGCTTCTTCGTCTGGAATCTCGGTCTCAAACTCTTCTTCCAGAGCCATTACCAATTCAACGATGTCCAGAGAGTCTGCACCAAGGTCATTTTCAAAAGAAGCTTCTAATTTCACTTCTTCTTCTTTAACACCTAGTTGTTCAACGATGATTTTTTTTACGCGTTCTTCAATAGTACTCATTGTATATATGTCCCTTGATTTTAGGTCACGAGTTCAAAATTGGGCTTAGTGTAGTGAATGACGCGACAATAATAAAGCAAAAATTGGTCTAACCTTGACAGGTCGTACCCCTTGCCGCGAAAAATCACTTATACCATTGCCATACCACCGTTAACGTGGATGGTTTCGCCCGTAATATATGCAGCGCCTGGTGAAGCTAAAAACACCACAGCTGCAGCAATTTCTTCTGGTTGGCCCAAACGTGATGCCGGTATGTTGGCGAAAATCGCTTGTTTCTGATCATCTGTCAACGTTTTGGTCATATCCGTATCAATAAAACCTGGCGCCACGCAATTCACCGTGATACCACGCGCAGCTATCTCTTTCGCCAACGCTTTGGTAAACCCGGCTAAACCAGCCTTAGCCGCGCAATAATTTGCTTGGCCGGGGTTGCCTGTGGTACCAACCACCGACGAAATATTGATGATACGCCCTTGCCGACGTTTCATCATACCGCGCATAACCCCTTTGCTTAAACGATAAACAGACTTTAAGTTGGTATCCATAACACTATCCCACTCATCGTCTTTCATTCGCATCAGCAAGTTATCGCGGGTAATTCCAGCGTTATTGACCAGAATATCCAGCTGCCCATAGGTGCTGTCAATATGCTTCAATACCGCCGCAATACTGTCTGCATCGGTCACATTTAACGCAACACCTTCACCGTTTGCGCCTAAATAATCACTGATAGCTTGAGCACCCTTTTCAGTTGTAGCCGTGCCGATAACTTTGACACCACGTGCAGCCAATTGTTCGGCAATTGCTTTACCAATACCACGACTGGCGCCCGTTACTAAGGCTACTTGCCCTTCTAGATTCATTAAGTCAGACATATCATTTCCTTGCTGCTAGAGCCTCAACGGTATTTACCGCTTCACCCTGAATGGCTTTGTCGATTCGTTTATTTAACCCGGTAAGCACTTTACCTGGGCCAATTTCAAAAATTTCCGTAACACCCTGCTGCACCAAATATTCAACCGTTTCGGTCCATCGTACTGGTGAATGAAGCTGACGCACCAATGCGTCACGAATTTTATCAGCTTCGCGTGGCGCTTCTACATCCACATTATTCACGACCGGGACTTGTGGCGTGTTCACCGTCAGTTTACCGAGTTCAACGGCCATTTGGTCGGCCGCTGGTTGCATCAGCGAGCAATGCGACGGCACACTTACCGGTAACGGCAGCGCGCGCTTCGCGCCTGCTTTAATGCAGGCAGCACCGGCACGTTCAACCGCTGCTTTGTGGCCGGCAATTACAACCTGCCCTGGTGAATTAAAGTTCACCGCTGCTACAACTTCGTCTCCGGCCGACTCTGCACAAGCCTGCTTAACCAAGTCGTCGTCTAAGCCAATAATTGCGGCCATCGCGCCAACACCAGCTGGCACCGCAGATTGCATCAACTTGCCACGGGTAGCGACCAGCTTTACCGCATCTTTAAAATCTAAAGCACCGGCACACACCAGCGCAGAATACTCGCCCAAGCTATGCCCAGCCATCCATTCAGGTGCTGGCACACCAGCCTGCTCTAAAGCGCGGTATAGCGCTACACTCGCAGTCAATAAAGCGGGTTGAGTGCGCTGCGTTTCATTGAGCTGCTCGGCAGGCCCAGCTTGCACCAATGCCCATAAGTCATAGCCAAGTATATGACTTGCTTCGGCAAAAGTTTCTTCAACAACTGGATACTCAGCGGCAACATCCGCCAACATACCAACAGCTTGTGAACCTTGTCCTGGAAAAACATAAGCTCGCATGAGTACTTCCTTATAAATTAATATTCTACAAGTGCCGAGCCCCAGGCAAAACCACCACCAAAGGCTTCAAGTAATAATTTTTGACCGCGGCGAATGCGGCCGTCACGAATTGCGACGTCTAGCGCAATGGGAACCGATGCCGCAGAGGTATTCCCGGTATATTCGAGTGTAGTAATCACCCTGTCCATCGGCATTTTTAACTTTCTTGCGGTTGCTTTAATGATACGTAAATTTGCCTGGTGTGGCACCAACCAATCTAAGTCACTCGCCACCATGTGGTTGGCTGCCAGGGTATCCACCACAAGTTCGCTAAGCTTACTCACGGCAACTTTAAATACTTCGTTGCCCTTCATGTACATCCAGGCTTCACTTAATTGCTCCGGTGACGTACGCGACATGTGGTTTACACCAAGAAGATCAGCAAATTCACCTGCGCTATTTAAATGCGTCGATAAAATACCAGGCTTGTCTGATGCTTCAAGTACCGCGGCTCCAGCACCATCGCCGAATAACACCAAGGTATTGCGATCATCTGGATGACATAACCGTGACAAGACATCCGTACCAATCACGAGAACCCGCTTGTACATACCATTACGAATATATTGGTCGGCAACGCTAAGGGCAAAAATAAATCCTGAACACGCCGCAGCAATATCGAAAGCCGGAATATTATTCTCGGTCAATGCCGCTTGAATTTCACAGGCGACGCTCGGAAAAGCGCGCTCTCCTGACGTGGTTGCCACCACAATTAAATCAATATCGTCAGCTGCAATTTCTGCAGCCAATAATGCCTGACGTGCTGCGGCCACCCCCATGGTAGCAGCACTTTCGCCAGCTTCAGCAATGCGTCGTTCATGTATGCCCGTGCGTTCGACAATCCAATCGTGACTGGTTTCGACTCGCCGTTCCAGCATGGCATTCGTCAGGCGCTGGCTCGGTAAGTAATGGCCAGTTCCCGCAATCGTTGCTTGCATAATAAGATTTATTCCTGTTCTAACAGAACTTGTTCTACCCTATCGCGAATTCGCGATGGTAGATCCCGTTGTGTCTCTTCCACGGCTTGCTCAATGGCGCTAAAAAATGCGCGTACATTCGCATCACCATGACTTTTAATTACGACACCACGTAATCCTATCAAACTCGCGCCGTTGTAGTGGTCGGGCTTCAACCAATCCCATGAACGCTTTAAACGCTGGTAAAAGAGTTTCACAAACCAACGGGTCAACCAGTGGTCGTGAATATTTGATTTGATATTATTGAGAAGAAGTTCGGCCAGTCCTTCGCAGCTTTTCAGTGCAATATTACCGACAAAACCATCGCATACAATCACATCAGCCTTGCCAGAAAACAAGTCGTCTCCTTCGATAAAGCCAATATAATTAATGTGTTGCGACTGCTGCAACAAAGCAGCTGTGGCTTTCACCACGTCATTACCTTTGATTTCTTCTTCGCCCATGTTTAGCAATGCAACCCGAGGTTGTTCAATGCCTAACACTTCTTGCGCCGCAACTGAGCCCATCACCCCAAATTGGAACAATGTATCCGAGTCACAGACTGGATTTGCGCCCAAATCAAGAACGAATGCTGAACCGCCCTGCTGTTGCGGTATGGCTGACATTAATGCCGGTCGTAAAACACCGGGTAAGGTTTTCAGGGTGAAGTAGGCTTTGGTCATTAGTGCACCGGTATTTCCGGCGCTGACACACGCTGCAGCCTCTTCTGAGGCCACCAACTCTAAAGCGATACGCATCGACGAGTCCGGCTTCGCACGTAGCGAATAGCCTGGTTTATCGGTCATGGTAACGGTTTGACTTGCGTGTTTAAGTATAACGCGAGGGTGGTTATCTATCTTTGCATGCTTTAATAGCGGAATTAGCTCGGAATCATCCCCAACCAGCATAAAATGAACGTCGGGAAATGTTTCTAACGCCTGTTGCAAAGCGTCAATTACAACTGAGGGGCCATGATCGCCCCCCATTGCATCAAGTGCCAGTGTCAGTGCGGCCATAGCCTCACTATCCTGTACTGGTTACTTGTTAATTACTTTACGGCCTTTATAAAAACCATCAGCTGTCACGTGGTGACGACGATGCGTTTCACCAGAGGTAGAGTCAACCGACAGTGTAGGGCCGCTCAGTGCATCGTGAGAACGACGCATGTCGCGCTTCGAACGAGTTTTCCGATTCTTTTGTACAGCCATTTACGCTATCTCCTAAGTTTATTTGCGCTTTAATTCTTGCAACACAGCAAAAGGGTTTCCTTTTGCTTCTGGGGAGTCTTCAATATCGCCCCACTGCATTGCGTTACTATCTACCCGACATTCGCGCTCGTCATGTTTGACCACAACCGGCATCGCCAATATCAGCTCATCTTCGACCAACGCATGCAGATTCACTTCACCGAGTTCATCCAGCTCCACTGGTTCGTAGCCCTCTGGCATATCGGTGGCCTTTTGCCGCTTCGTAACAGGCGCATAAATAAATGTGCACTGTAACGGAACCGTCATGGTATCACCGCAGCGTTCGCAGCTTGCTTGCACAGTTACCTGAGCATCACCACGAATACGTTTTATACCCTGCTCGTCAACTTCAAAAAACAATGAAGTATCCACATCAGGACATGGGTCAACCAACAACTCTTGCAAACGAGCAAGCGCCTCCCCCGGAACTAATCCGATATAAGACAATTGCTTGCCGGCACTTTTAACCGGATCTACCGTAATCGGTACTCGAACCTTCTGCATAGGGCGCGAATATTAATGGAATCGATGCGCGAACACAAGTGCTTTTCGCAAAATTACATGGGTTTCAAGCCATATGCTTGCAAGGTTTACGGCGTGTTTTCGTCAAGCAGTGGATTAATGCCCCAACGGCGCAACATTGCAAGCAACCGAATGAGTGGTAATCCCACCAAGGTGTTCGGGTCGTCGCCATGCAACGCTGCAAATAGACTGATACCCAAGGCTTCACTTTTAAAGCTACCCGCACAGTTTAACGGCTGTTCACGCGTTACATAGGCAACAATCTCAGCATCGCTTATATCGCGAAACTGCACCTCAAAAGGCTCCACACAAGACTGCAGGCGCTGCTGCTTACTGTCATAAACCGCCAAGCCCGTTAAAAACGTAACCGTTTTGCCACGCATCGCCTGCAATTGCTTGATCGCATTCGCTTCAGTGCCTGGTTTTCCCAGAATGGTGCCGTCTACGACTGCGACTTGATCGGAGCCGATTAACACATGCTCCGGAAACTTCGTCGCTAACGCTTTTGCCTTGGCAATAGCTAAACGCTCAACCAGCGCCGAAGGGGACTCATTAAGGTGTGGCGTTTCATCAACTTCGGGCGCCGCTACATCAAATTCACGGACAACTTTAGCCAGTAGCTCACGGCGAAATGGCGAAGTTGAAGCAAGCACCAAGTTCGTTTTCATAGACATTAACCTGCGGTTTATTTACTTAGTAAACTATCTGCTCAGCGTTACACATAGCTTGGTAACGTGGCCAAATTATCCAGAATCGTTAAGGGCTGGTGCTGTAACAAACGTTGTGCCTCGTGCGCCCCAAAGCTTACACCAATGCGCGCTATTCCCGCATTTTCAGCCATGCGCATGTCATGCACTGAATCGCCAACCATGACCGCTTGATGTGCCGAAAACCCTGTTTCCGTAAGAATTTCATGAAGCATGCGCGGGTCGGGTTTAGACGCGGTTTCGTCGGCGCACCGTGATAGATGGAATAACTCATGAATATTAGCTTCTTGCCAAACCCGTTCTAACCCGTGGCGCGCTTTACCCGTAGCAACGGCTAAGGTGTACCCTTTTGCCCGTAACCCTTCAAGCATTGCTTGCGCCCCTTCGAACAACGGTGAAGGGGTGATGTCGTCATGCACATATTGCTGACGGTAAACGTGCATAAACGCGTCAAACTGTTCGCCAGACAGCCGACCAAACAATTGTTCAATCGCTGGTTCTAAACTGATACCAATAATTTCACGCACCGATTCCACCGTTGGAGCTGGTAGCGACAAAAGCGCTGCGGCACGCTGCATCGAAGACACGATGCGCCCAACCGAATCCATCAAAGTGCCGTCCCAATCAAAAATTATCAGTGGGTACTTCATATAAAACAGCGTCCGCCTAGTCGAATTAATGTTTGTCGTAAAGCTTCATCAAGCGGCGCATCAACGGTAATTTGTTTTTCCGTTTGCGGATGCTTAAAAGTAAGTTTATGCGCGTGTAAAAAAAGTCGATTCAATCCGACCTGCTGCATCTGTTGATCATAATCGCTGTCGCCATACTTCGGATCGCACGCTATTGGATGACCAGCATGAAGTGCGTGCACGCGAATCTGATGTGTGCGCCCGGTTATCGGAGAAGCTTCTACCAAGGTACAGTTCGCGAACTGCTCAACAATACGAAACCGCGTTTCTGAAGGTTTCCCCGCAGCATCAACCCGCACCACCCGCTCACCTGACTTCAGTGTGTTCTTCAATAACGGCGCAGCAATAAACTTCACATGTTTTTGCCAGTGGCCACGCACGAGCGCCAAATATTGCTTATCCATGGTTTTATTGCGCAGCTGTTCATGCAAACTGCGCAGCGCCGATCGCCGCTTCGCAATGAGAATACAACCACTTGTCTCGCGGTCTAACCGATGCACCAATTCCATTTGTTTTGCATCCGGGCGCAGCGATCGTAAACTCTCAATCAACCCGAATTGCAAACCTGACCCACCATGCACGGCAAGCCCAGCTGGTTTATTCATCACCATCAATACATCATCTTCATAAAGTATTTGGTGTTGCAGCGCTTGAACTTGATCAAGTTTGGCAGAAGGCAACGGATTCGCTTCCGCAATACGCACCGGTGGAATGCGAATTACATCGCCAACCTGCAGTTTATATTCGGGTTTAACGCGCTTTTTATTAACGCGCACCTCACCTTTACGCAAAATTCGGTACACCAATGACTTGGGAACACCTTTTAATTGCGCAAGTAAATAATTGTCGATGCGTTGCTCTTCGTAGCCAGATTCAACCGTCTGGAAGTGCACGCCTTGTGATATGTTTGTTTGTTCGCTCATAGGTGGCGGATTTTAGCATGAGCTCTTGACAATGTTCATCTTGTATTTACAACGTTTTTCGTGGGATAATCAGGAATCGGAAAAATCCGCACCGATTTATAGAGAGCGGTACATCATTTGCACAAAGCAATGATGCAGCTAAAGAGTAAAAATTTAACGCGTGGTTTGAGCGGAAAGCGTCACTGCCAATACGTCCACCTCAGCTTACGAAAGTGCGTAGCCAAAGCTACGGCGTCGAGAAGTTGATGGCACGGAATATCATTGGCTCATCTTCATCCGAATTTGGATGATGAAGATTGATTGAGCGCGCCGCCTTTAATTAAATCAAACCAGAATTGAAGAACCAGTGCTGCAACGCAGTATGGCCTTTACAAGCGCATTTCGGCTTGGTAACAAATTGCAATCTCACGTTTATATAACTAGTTGTTGAACGGGAGATGGATGTTAGGTGTTGTTCGACTAACCCTAACCTAAAACAATTCAATCTCGAAATAGCGATGGCGAAAGCCTGTCGTACCGTGTTGTGGCCCGACATAATGAGTCACATACAATGAAAAGAATGCTAATTAATGCAACGCAGCAAGAAGAACTGCGCGTTGCGCTGGTTGACGGCCAGCGTCTTTATGATCTGGATATCGAAAGCCCAGGTCACGAACAGAAGAAAGCAAATATTTACAAGGGTAAAATAACCCGAATCGAACCAAGCTTAGAAGCTGCGTTTGTTGACTATGGCGCAGAGCGTCACGGTTTCCTGCCTCTCAAAGAAATTGCGAAAACTTATTTCCCTAGTGGTTATTCATTCTCTGGGCGTCCGAACATCAAAGATGTAATTTCGGAAGGCCAGGAAGTGATTGTTCAAATCGATAAAGAAGAGCGCGGCCAAAAAGGCGCGGCCTTAACGACCTTTATCTCCCTTGCCGGTAGCTATTTGGTGCTTATGCCAAATAACCCACGCGCAGGCGGCATTTCACGCCGTATTGAAGGCGAAGAGCGCAGCGAGTTAAAAGCAACCTTAGACGCATTGAATCTCCCAAATACTATGGGCTTAATTGTGCGCACCGCAGGTGTTGGTAAATCACAAGAAGAGCTCGAGTGGGACTTAAACGTGTTACTGCACCACTGGGAAGCTATTGAGAAAGCAGCGAACTCACGCCCTGCCCCGTTCTTAATCCACCAGGAAAGCAACGTGGTGTTTCGTGCTATTCGTGATTATCTACGCCGTGACATTGGCGAAGTACTTATTGATAACCCGAAGATTTTTGAGCAAGTACGTGAACACGTCACGTTAATTCGTCCTGATTTCGTTAATCGCGTAAAAATTTATCAGGGTGACGTTCCATTATTTAATCATTACCAAGTTGAAAGCCAAATTGAATCTGCTTTCCAACGCGAAGTACGTTTGCCATCAGGCGGTTCAATCGTTATTGACCCAACGGAAGCATTAACTTCAATTGATATTAACTCTGCCCGCGCTACCAAAGGCGGTGACATTGAAGAAACGGCCTTCCAAACCAACTTAGAAGCAGCAGAAGAAATTGCACGCCAATTGCGCCTGCGTGATGTTGGCGGCTTGGTTGTTATCGATTTCATTGATATGACACCTGCTCGCCACCAGCGAGAAGTTGAAAACCGTTTACGTGACAGCTTGAAACAAGATCGCGCTCGCATTCAATGCGCACGCATTTCACGTTTTGGTTTGTTAGAAATGTCGCGTCAACGTCTGCGCCCATCACTTGGTGAAGCGTCAAACCACGTGTGCCCACGTTGTACCGGCCACGGCACCATTCGTTCAGCAGAATCGCTGGCACTGTCAATTTTGCGCTTAATTGAAGAAGAAGCGTTAAAAGACAACACCATTCAAATACAAGCACAAGTACCTGTTACTGTTGCAACCTATTTGTTGAACGAAAAACGCCAATCAATTTTTGATATTGAAAAACGTCATGATGTATCCGTGCTGGTGATACCAAACCAACACTTAGAAACGCCTCATTTTGACGTGAAACGTTTACGTAGTGATGAGCTGGATGAAGCCAACAGCTTCACCTTAATTGAGAAGCCGGAAGATACCACCACCGAGATTGTGCTCAATAAAGACAAGCCACGCTTTGAAGAACCCGCATTAAAAGGCTTACAAGCGCCGGCTGCTCCAGCACCAACCGCTGCAGCAGACAAACCAGCCGCACAGAAAACTGCAGGGCCAGGGCTATTAACCCGTTTAGGTAAATGGTTAAGCGCACTATTTAGCAGTGAAGACGACGCGTCAAATAAAGACAAAAAGTCGACACAGCAACGCCCTAGTGGGAACAATCATCGCCGTAACAACCGTGGTGGTAACAACAATCGTCGCCGTGGTAACAACCGCAACCGCAACCGTGACGCCGATAAAGACGCCGCTACTGCGGATGCATCGGCCAAGCCAGCTGATAACAAGCCGACAAAAGACGACAACAAAGAACAACGCAATGAGCGCGGTGGTCGTCGCAGTCGTGGTGGCCGTAATCGTAATAAGCCAACCACTGAGCAACAAGATACGAGTGCTGTAGCAAAAACGGCCGAAGCCGCTGCCCCAGAAGCAGCCAGCGAAGAACGTAAACCAGCGAAGCCTAAAGTTCGCCGTCAACGTCGTAAACTGGAACAATCCGTACGTGTTGGTACCGAGCACAGTGATGCTGCGCCACAAACAAGTGCGCAAGTTGATGCTGCCGCAGAAGCAAAAGCATCGCAGCAACAGCCTCAGGCATCCACTGATGAAGCCAAGCCAGCGCCAGCAGCTACTGCAGTGGAACCAGCCGCTGAGCAAGCACCTGAAACCAAACCTGCAGCAGACGCGGCACCAGAAGCTGATGCAACGGAAACGGAATCAAACGATCGCAGCCGCAATCGCAGCCGCCGTTCACCACGCCATCAACGGGCTGCTGGTCAGCGTCGTAAAGCAGAGCAAGAAAATGGTGATGCGGAAGCTAAATCAGATGACGTGAAGGCGGATGAAGCTGTTACTGAAGCTCCTGCGGCGGTTGATACCGTTTCTGCTGAGCCTGAAGTTACAGCGGCACCAACTGCGCCTGAGCCAGAAATTGAGAAAACTGATGTCGTTAAGGCAGATGTAGCTGAAACAGAAGTTACCAAGCCAGCTACTGAAAAATCTGCTTCTGTTGAAGAAGCGCCAACGCCAACTGCTGAGCCTAAAGCCGCTGAACAACAACCAGCGAAAGAAGAAGTCGCTGAAGTAACTGAAGTGGCACCAACGGAAACAGCTGAAAAGCCTAAGCCTGCGAAGGCCGCCGAACCAGTAAAAGCAATTCATGTTCGCGGTAAAACCACCACCGCAGCAATGACTAAAGCCAGTTCAGTTGTGCGTACGGACAGCTTCACGCCGCTTAATGTTGCCGATAGCAGTGTACGATTGCAGTTTAGCAAAGACCCACGGGCCGCAAGCTTTGCCGAAGCGCGCTCAGTCACTTTTGCTGAAATGACTAAAACCCAATAAGGGTTAACAGGTAGTAAAAAAAAATCCCAGCTCATGCTGGGATTTTTTATATCTGAAACAAGCTAATGTTACTTCAGGTTTTCTTCAAACAATTTAAAGATACGACGGTACTCATCTAACCAACTTGAAGGCTGACGGAAACCGTGCGGCTCAACGGGGAAGATAGCCGTCTCAAAGTCTTCCTTTTCATGCTCGATTAAACGCTGAACAACGCGCACACTGTCTTGGAAGAATACATTATCGTCAACCATAGGTGAGTTAATCAGCAATGCATCCTCTAACCCTTCCGTGAAGTAGATCGGTGAACTACGACGGTATGCAATTGGATCATCGTCAGGCAAGTTTAAGATGTTTGACGTATAGCCCGTGTTGTAGTGAGCCCAATCACTTACTGGTCGCAACGCTGAACCAGCTTTAAACAGACCAGGTTCATTAAACAGTGCCATAAAGGTTAAGAAACCACCGTAAGAACCACCGTAGGTACCCATACGATTGGTATCAACATGGGTGTTTTCCCCTGCCCACTTCACCACATCTATTAAGTCTTCAACTTCAGGCGTGCCCATTTGGCGATAAATAGCGGTACGCCAGTCACGGCCATAACCCTTAGACCCGCGATAATCGAGGTCGAGCACCACATAGCCCTGCTCAGTTAAGAACGTATGAAACATAAACTCGCGCTGATAACCGGACCAACCGGCATGTGCATTTTGTAAGTACCCTGCACCATGAATAAATACCACCGCTGGATATTTCTCAGCACGGTTTGGATCATAGTCTTTCGGATAATAAACACGGGTGTAGATTGGGTCAGCAACATGACTCGACGCAATAGGTACAATTTCTGGGGCGACCCAGTCGTACGCCATGAACGTATCGGTTGCTGTGTGCGTTAAGCGCTGTGCTGATTTCGTGCCAACGGCTTGCACATAGAGCTCTTCGGGCTGCAACGCCGTTGAGTGTTTCACCAGCAGCTGGTCTTCTTGCGGACTCAGCTCATAGTTGTTTATGCCACCCAGTTCTGTCAGTTGTTCCAAAGCGGCACTATCGGTACGAACGCGGTAAATTTCATAGTTACCTGGATGCGGCTTATTCGCACTAAAATAAATGAATTCGCCGTTTCCACTCACAGTCGGGTCTTCAGTAACAAATTTTCCGCTGGTGAGTTGCTTGGTTTCGCCATCAAGTGGTTTTACATAAAGGTGCGAATAGCCATCGGCTTCTGACTGAAACCATAAAGTTGAACTCTTCGGTAAAAAGCCAAATTCATTATGGGTATAGTTAATCCAAGCGTCATCATGCAGGCGGTCTTGGTTGACCAGACGTTTGCCAGCGAAGTCGATACTCGCAATCCAACGGTCTTTGTTATCCCAAGCTTCCAGCATTACAGCAGCGTGTTGACCATCATCGGTCCAACGTATTGCACCTTCACGCCAGCCCCAGTCTTGCAATAGCGTAATTGGCCGCGGCTTTTGTTCAGATACGTAAGTTTTGCCCTGAGCAGCGTAGTTTTCGCTGCGCACGTCAGCAAGAACATCCTCATTCCAGCCCGGCAATGTGTTATAGGTTAACGTGGTTTGTTCGCCGTTACTTAAATCAAGCACCAGTACTTCATGCTCAACCGGCTTTGCATCGGCCACACGAGAGCGCACAGGCTGTGCAGCAACGCGACCATCGTCAGTTACATAGTTTGGCATGATATCGCCATCAGCGCGCCATTTTTGCGGTTCGCTAATCGCCACAATCAGCTTATCGCCAGCCGGAGATAAACTTGCTGCAACCACCTCTTTGCCCTGCCCCAGGTAGAATGGTTTAGGTGCCAGGGAATCATTTTTATTTTGAAGTGCTTGCTGCTGTTCAAATTGATCCGCTTTATTTTTCCGCTCAACTTGCACAAATTCAATTAAATCAAGCTGCTCGCGCGCAATAAAATCTTTAGGCTCGCTATTCGCTTCAGGCGCATCCGCAGTTTCTAAGGCCGCAATTTGTTGGGTTAGCCCAGTGTTCGGGTGAACCACAAAAAAGTCATTACCCTCACGATATGCAAGGCGACCATCAGTTAAAAATAGCAATTGCGACTGGCGTGCTTCGTCACGCGTTAACTGGCGGGTCTGCTTATTGGCGATATCACGAACAAAGATATTGCCTTCAAAGGTATAGGCGAGTAATGATTTGTCGCTGTTATACACACCATCGTTGTAGGCGTAGTTGTGAAGTTGGTCTAACGGCACTTGGTGCGCATCTTTGCCGACTGGCTGATGATACCAGTCGCGAAGCTGAGAGCCTTCACGCTTCTGTTGAAAAAGTACGCCACTGCCATCAAGCATCCAGTAGGCATTTTCTGGTGAACGTGCTACCCAGTCCTGATCCGCCATAATTTGGTTCAGTGTCAGCGCTTGTCCTGCAACAGCTTGGGTATTCTCTGCTGTTGCCAAAACTGCTGGTGGGTTACTTGCAGTTGAAGAAGTTGAGGCCTCGGTCATTGCGCATGAAGCACTCATTAACGCCGCGGCAATAGCTATTGCTACTTTTGTTTTCATTATTTTTATCCTTGTTAACCTAGCAGTATTAAGTCATTAATACCAAAATGCCCAGCAACTTACGAGCCGGGCATTTACTTGTTGCGATGAAACTCTCGGTTATTGCGGTTAGCTTTCAGCGTCAGGCTGTTTACTCGGGTGCGCGGCCGCAACCCAAGGCAATTCAATCAAGCGCGCGTAAATGGCACGAAGCAACGGATACTCATCCAGCGCAATACCAAAACGCTCCGCACTGTACACCTGTGGAACGAGACAAATATCTGCCATTGAAAAGTCGTCACCGACGCAGTAAGTGCCGGATACCTCTTCAAAATTTCGCTCCAATGCCGTAAAACTTTGCTTAAACCAGTGCTCTAACCACGCTTGTTTTGCCGCATCGTCTGCACCAAGTTCACGCACCAGATATTGCTGAACCCGCAAATTAATCAACGGCTGCAGTTCACTTGCAATGTCCAATGCTATTGCGCGAATGGCACCGCGCTTCTGCGCATTGCCAGGTAATAGCGAAGGCTTTGGATGTTTTTCTTCCAAGTATTCAATAATGGCTAATGACTGATGCAAAATAACCGTCCCATCCACCAATGTTGGCACTAAACCATTCGGGTTTAGCTGGCGATATGAAAGCTTATGTTGCTCGCCGCCTTCTTTGATTAAATGAACGGGAATGTAGTTATAATTTAGCTGCTTATAGTTGAGCGCAATACGCGCCCGGTAACTGGCGCTAGAGCGCCAGTAGCCATAGAGTTCCATAGAGTTGACTCCGCGATTAATCGTCAGACGGTGTGTACTGAACCACTTTTTGATCAATGCTGCCGAAAATGCTGTGGTTACTCGCGTCCGTCATTTCAATTTTGATGGTGTCACCAAATTGCATAAACCCTGTACTTGGTTGGCCGTCACGAATCGTTTCAATCATTCGAACTTCCGCAATACAGCTATAACCAACACCACCTTCTTCAATCGCGCTGCCATGATCCGTGCCTTGTTTATTCGACACTGTACCTGAGCCAATCACGGCACCAGCGCCTAAATGACGGGTTCTTGCAGCATGCGCAACTAATTGTGCAAAGTCGAAGGTCATATCTTCACCGGCATTGGGTTTACCAAATGGCTTACCGTTATAGTAGCTCAACAATGGCAAATGCACCTTGTTATCGCGCCATTTATCACCCAACTCGTCTGGAGTAACGGCTACCGGAGAGAACGCTGATGACGGTTTAGACTGGAAAAAGCCAAAGCCTTTACCTAATTCATTTGGGATTAATCCGCGTAATGACACGTCATTAACCAACATTAACAAACGAATGTAGTCACCCGCCTTCGCAGGTTCAACGCCCATAGGCACATCATCAGTAATGACAGCAATCTCGCCTTCAAAATCGATACCCCAGGCCGTGTCGGCCATTTCAATATCATCTTTTGGACCAAGAAAATCGTCTGAACCACCTTGATACATCAGTGGATCAGTCCAAAAGCTTGGTGGCATTTCTGCATTGCGCGCGCGACGAACCAATTCAACGTGATTCACATACGCACTGCCATCGGCCCATTGGTAGGCGCGCGGTAACGGCGACTCACACAAGCTTTCATCAAAATCTTGCGCATCACTAAGTTCACCGTTATTGAGCGCTTGATAAACCTTTTCAAGTTCCGGTGCTACGCCGTCCCAATCATCAAGAACTTCCTGCAACGTCGCGGCTAATGCCGGCACTGCTACTGCTTTTTTCAAATCGCGGCTAACCAGCATCAACTGACCGTCGCGCATTCCATTTCGATAAGTCGCAAACTTCATAATTAATTATGCCTTGTTGTCGTCTTTGGCTTTCCAGCTATTAACATAGTCAGGGTTTTCGACACTTGCGCACACATCGCCCATGGTTAAGGCATGGCGCGTATCGAGCATGACTGCCACTTCATCCGTAAATTTCTTGCGGTACTCTCGCCCTGCCTGAAATGCTTTCGGATGCGGGCCGTGCGTAAACCCAGCTGGGTGGAAGGTTACCATACCTTTGTCAATGTTATCACGGCTGAAGAAATCGCCTTCGTGGTAGAACAGCACTTCGTCGTAATCATCATTGTTATGATAGAACGGCACTTTAAGCGCACCTGGGTCCGATTCAATCGGACGTGGCACAAAGGTACATACCACAAAGCCGTCAGCGACAAATGTGGTGTGTGCCGAAGGCGGTAAATGGTAACGATGGCTCATCAATGGGCGAATATCGCGCCAATTGATGCGAACTGGCGCTAAATCACCGTGCCAGCCAATCGCATCCAATGGGTTAAATGGATACGTAATAACTGAAACTTCGCCATGGCGTTTCACCTGCACCTGCCAGCTTTCTTCACTGTATTGGGCCTTAAACGCATCATCGATATCCGGGGTATCAAGACAAGCTGGATCGAAAATAGCGTGATTGCCAACTAAACCCTTCTCAGGCAGCTGATACGCGCTATTTGTCGCTTCAATCATGACAATTTGCATGGCCTCAATCGGCTCTAATCGCCATGAAGTTGAACGCGGAATTGAAAAGTAGTCACCTTTCTCCAGCGTAATATGCCCGTAGTCACAATAGAGCTCACCGCGGCCTTCGTGAATAAATAGCAGTTCGTCACCATCTGCATTGCGAACCAAATAATCCATGGCGCGCTGACAATGCCAAATGCGAAATTTGCAATTCGCATTGTGCAGCAGCATCGGCACTTGCCAAGGAGACTCGGTTGCCACGTTGGTTAATTTGTTGAAGTCGAAATTGCGTGGTCGCAAGTCGCCTTCCCAGTTACTCCAACCTGTTGGAGCATGGCGATGATGAAAGTGCGTAGCGGGCCCAAAGAAACCGCTACGCCCTACTTCACGTTCATAGATCGCTTGCTCCGGAAAGTCAGCATGAGCCTGCTTTGAGGCCACACCAACTTGTTTCGGAAAGCTAATCCATTTACGCATCGCTCAATACTCCACGGCGGATTTGATCTTCTTCAATGGATTCAAACAAGGCTTTAAAGTTACCTTCGCCAAAGCCTTCGTTGCCTTTACGCTGAATGATTTCGAAGAACACTGGGCCAATCACTGTTTTGGTAAATATCTGCAACAAGATACCGTCTTTCATTGGCGCACCGTCAATCAAAATTTGTAACTCACGCAGTTGTTCAAGGTCTTCATCATGGCCTTCAACGCGCTCATTCACTTTGTCGTAGTACGTGTCTGGCGTCGGCATGAAGTCCATACCAATCTTGCGTAAATCACGCACTGTTTTGTAGATATCGTCTGAGGTTAAAGCAATGTGCTGAATGCCTTCGCCTTTATACTCGCGCAAATATTCTTCGATTTGCGATTTATCGTCGTGCGATTCATTAATTGGAATGCGGATCTTGCCACAAGGTGCAGTCATTGCGCGGCTGAGCAATCCAGTTAGCTTGCCTTCGATATCAAAGTAGCGAATTTCACGGAAGTTACCGATACGCTCGTAGAAGCCAGCCCATGTGTCCATGTTGCCACGGAATACGTTGTGCGTAAGATGATCAACTTCATACAAGCCTGCTGCATGATCTTTCATCTTCGCTTCCCAATTTTCATAGAAGTTAAAATCAGTTGCGTAAATGGAGCTATCGACGAAATAAAGCACACTTTCACCGATACCGTAAACCGCCGGAAAATCTTCCTCGCCTTCAGCAATATTACGCTGAAATGGTTTTGCGCCATTGGCAACAGCATGCTCAAATGCATGTTTCGCGTCTTTTACACGCCAGGCCATACCGCACACGCTTGGCCCATGTATCTTGGCAAAGTCTTCAGCTTGGCCACCAACTTCTGAATTGATAATGAAGTTGATGTCATTTTGCTTGTATAACCATGCTTCTTTCGATTTATGCTTTGCAACTTCGGTAAAGCCTAACTTGGTAAATAAGTCTTTCAGTGCAGCAATACCTGCAGAGTCAGGCGCTGTATATTCAACAAACTCGAAGCCGTCAGTTTGCAGTGGGTTGTAATTGATATCAGTCATAGTTTCCTCGTTATTCATTGGCGTGAACGCGTAGTTCGAATTTTTGGACGCGTTTAAAAAATTGATCCACTCTACTATGCGCATTTAGACTGCGTGACGCTAGACGCGCAGGTGCATTCGCTTGGTGGTTGGAAAAGCGACAATGTGTAAAGTATTTGATACAGATCAATAATAGGCAGGTTTGCGGGCGCTGTGTGTCAGCTTTTCAATACAAGTGACGTAAAGGCGTAAAGAAAAGAATACAACGACGTTAATCGTTAGTCGTTAATCGAACGCTTCGCTCTTCGTTAATTTAAAACCAACAACGAATAACGATTAACGATTAACGAACATCTTATTTCTTCCGCGTTTTCCCGATACCATAGTCACGTAATTTATTGGCTACCGCCGTGTGCGACAAACCCAGCTTCTTAGCTAACTGACGTGTGCTTGGATAACTCGGATATAAACGACGCAAGATGGTTGCCTCGAACTTCTTGACAGTTTCATCCAAGCTGCCTTCTTCGAGGTCTATCGCAACATTCTCTTGCAGGGTATCAGCGCCTGGCAGATAAATATCATCAACATCCAGTGTGTCGCCCTCAGACATGGATATTGAACGAAATAGCACGTTTTCTAGCTGGCGAACATTACCTGGCCACTGATACCGCTGCAATGCTTCGCGACAGCCCCGTGTCAATAACATCAAGCTGCGGCCCAGCCGCTGACAAGCCTGAACGGTAAAGTGTTCAGCCAAAATGGCGATATCTGACTTGCGGTCGCGTAATGGTGGCACCTGTAAGGTCAGCACATTCAACCGGTAAAACAAATCTTCACGGAAACTGCCCGCTTCAACCCGCTCAATTAAATCATCTTGAGCCGAACATATAATTCGAACATCGACAGTCACTTCCTCTTCCTCGCCAATGCGGCGAAAACGACCATCCTGGATAAAGCGCAGCAGCTTGGCTTGCAAGCCGTTGGACATCTCACCAACCGCATCGAGCAACACCGTGCCGCCATTCGCTTGCTCAAAAATTCCTTTTTTAGCTTCAGTATATGGACCCAAACTGCCTTTGCCGTGGCCAAATAATTCACTTTCAGCGACGTTATCGGGTAATGCAGCACAATTAATCGCTAGAAACGGTTTATCTGCGCGGTGGCTGGCTTGGTGGCATGCGCGTGCCAACAGCTCTTTACCGACACCCGTCTCGCCTTGAATAAGCAGTGGCACATTGAGCTCTGCCATGCGTGCAGCTTCTTTCAAGAGCCGTTTAATACTGGCGTGCTCACCCAATATTTGCGTGAACGCATCATGATTGATACCGCGCTGCCACTGTTCCACTAATGGCTGTGGTTTACAGGTAATAACGGCCCCAGCAAAACTGTTTTTACCGGTTTCATCAGCGACCCATACTGGCAGTAAATCCGCAAAATATTTTGCACCACCGGCACTAATTTGTTCAACGGTTGGTTCGGTCGGTTGCTTTTCCAACCAGCGCTGCACCGAAAAACCCGACAGCCATAAGCTTATCGATGTGCCGACTAAGTCCGTGCGGTTGTCACTTAACACCTGATGTGCCGCATCGTTTGCGATATCAATCACGCCTTTGCTGTCGACAGAAAGTATGGGGTCAGGAAGTTTACTCAGTAACAGCTTAAATTCGAAATGCTCGCGCTCAGAAGGCATGTAAGCAATTGTTTTTACGTCTTTTACGTTCGGTATTCTGCGAATTTCCGGCATTAAATGCTGAAAATCTTTAAATTCCAGTTCAGGAAAATTCAGAAAGATTTTCCCTTTCGGATCCACCTCAATGCCACGTAGATCGATTTCATGATCGCGGAGTATTTGTAATACATCTTGCGCAATACCAAGACGGTCGTCGCAGGTTATTTCCAGACGCATAAGCACAACTTCTGATGAGTGTTTTTGTAAACTTTAATATACACAAAAAAAGCCCTCGGGATAAGTATCCTCGAGGGCTTTTTTAAGTCGTCCGAGCAGTATTAATCTTGATTTAATACGCCGTCTGTACGGGCTGCCATAATAAAGTCGTTCTTGTGCAACCCATTAATGGCATGCGTCCACCACGTTACAGTTACTTTACCCCATTCGGTCACCAAGGTTGGGTGATGGAATTCAGCTTCAGCGATTTCACCCACTTTATTAGTGAATGCGAGCGCTTGTTTAAAGTTTTTGAACTTGAACTCACGCTCTAATTGCATCACACCATCGCGCACAACAGGCGTCCAATCGGGAATTTCACGAATCAACTCCGCAAGTTCTGCATCAGTAACTTTTGGTGCTTCAGCATTACATGCTTCACATTTCTGTTGTTTTAAATCAGACATTCGAATCCTCTATTTACATCAATCAGGAGTTAAGCAGCGTCAGTTTTCGGTTTTGGTGGAAATTTCGGTTCGAACAAACCTAACTCCATCGCTTCACGAACTAACGCCATAATATCTAAATCAGCAATTTCAAATAATTCTTCGGTACTGCCAATGGTGTAATAAATCGGCTGCATGATATCAATTCGATAAGGTGTGCGCAGCGCGTCTAATGGCACCAAAGGTTTACGCTCGGGCTTATCGCTATTGATTGCATATTCGGTTTCGCCTGGTGACGATAAAATTCCACCTCCATAAATACGTAAGCCATCGGCAGTTTTTAACAAGCCAAATTCTACCGTAAACCAATACAAGCGCGCTAAATAAACGCGCTCTTTAGGTGTCGCATTTAAACCAAGCTTGCCATACTGGTGCGTAAAGTGCGCAAACGCTGGGTTTGTCAGTAACGGACAATGCCCAAATATCTCATGAAAAATATCAGGTTCTTGCAAGTAATCAAATTCTTCACGCGTACGAATAAAGGTGGCAACCGGAAATTGTTTATTCGCTAACAACCGGAAAAACTCGTCAAACGGAATCAGAGCCGGAACTTGAGCAACCTGCCAACCTGTTGTCGATTGCAGCACTTCGTTCACTTCATGCAACTGTGGTACGCGGTCTTGTGGCAAATCGAGTAGTTCAAGGCCGTGCATGTATTCATCGCAAGCCTTACCTTGAATATGTTTAAGCTGGCGCTCAACAAGATCGTGCCACACGGCATTATCCTCATCACTCCAGGCAATAATGCCATTCTCATCGGGCTGTCTTGAAACATAGTTGCTTTGTTTACCCATAGCGGACTTGTTCCCCTGTAGTTTGTGTTTGGCTATTTTCGCAAGCAGCGAATGCTTGTTCCAAATCAGCGATAATGTCATCAGTGGCTTCAAGGCCAACCGAAATACGAATAAGTGTGTCGCTAATACCCGCCGCAGCGCGCGCTTCCGGCGTGTAAGGCGAATGCGTCATCGACGCAGGATGCTGAATCAATGTTTCCGCATCGCCTAAGCTCACGGCAATTGTTATCAGTTGCAGGCTATCCAATAATTGCTGTGCTGTATGTATGTCGCCATGCAATTCAAATGCAATCACAGCACCAGCGCCATGCATCTGCGTTCCCATTAAAGCTTGTGCTGGGTGGTCACTGAAGCCCGGAAAATAAATCGATTTCACCAACGGCTGCGCACGCAAGTACTCAGCTACTTTGACTGCATTTGCGCAATGACGTTCCATACGCACATCCAGTGTTTTTAAACCACGCAAAATGAGCCATGCGTCATGCGGGCTCATGGTTGCCCCCATATCCTTAAGCGTGGTGAGTTTGATGAGCTCAATGTCTTCTTCGCTACCACAGACGATACCGGCCACTACATCACCGTGCCCATTCAGGTATTTGGTGGCGCTGTGCAATACAAGGTCAGCGCCATGCTTACCTGGTTGCTGCAACAGTGGCGTCATAAAGGTGTTATCTACCACTAACCGTGCATTGCGTTCATGTGCAATATCGGCAATCGCCTGAATATCTATAACTTTCAAATGTGGGTTAACGGGTGATTCTAAAAATACGAGTTTTGTCGTATCGCGCATTGCAGCGCGGGTTTGTGACAGGTTCGCCATATCGACAAAGTCGACCTCAATGCCAAAACGCGTGAATAAATGTGAGAACAGCGCGAAACTGCAACCATAAATGGCATCAGAAACCACGACATGGTCACCGTGCTGCAGGAACGCCAGCATACTCGCCGAAACAGCTCCCATGCCCGTTGCAGTTGCCGCAGCAGCAGGAAACTCTTCAAGCGCCGCAACCCGTTGCTCAAGTTCAGTAACTGTCGGGTTACCGAGCCTGCTGTATATGTACCCTGGTTCCTCACCCGCGAAACGCGCTGAGCCTTGCGCCGTATTTTCAAATGAAAATGTCGCAGTTTGATAAAGAGGCGCAACCAAAGCGCCGTGCTCATCCCGGCGTTTACCACCGTGAATAGTCAGCGTCGCTGGCCGCCATTGCGTTTTGTCTTTGTTATTAGTGCGCATTGGCAGAAAATCTCCTTGTTGTAGGCCAACAGATTGCATTCACCCCTGTTTGAACGCAACAGTGAACTTTGATGTCGATCATATTTTGCTGTAACGGAAATTTTCCACCCGCATAAAAAAACCCGCTGCAGGGCGAACCTATCAGCGGGCTACTCACGGTGTTCCTGGCCGAAGCCATTATCTGATATTCATGTGTGCGCTGTGTTAAATCTGTTACAAACGATCCAGTTCGCGATCGATCTGATACGCATTGGATGTTACATAGCGTTCCATCTTTTGCAGCGAACGTTCCAGCTCATTAAATTCCTGCGTAATTTCCTGAAACGCGCGCTGTGGTGGCTCGCCGGCTTGCCAAACTTTCGTCTTAACACCAATGTTGTGATGCGTATGGCTTACCGGTTGAGGCTTTTTTTCGTCAAGAATAAACCACATAGCAATATAGATGACTAAGACGAAACTTGAACTGAAAATCAATGCCGTGACCGCAATAATGCGTACCAACCAAACTTCAATATTAAAGTAGTTCGCGATACCCGCGCATACTCCGGCAATCTTACCGTTGGCTTTATCACGCGTTAAGGTTTTGCGTTCTTTGCAATCGTTACTCATGCGCGCTCCCTCCATTTCGGTGATTCGGCATCAAGAATTGATTCTAAGGTTTTTATGCGGTCACGCATACGCTCTGCCTGGTGAGCAAGTTCTTGCAGTTGCAACAACTCTTCTTGGCTCAAACCTTGACCGATTTTGCGTTGGCTACGGTAATGCATAATGATCCATATTGGTGCCACAAAGATCATAAAAAGAATTATCGGAGCGCCAATCATTGGGACTAAAATATCCATGTGTTTCTCGTCTCTCGTTGTTCAAAGGCCGTGGGTGTCCGCAAACACCCACACCGGTTGGCAACAATAAATTACGCTTTGTTGTCTGTTTTATCTTTTTTCACGCGTGCTTTCATTGCTTCAAGTTCGTCGCTGATTTTGTCATCAGTTTCGAGTTGAGCAAACTCATCACGCAAGGTTTTCTTGCCTAGGTCATAAGCTTCCACTTGTGACTCTAGATCATCAATCTTTGACTCGAATCGTTCGAAGCGCAACATTGCATCATCAATTTTTCCACTATCAATAGACTTTTTCACTTCCAAACGGCTGCTAACAGCGCGTTGGCGCATGATAATAGTTTTCTGACGTGCTTTGGCATCGGCTAGTTTTTCTTGCAACTGGCCTACTTCTTCGCCTAAACGATTCAGATGCTCATCGATACGCGCCACATCTGATTTCAAGCTCTCAGCGTTCGCTGTGGCTTTTTGTTTCTCGACTAAGGCCATGCGAGCTAAATCATCACGATCTTTGCTCAGTGCCAGTTCAGCTTTCGCGTCCCACTCTGCGACTTCTTTGTCGAAGCGAGCAAGTTGGCGCTCGGTGTCTTTCTTCTCTGCTATCAGGCGTGCTGATGTAGAACGTACTTCCACCAACGTGTCTTCCATTTCCTGGATAATTAGACGAACCATTTTTTCTGGATCTTCCGCCTTATCCAACAGTGCGTTGATGTTTGAATTTACGATATCTGTAAAACGTGTAAAGATACCCATGTTCGTGTCCTCATAAAGCGTCAATTAAAATTTGAATTAAGTTCGCTGAAATACCTTGCATGTACCGTGCCAACTTTTCAGAATTCATGCAACCGACTTATTTATAAGCTTTTTTATGGTTTGGTTAAAAAATAGTTTGACGCGCAGCGGTTATGAAATACACTAATAATTAGTCAAATTCACCAATAACGATAATAACAGCGTGGTGCCAACCATGAGTCGCTTTCGCGAAGCCGATAATTTAATCGGGCAAGCAAATAGTTTTCTCTCTGTTCTCGAGCAAGTTTCGCAAATTGCCCCTTTAGATAAACCTGTTCTAATTATTGGTGAGCGTGGTACCGGTAAAGAACTCATCGCGGCGCGGTTGCACTTCCTTTCCAAACGCTGGGAACAAAATTACATCAAATTAAATTGTGCAGCCTTGAGTGAAAGTTTGCTCGAAAGTGAACTGTTCGGGCACGAGGCTGGCGCCTTTACCGGCGCCCAGAAACGTCATGAAGGTCGCTTTGAACGCGCTGACTCTGGCAGTCTATTTTTGGATGAGCTCGCCAATACCTCTGCTTTAGTACAGGAAAAAATTCTTCGCGTTATTGAATATGGTGAATTTGAGCGCGTTGGTGGTACCAAAACTGTGCGGGTTGATACCCGCTTAATCGCAGCAACCAATGAAGACTTACCTAGCCTTGCAGAGGCTGGCAAGTTCCGCGCGGATTTGTTGGATCGCCTTGCCTTTGACGTGATTACATTACCGCCGCTACGCGAACGCCTTGATGACATACTGGTATTAGCGGAGCACTTTGCAATTCAAATGGCGCGTGAGCTCAACTATGAACTCTTTAGTGGGTTTACTGAAACGGCCCGCAAAACACTCCTCGACTATCACTGGCCGGGTAACGTACGAGAACTGAAAAACGTCGTCGAACGCTCAGTTTATCGCATTGGTAGCGGCCATGTTCCGGTTAGCGATGTTGTCATCGATCCGTTTCATAGCCCTTACCGACCAGCCCCTGCAGCCCATCGTGAGGTTCACAAGTCACAGATTAATGACACGCCCCGCGCAACGACGCCTGCCACACCAACTGCGTCAACGCCCTCCAGCGAAACCCCGGCGTCCGCAACACCGAGTTCAACGAAAGCCGTCGGCTTTTGTGTTGATTTTGAAAATGGCGGTATCGATTTCAAAGAAGTAACCGCAGAATTTGAAATTGACGTTTTACAGCGTGCATTGCAATACGCACAATTTAACCAAAAGAAAACAGCAGAGATCCTTGGCTTAACCTATCATCAGCTACGTGGCTATTTGAAAAAATATCAACTGCTTGAGGGGCAAGGCTAAATGCTAAATAAGATGATGCTAGCCGGTAGCGCGCTTTTTATTGTTGCCTGCGGCCCTATAGATGAAGCAAGCGACGTTCACCATGACGGGTTGGTGTATTGCTCCGAAGGCAACCCCGAAAGCTTCAACCCTCAACTCGGTACGTCAGGCACAACCGTTGATGCAACGTCAGCACAACTTTATGACCGGTTACTCGACTACGACGCGAAACTGCAACAATTCGTGCCAGCATTAGCACGCGGCTGGCAAGCTTTCGATAAAGGTACGCGCTACCGTTTTGATTTGCGCGAAAACGTGCAATTTCACACGACTGACTGGTTCACTCCGTCACGAAACTTTAATGCCAACGATGTTATATTTAGCTTCGAGCGCTGGTTAGATAAAAAGCACCCATATCATGACGTAAATGGTGGTCGTTACCCATTCTTCCGATCCAGTGGCCTTATCAACCTCATTGAACGGGTCGAGCGCGTGGATGACTACACCGTTGATTTCCACCTTAGACGATCTGACAGCTCATTTCTGGCCAATTTAGCCACAGACTTTGCAGTCATTCTATCCGAACAATATGCTACGCAGCTGTTGCATCAGAAAACGCCCGAGCAAATCGACCGTTTCCCAGTGGGTACAGGGCCCTTTGAATTTGAATTATTTCGCAAAGACTTCATTATCCGCTACCACGCCCATGAAAATTACTGGCGTGAACAGCCGGAAATAAAGCGCTTAGTGTATGTAATTACTCCGAATGCCAATAAGCGCATGCTCAAGTTGTTAACGGGCGAATGCGACGTTATTCCTTATCCGCTGATTAATGAGCTGTCGAAATTGGATCACGATGCTGAAATAAAAGTTGGCAGCTCGGTTAGCCCAAACATTTCGTTTTGGGCATTTAATACACAACGACCACCTTTTGATAATGTGTTGGTGCGCCAAGCATTGGCACACGCAATTAACCGCCCAGCAATAATCCAAACCATTTATAACGGCAATGCGCGGCTTGCGACAGGTATGCTGCCTGAAACATCATGGGCGTATAGCCCAGTACAACAAACCTACCCGTACGACCCAGAAAAAGCGCGCGCATTATTAGAACAGGCCGGCTATCCAAATGGTTTCGATATGTCGATTTGGGCCATGCCAGTGCAACGCGCGTACAACCCAAATGCGCACCGTATGGCGGAACTCATGCAGTCTGACCTCGCTCAAGTTGGTGTGAAGGTCAACATAGTCAGCTACGAATGGAATACATTCCGTCAGCGCCTTGTGGCCGGCGAACATGACAGCGTATTAATCGGCTGGGTTGCGGACAATGCCGACCCCGATAATTTCTTCCGTCCTATTTTGAGTTGCGCGGCTGCGCGCAGCGGGAATAACCGTGCGTTGTGGTGTAACCCTGAGTTCGACCAACTGTTGGTGGATGCCATTGCCGAAAGTGACCTTGATCAGCGTAAACATTTATATCAGTTTGTTGAAGATATGGTGATGCAGCATGCTCCGTTGGTTCCTATCGCGAACTCACTGCGTTTCCAGGCACACCGTGCTGATATCGAAGGTGTCGAATTACCGCCTTATGGTGGCATCAACTTCCGCTATGCACGGAGGGTGAACGATGCTCCGCTATAGTTTGCGCCGCATGGTCTTATTGGTGGTTACGCTGTGGCTACTTACGCTGTTAATTTTTGCGCTTAATTATTGGTACCCCGGTGACCCGCTGACCAACATGACAGGTATTAAATTCAGCGATACCCTCGCCTACCAACAAGCGTTGGTGGCACGTGGGTTTGACGGCAGCCTACTTAACCAGTACTTCAGCTTTATGGGGCATTTACTGCAAGGCGACTGGGGTGCCTCTATGGTAACTGAACAACCGGTCTTTGCCGAAATCAAACCCTTGCTTGGCGCAACGCTTGAGTTAGGTTTACTTGCGATGTTGCTCGCGATTGTTTTGGGTATTCCCTTGGGCGTGTATGCCGCCATCCAGCAACGTGGCAAGCTTGACCGTCTCATTATGGGAATGAGCTTAAGTGCCTATTCGATTCCGGTTTTTTGGTTAGCACAGCTGTTCATTTTACTCTTTGCAGTGAAACTCGGTTGGAGCCCAATATCGGGCCAAATCGATCCGCTGTATGCCATCGATATCAATACTGGCTCCATTCTTATTGATATCTGGTTAAGTGACACTGACTATCGAATGGCAGCCTTTACCGACGCGCTTAATCACTTATGGGTGCCCGTTATTGTGCTAGCGATAATGCCACTTACCATGCTGATTCGAATTATGCGCAACGCTGTGCTTGACGTATTGCAACAAAACTTCATTAAAGCAGCCAGAGCGCGCGGCTTAAGCGACCGCGCCATCATGTTCCGGCATACACTGCCCAATGCAATGCAGCCTGTAGTGCGCCAGTTGGGGCTGCAGTTTAGTGTGTTAATGACCAACATTATTATCACTGAGGTAATATTTAACTGGCCAGGCCTCGGCAGTTGGCTGGTGAAAAGTATCTATGAACGTGACTTTCCAGTTATCCAAGGTGGTTTATTGGTGCTTGCATCCATTATCTTATTGGTCAATGTCATGGTTGATTTGGTGCATGCGTGGCGCTACCCGCACATTAGGAAGGAAATCGATGCCAAATAATCGCAGTATCTATTACCAGTATCGAGAACCTTCACCGCTGCGCTCATTGTGGCTGCACATGAGCACCAATCCATTTGCTGTGGCCGCTATATACATATTCAGCTTTATGCTGGTGGCAATGATTTTGTCACCTTTGATTGCTCCCTACAGCCCTGATGCACAGTTCAGTGATGTTATTTCGCAACCCCCTGCCTGGCATGACGAAGGGCAAATTCGATTTCTCTTTGGCACCGACGATTTAGGCCGTGACCTTCTTTCACGCGTTTTAGCTGGCGCAGTTTATAGTCTTGGTTATCCGCTTATGGCAACAGCTGTTGCCGCATTGATTGGCATTACCATTGGTGCCTGGGCTGGGATGAGTCGTGGTGTGCAATCGTCAACCCTGAATCATCTACTCGATGTTGTGCTGTCTATACCTTCTTTACTTTTAGCTTTGGTGATTATCGCGATATTAGGCCCTGCACTGCACAATGTCATGATTGCAATAACGTTGGTTTTGATACCGCAGTTTATTCACAGCGTACATAATGCTTTTTATGAAGAGCGCAACAAAGAGTACGTGATCGCTTCAAAACTGAATGGCTGCTCCCGCTGGTACCTATTAACGCGTGTCATATTCCCGAATATTACAACTGTGGTTGTTATGCAAGTTACCTTTGCACTTTCAACGGCTATTTTAGATATTGCCGCGCTTGGCTTTTTGGGGCTTGGCGTGCAAGCCCCAGCCCCAGAATGGGGTACCATGCTGGCGCGTAGCTTAGATCAAGTATATCTCGTGCCATGGACAATGATTTTGCCTGGATTGGCCTTGTTTTTAACGGTGCTGTCGATTAACGTGCTCGGTGATAGTTTACGAGCTGCCATTCAAGAGCGGGTACGAGGCACATGAGTAATATTCTTGATATTCGCAATCTAACTATTGAGTTAGAAACCAGTGCTGGCACTGTCAAAGTACTGGATAAACTGAGTTTACAGCTCGCTGAGGGCGAGATTCATACGTTGGTTGGCGAGTCAGGCTCGGGCAAAAGCTTGCTCGCGAAAGCTATTATGGGCTTTATCAATCCACGTTGGAAAATCACGGCCGACCGCCTCTGGTGGCGCCACTACGACTTGCTCGCGTTGAACCCCGTGCAACGACGCATGATTACTGGCCGTGATATGGCTATGATTTTTCAAAACCCAGGTAGCTACCTCGATCCGAATACAAAGCTTGGCAATCAGCTTAGAGAAACCATTCCTCGAAGCGACTTAAAAGGTATCTATTTGCGCCGTAAGGCCAATCGCACCGTGCGCGCTGAACGTTTATTGCATCGGGTTGGCATCAAAGATACGGATAAAGTTATGAATAGCTATCCGCATCAACTGTCCGAAGGTGTCGCACAAAAAGTGAGTATTGCAATGGCAATTGCTCATAATCCCAAACTTCTGATTGCGGACGAACCCACCACCGCCATGGAGCCAAACACCCGTAATCAAATTTATCGTTTGCTGGCGAAGTTAAGCGCAAGTCAGGGTATGAGTATCTTGATGATCACCCAAGATTTAACCTCGGTTATTCCTGAAAGTCAGCGCATGAGCCTGGTTTATTGCGGTCAATTGATGGAAACCGGTCCTACAGAAAAAATTATGACTGAACCGTTTCATCCTTATACAGATGCCATGTTGCAAATGAGCTTTTTTAATAAGGAGCTGTTACCCAAAACGCGTTTACCAACGCTAACGGGCGCCATTCCAACGTTACAACACATGCCTATTGGTTGCCGTCTTGGTCCACGTTGCCCAAAATCGCGCCGCGCCTGTATTCATCAGCCGCGTTTAAGCAAGGTCAAGCAACATCAATTTGCTTGTCACTTCCCGCTTATCGAGGTGGAAACCCATGACTGATTTGCTGGAAGTAAGAAATATAAGCAAATACTACAGCTATAAAAATGGCTGGCTTACACCGCAGCGTGTTTGCGCACTGGAGCCAATTAGTTTTAGCGTTAAACGCGGTGAAACCATTGCAATCATGGGCGAAACGGGTTCAGGCAAATCAACCATTGCCAAGTTAATATCTGGTGCTGAGGTTCCGAGTTCAGGCGAAATTTTCTTAAATGGTGAATTATTAGACCCTAACAATCACCAACAACGTTGTCGTGAAATCCGCATGATATTTCAAGACAGTTTGCGCTCGCTTAACCCACAGTTAACCATAGGCAAACAACTGCTTGAGCCGCTACTTTTTAACACCCAATGGAGCGCAGCAGAACAACAAGAACACGTTTACGTCACGCTACAGAAAGTTGGTTTACTGCCTGACCACTTCGATTTTTATCCACATATGCTATCCAGCGGTCAGCAACAGCGGGTGTGTATTGCCCGCGCCATAATCCTCGAACCGCAAATAATTGTGGCTGACGAAGCCTTCGCAGCACTGGATCCGTCCATTAGAGCTCAAATCATTAACTTGATCCTCGATCTCCAGGAAGATATGGGTATTTCATTCATTTTCGCATCACATTCACCGGAGATAGTGAAGCACGTTGCTGACAAGATATTAATAATGCATCGTGGTAAAATGATCGAGTTTGATTCAACACAGGCGCTACTTACAAACCCGAAACAGCAATTGACCAAAATGTTGCTGCAATCGGAACAACTTAATAAAGCGCTTAAACACACAACAACACAGGAGTAATGCTTTGGAAACAGGTACGCTCGTTTCGCTAGCACTCTATTTCATCGCGATGCTTGGCATCGGTTTATACGCCTACAAAAAATCAACTTCAGATATTTCTGGCTACATGCTCGGCGGCCGTAAACTCGGCCCTGGGGTAACGGCACTTTCCGCTGGTGCGTCTGACATGAGCGGTTGGATGTTAATGGGTCTGCCCGGTGCCATTTATGTATCCGGTGTGTCACAACTATGGATTGCTGTGGGCTTATTGATCGGCGCCTACCTCAACTACATTATTGTGGCGCCAAGGCTACGCACATATACTGAAGTGGCCAACGACTCAATTACTATACCTGACTACTTTGCTAACCGCTTTGACGATAAAGCACGTATGCTTCGTGTGTTCTCATCAGTGGTTATTATAATCTTTTTCACGCTCTACACGTCAGCTAGCCTCGTTGCCGGCGGCAAACTATTTGCCAGCTCAGCATTTGGCTTAGATTACAGCTTAGGGCTATGGGTAACAGCAGGTGTTGTTTGCGCCTATACGCTATTCGGTGGCTTCCTAGCGGTATCAATGACTGACTTTGTGCAAGGTTGCATAATGTTTGTTGCACTGGTTTTGGTTCCCATTGTTGCCATATTCGACCTTGGTGGTATTGGGCAAGTCACAACAACGGTTGAAACGTTGAATCCTGATTTTCTACAGTTTTTCCGTGACGCATCCATTGCCGACCCAATGTTGAATCAATTGTCATTTTTGGGGGTTATATCCTTATTGGCATGGGGTTTAGGCTATTTCGGGCAGCCACATATCATTGTGCGCTTCATGGCTATTCGCTCAATAAAAGATGTTCCAAAAGCACGCCGTATTGGTATCGTGTGGATGTTCTTCTCAATTATTGGCGCCATGGTTACCGGTTTTGTCGGTATCGCTTATGTTGCAGAAACTAAAATGCAATTAAATGATGCAGAAACAATCTTCATTATTTTCTCGCAGTTCCTGTTCCATCCGTTAATTTCCGGCTTCTTATTAGCAGCGATACTTGCGGCCATTATGAGTACCATTTCATCGCAGCTACTGGTCACTTCAAGTTCACTGACTGAAGACTTCTATAAAGCCTTCTTACGTCGTGATGCAAGCGATAAAGAACTGGTAACTGTTGGTCGTCTGTCCGTATTGTTGGTGTCCTTAGTGGCTATCTACCTGGCCTGGGACCCAGACAATACGATTTTGGGCTTGGTTGCTAATGCTTGGGCAGGCTTTGGTGCCGCATTTGGTCCGGTCATTATCCTCAGTCTATTCTGGAAACGCATGAACCGTCACGGCGCATTAGCCGGTATGGTAACAGGTGCGGCAACAGTATTGTTCTGGATATACGCACCGGTATTGGAAGGCGGTGCAACGCTTAGCACCATTGTCTACGAGATCATTCCAGGATTTATCGTTAGTTCACTGGCAGTGGTTGTTTTCAGTCGTATGACAGCTGAGCCTAATCAGGCGTTACAAGATACCTTTGACGAAATGGAAAAGGTTATCCATCAGCAGTAATAAGAAAACTGCATAAAAAAGGGCACCATTCGGTGCCCTTTTTCGTATACGCTATTTGTTATTAGCCGCGGCGTTCGCCGAATAGCTGAAGTTCAGACAAAATAAAGTCTTTCATTCGCATTGTTGTCTCGTAGCCGACATCAATGGCTTCGCTACCACGTTCAAATTCCATCAGGCTAATGTGTCCCAACTTGGGCTGAATGAGAATGTCTGGTGGGTCGCCAGCCAACCGTGCCTTAGTGATACGTTCTTGCATGATATCAATAGACCCAGCCATTACACCAAGCATGCCTGGCGCTTTGTACGATTGACCATTAAATTTATCTTTTATTGAATCCCAATACTGTTGGCTGGTGGAAAGAAAACTCTTAAAAAAGCCCTCATCAGCCTCTTCGCTAGGATCATAGCCTTCACTTGACTCTGTATTAGCTGGAGTTTTATGGCCATGTAAATCAGCCTGGGGTTCGGTTTGTCGATCATGGCCTGGCGCCAAATACTTGCTGCGCGCCTCAACCGCTGTTGTCGTAAGTTGCGAGTTAAGGTTTACCGCAATCACGAAATCAGCACCCAATGCGCGACATAATGAGACCGGCACAGGGTTAACTAAGCCACCATCCACTAACCAGCGCCCATCAACGCCTGCGGGCGCCAACAAGCCTGGCATTGAACAGGATGCGCGCGATGCCTGATAAACGTCGCCTTTGCGCAGCCAAATTTCACGCCCAGTAAATAAGTCAGTCGCAACAGCGCCGTAAGTAATTGGCATATCTTCAATATTTATAGCGCCAAATAAGTCACGGGCATGCCCGAAAACTTTTTCACCTTGAATAATGCCCCCATGGCTGAAGCCAAAATCCAAGAGATTAAACACTTCCCAGCGGCCCATACTACGAACCCACTTTTCAAGATCATCGAGTCGGCCAGAAGCAAAACCGGCCCCCACAAGGGAGCCGATTGAAGTGCCTGCGACCATGTTAACTTCAATACCCATGTCTTGAAGGGCTTTAATCACACCAATATGTGACCACCCTCTTGCGGCTCCTGAGCCAAGAGCTAATGAGACTTGAACATGTTTACTCATGGTTACAACGTCCTGATAATTCTATTAGATGAAAACTTAAATAAGATCGTCGTCCATCATAGCATCATCTTTATTGCCAGCAATCGCTGCAGCTTCAGCTGCGGCAGCTTCGCGCCCTGCTTTACCTGTTTTAACCGGCTTAGCAAGCAGTTGCTCACGAATTTGCTTTTCAATATCTGCAGCCACAGATGGATTATCAATCATATATTTCATGGCGTTAGCTTTGCCTTGACCGATTTTGTCACCTTTGTAGCTATACCAAGCACCGGCTTTATCAACAATCTTCTGTTTAACACCAAGATCAATCAACTCACCCTCTTTCGAGATACCAGAGCCGTACATGATTTGGAATTCTGCTTGCTTAAATGGTGGTGCTACTTTGTTTTTCACAACTTTAACGCGGGTTTCATTACCGACAACCTCATCACCTTCTTTGACAGCACCGATACGGCGAATATCCAAACGTACTGACGAATAAAATTTCAGCGCGTTACCGCCAGTTGTGGTTTCAGGGTTACCAAACATTACGCCAATTTTCATGCGTATTTGGTTGATGAAAATACACAAACTATTTGATTTCTTGATGTTGGCAGTCAATTTTCGTAGTGCTTGCGACATGAGTCGTGCTTGCAAACCAACATGGCTGTCACCCATTTCGCCTTCAATTTCAGCTCTTGGTGTTAATGCAGCAACCGAGTCAACAATTACCACGTCAACAGCGTTTGAACGAACTAGCATATCGCAAATCTCAAGCGCCTGTTCACCCGTATCTGGTTGCGAAACAAGCAGCTCATCCACATTCACGCCAAGTTTCTCAGCATAAATTGGATCAAGTGCATGCTCAGCATCAACGAACGCACAGGTTTTACCTTTTTTCTGCGCTTCGGCAATAACTTGCAACGTTAATGTTGTTTTACCACTCGACTCTGGACCGTATATTTCAACCACACGGCCAAATGGAAGCCCACCAATGCCCAATGCAATATCTAGGGTTAGTGAACCGGTAGAGACTGAATCAATGTCCATCGCTTGGTTATCACCCAAGCGCATAATTGAACCCTTACCGAATTGACGTTCAATTTGGCCTAAGGCTGCGTCGAGTGCTTTTTGTTTATCGTTGCTCATGATAATGTCCGTCTTGTTGGTCATGTTGTAACTAAGTGTACTGTAAATTTATACAGTATCAAGTAATTTTTTTAAAACTCCGCAAAGCCTCGTAAATAGTGGCCTTACGAACTTGTGCTCGACTTCCATCAAATATTCGATGCCACGTTATACAGTGGTTATCCCACGCTAAGCCAAACCAGACTAATCCCACTGGCTTTTCGGCCGTACCGCCTTCCGGGCCAGCCACACCGGTAACAGCAATAGTTACATCAACACCACTGTTAGCCAGTGCGCCGCGTGCCATCGCCTCAGCAGTTTCAGCCGATACCGCGCCATGCTGCGCAAGAACAAAGTTTGGTACATCTAATAAATGGTGCTTCAAGGTGTTGCTGTAGGTAATAAAGCCACCAGCAAACCAAGCTGAACTGCCCGGAATCGAACTGATAGCATAACCGATTCCGCCACCCGTGCAGGATTCTGCCGTGGCAATTTTCCAGTTACGTTGCTGCAACCAGCGGCCTAAATCTACTGCTAAATCGTGACGTGTTTGTGATACCATTTGCTTATTCCTTGATACGCGGTATATCGACTCTATACGGATAATAACAGGCATGTCGAACGCACTAAATAACTCACTCGAAGTTTCAGCACATACACCCATGATGCAGCAATATCTGCGTATCAAAGCAGACCATGCTGACACATTGTTATTCTATCGTATGGGAGACTTTTACGAACTCTTTTACGATGATGCCAAACGTGCTGCTGACTTATTAGACATTTCATTAACCGCACGCGGCAGTAGCAATGGGAATCCTATCCCCATGGCTGGCGTGCCCTATCACGCGGCCGAAAATTATTTGGCGCGATTGCTGCAATTGGGTGAATCGGTTGCTATTTGCGAGCAAATTGGCGACCCCGCCACCAGTAAAGGGCCCGTAGAACGTAAGGTTGTACGCGTGCTCACACCAGGTACGCTAACCGACGAAGCTCTACTCCCTGCTGATCATGAAAATTTATTGGTGGCCATTCACCCCGGTCAACAGTTTGGTATCGCGTGTCTGGATATGGCGAGTGGCCGCTTTACTGTGCTTGAAGCCGATACGCGCGAGCAACTCCGGGCTGAATTAGAACGGTTGCAACCGGCTGAAGTTCTCTATCCAGAAACTTGGCAGTTTAGTGAAACCGAATTAAATTGCGCCTGTTGCCGCCGTCGCCCCGAATGGGAATTCGATACCAGCAGCGCCCAACAGCTATTGCAGCGCCAATTCCAAGTAGCTCACCTCGATGGCTTCGGTATCGGCCACTTACAGCAAGCGATAGGAGCCGCGGGGGCGGTGTTGAATTATGTACGGGCTACCCAATTAGCTGCGCTACCCCACATCAATTCAATTGTGGCTGAAAAACGCGATGATGCCATCATGCTTGATGCAGCTTCACGCCGAAATTTAGAGTTGGTGCGTTCACTAAGCGGTAACAAAACATCCTTGTTTGATGTGCTGGATAAAACCAGCACCGCCATGGGCAGTCGCCTGCTTCAGCGTTGGCTGCAACGGCCACTGCGGCAACAGCAGGTGGTTAACCGACGCTTCGATGCGGTAGCTGCCCTACAACAAACTGATTATGCTGAATTGCATCAACAGCTACGCCAGGTTGGTGACATCGAACGGATACTTACACGCATCGGTTTGCGCAGCGCTCGCCCCCGTGATTTAGCCCGTTTACGCAGTGCACTGCAGGCCCTTCCTGCTGTGCGTGACTTACTAAACACACACGCACTGGAAACATGGCGTGCAACAATCGAGCCTTTTCCGGATTTAGCTGACTTACTCGAACAAGCAATTATCGAGCAACCACCTGTTCTAATTCGTGATGGGGGTGTTATTCGTGATGGTTTTGACGACGAACTTGATGAACAACGCCAACTCGCTGCGGGTGCTACCGACTTTTTACAGCACATTGAAACGCGTGAACGTCAGCGCACCGGAATCAGCACATTAAAAATAGGTTATAACAAAGTACACGGTTACTACTTAGAGGCGAGCCGCGCGGCCAGCCAACAAATTCCGGCTGATTATCAGCGTCGGCAAACCTTAAAAAACGCGGAACGCTATATTATTCCGGAACTTAAAACCTATGAAGACCAAGTGCTACAAAGCCAAAGCCGCGCTCTAGCTCGTGAAAAATGGCTATATGACAACTTGATAGAGCAGCTTGCTGAACAACTTGTTGCGCTGCAGCATACCGCCAAAGCGCTTGCGGAAATTGATGTACTTCGTAGTTTTGCTGAACAAGCAATTACTTATGATTACCGACGCCCCGAGCTGATCGACGCAGTGCATATTGAATTGACCGATGCACGCCATCCGGTTATTGAACGCCTGCAGCAAGAACCTTTTATTGCCAACGACGTTACGCTTTCACCAATACAGCGCTTGTTATTAATTACTGGCCCTAACATGGGGGGCAAGTCGACCTATATGCGGCAAACGGCGCTGTTAACCATTATGGCGCATTGCGGCAGCTTTGTACCAGCAAGCCACGCAATTTTTGGCCCAGTCGATAGAATTTTCACACGAATTGGTGCATCAGATGATCTCGCTTCCGGGCGCTCAACCTTCATGGTCGAAATGACCGAAGCAGCAGACATACTGCATAACGCAACCGATAAAAGTTTGGTTCTTATGGATGAAATCGGTCGTGGTACCTCAACATACGACGGTTTAGCCTTGGCTTGGGCCTGCGCAGAAGCCCTACTGCATAAAAATCGGTCATTAACCTTATTCGCAACCCATTATTTCGAACTCACGCAGACGATTGGGCAGCAAGACGGTGCCATTAATGTGCACGTTGAAGCGACTGAACACGGCGACACTATTGCTTTTCAACATAAGGTGAAAGTCGGCGCTGCGAGCCGTAGTTTTGGTGTACAAGTTGCACAGCTTGCCGGATTGCCACAACGCGTGCTGCAGCAAGCTAAACACTACTTACAACAACTTGAGCGTGAGCATCATGGTGTTGCTGACCTGTCAGCTTTACAATCAAGCCAGCAATCTACAACACCTCAACAAGCCGATTTACTTGAAGCGAACCCCAGTGCACTTGAACAAGCATTGGAGCAACTGAATGTGAATGCATTAACGCCGCTTGAAGCGTTAAGCTGGTTAGCTCAATGGCAACAAAAAATGCGAGATGACAGCTAAGTCATCTCGCATTCGTAAAGTAAATTTAAATTGGTTTGACTAATCGCGGTGAAATAAGGCGTCTAGACTTAAACCTTGCTGACGCAACATATCTCGTAACCGGCGTAAGGCTTCTACCTGAATCTGTCTGACGCGCTCACGGGTCAAACCAATTTCGCGGCCAACATCTTCTAAAGTGGCAGGTTCATAGCCGAGCAAACCAAACCGACGCGCCAGTACTTCGCGTTGTTTTTCATTTAAGTTTTCCAACCAAACCATAATGTGATCACGCACGTCTTCTTCCTGCATGTCACCTTCAGGCCCGTAGTCATTGTCGTCCGTAAGCATATCGACTAACGATTTGTCGTTGTCGTTACCACCCATTGGCGTATCAACGGAAGTCACACGCTCATTTAAGCGCAACATACGGGTCACATCAGCCACTGAAACATCAAGCTTTTCAGCGATGTCTTCAGCTGTGGGTTCATGGTCGAGTTTATGAGCCAGTTCACGTGCCGCGCGCAAGTAACTGTTGAGTTCTTTGACGACGTGTATGGGCAAGCGAATGGTGCGGGTCTGATTCATAATGGCCCGCTCTATGGTCTGACGAATCCACCACGTTGCATAAGTTGAAAAACGAAAGCCTCGCTCAGGATCAAACTTCTCTACCGCGCGAATGAGCCCTAAATTGCCTTCTTCAACTAAATCTAATAGTGCCAGGCCTCGATTGGTGTAACGTCTCGCAATTTTAACCACAAGGCGTAAGTTACTCTCAATCATTCGCGCACGCGCTTTTCCATCACCCTTTAATGCCAGGCGAGAAAAGTGTACTTCTTCCTCTGCTGTAAGTAGCGGCGAGTAGCCAATCTCGCTCAGATAGAGCTGAGTTGCATCCATTTTCTTTTGATAGTGAACCCGATTCGCCAAAATTTCTTCGAATGCTTCATCACTATCTTCTGGTGCTGATTGTTCCATTGACAGCATTTCTTGCTCATCAATATCGTCAATCTCATCTTGATCTCGACTCATTGCGTTCCTCGGGGCAAATAATGCTTTGGATTAACTGATTTACCGCGAAATCTTACTTGAAAGTGCAATTTCACGCGTTCTGCATCAGTGTCGCCCATTGTTGCTATTTCATCGCCTTTGCTTACCCACTGCTGTTCGTTAACCAGCAATTTCTCATTATGCGCGTACGCCGTAATATAGTCATCGTTATGTTTCAAAATAATTAATTGACCATAACCTTTCAATGCATTACCCGCATAAACCACTTTCCCTGCCGCTGCAGCAACCACAGAGTCACCTTTTTTCCCCGCAATATCAAGCCCTTTGCTACCAGCCTCTGCCGTAGAGAATTCACGTATTATTCGCCCCGATGAAGGCCATTGCCACTGAATATCCTTACTGGCTGGCAGTGGCGGCTCATTCCGGTTAATAACGCTCGGTTGTGTCGTTGGCTTGGTTTTAACCGTAGCGCGCTTCTGTTGCTTTACTGTTACATCTTTGCTTACATTTTGTGAACTATGTGATTCACGATACTCTTTCTTAGCAGGTGATGCAACGGTTTCTACTGAGGATTTTGACACGCCTGACAATCGAATTTCTTGACCAGGAACAATAGTGTATGGGGGTACAAGACCGTTCCACTTAGCGACTGTGCGAATGTCCTCATTGGCCCTGAAAGCAATGGAATAGAGCGTATCGCCCGGCTCTACCGTATAACGTTCAGCTGCCAAGCTCGCCCGCTCAAAATCATGGATACTTTTGCCTTTATACAAACGTGTAACGGGTGCTGGCTCTGTGCGTTGTGCACAACCAGATAGGCCCGCACAACAAAGTGTGGCAACTAGAAAAAGGGAACTAGCGCGTCCACACATAAACTATGATGATCAAAACAACCATCCCCCAACCGATACGATCGATATACGTTCTCAGATGTACCGCCATTTTAGGACCACCGGTTTTTAGCAACCATGCCACCAGAAAAAAACGTAACCCGCGACTTATTACCGAGCCGAGTACAAAAGGAATAAAAGCTACGCCGAGCATACCGCCGCTCACCGTGAATAACTTGTATGGCAGCGGCGAGAACCCCGCAATAAAAATTATCCAAAACCCATAACTGTGAAACCAGCTTGTGACGCGAATTAACTTGTCTTGATATCCAGCCCACTCCACCAATGGCAACACCACCGGATCAAATAAGAAGTAACCTAACCAATAACCAGCAATACCGCCTAACACTGAAGCTAATGTGGTGATCAGCGCAAACCGCCAAGCTTTCTCAGGTTGCGTCATCGCCATTGGCGCTAACATAACATCAGGTGGGATGGGAAAGACAACCGACTCAGAAAAACTCAAACCAGCTAAAATGGCAGGAGCACGGCGATGTTGCGACCAGCTTAGAACTTTGTCGTACAACCAGCCAAAAACTTTCATATTGGCGCTCCAGGCACCAGCGGCACAAATTTCACTTCACCCAACTCCTTTTGTTCAAACTCATCACCGAAACGGCGCACCACAATCAAGCGTTGTTTGGTGGTTCCAACTGGAATCACCATAACACCACCATCGGTAAGTTGTTCCATAAGCGCCATCGGCATATCACTGGCGGCGGCCGTGACAATGATTCCATCAAATGGCCCTTTTGATTTCCAACCTTGCCAGCCATCACCATGACGCATTGATACGTTGTGCAAGTCCAGTTTTTTCAAACGTCGTTTGGCTTGATATTGCAGTTCAGCAATGCGTTCAACCGAATACACATGGTCAACTAACTGTGCCAAAATTGCGGTCTGATAGCCACTGCCTGTACCTATTTCTAACACTTTTTTGCAGTGGTGTTGCATTAATAATTGCGTCATCGAAGCAACCATTAATGGTTGTGAGATAGTTTGGCCCTGACCAATCGGTAATGCGGTATTCTCGTAGGCCTTATGAGCCAATGACTCTGGCATAAATAAATGCCTTGGCGTCGAACGAATAATCTCAAGTACTGCACTGTTGGAAATACCTTCGGCACGTAGTTTATCGGCAAGCTTACGTGCCATCCCCTGAAAATTCTGGATCATGTTGTTGTTTTCGTTAACCAGTTAGACAAAGTATCTTGATGACTGCGCGCCGTCATGTCCAAGCTTAATGGCGTAATTGACACATACCCTTCGCGCACCGCATGAAAATCCGTTCCTTCTGCATCGTCCTGATGCCCGCCAATAGGGCCGTACCAAAAAATGTCACGGCCAAACGGGTCTTTACTTTGCACCATGGTGTCGGCGCGATGACGACGCCCCAGACGAGTCACTTTGTAGCCCTTGAGCTCATCAAATGGCACCGCGGGTACATTAATATTCAGAATGGTATCTAATCGTAGCGGCTGATCAGCCATTCGATTTACGATATTAGCGACCACAATTGCCGCTGTATCATAATAACTATCGCTACGTGACCCCATCGAAACGGCTATTGATGGCAGCCCCATAAAGCGGCCTTCCATTGCTGCTGCAACAGTACCTGAGTACAGCACGTCGTCACCCATGTTCGGGCCGTCGTTAATACCTGACACGACCAAGTCAACATCATCAGCCAACGGCGAGTTGGTGCCTAAATGCACGCAGTCAGTTGGCGTGCCATTCAACGAATAAAAACCATTCGGTAAACGTTGCATGCGCAATGGATTATGCAGTGTCAACGAGTTACTTGCACCGCTGCAGTTGCGATCAGGGGCAATAACACGCACTTGCGCGATATCCTTCAAACGCTCGTAAAGTGCCTCAATGCCGGGGGCATGCACACCATCGTCATTGCTGACTAATAACTTCATCATGAGTTTCATTACCTTGTATTAATTCACGCAGCACACTTGTCGCATAGCTACCACGTGGAAGTGCAAATTCAATTTGCGCGCAGTCGTCACTTAACCAGCTCATCTTCGGCTGTTCCAAATGCAACAAAATTGCACGGCGAGACGCATCAACGCGTTGCTTCAATAAGCCCGCCATCAATTCTGGTTCAGTATTACAAATATCTTGCTCAAATTGTCCAATCGCAGCATGAGTTGACCAACGTCCGCTGCCAGGCATTGGCGCCGTTAACATGATATCACCACTGTTAAAGCGTTGAAGCAATGTTTCATCTAGCGTTTCAACGACAAAGAATGATTGACTGCCACGCAGCATCATTGCGTCGCCAACTTCTGGGGTCATCCGGTTTGCAGCAATACGGGCACTGACAATTTGGTTAAACAACAATGAGCGTGCGGCGGAAAGATATAGGCCGCTTTGGTGGCGACTTGGTCGACGTTTTAATTCACCTGCAAACCAGCGTTTAGCTTGTTCTATATTTTGTCCACCACGGCCAAAACGTTGCGCGCCAAAGTAATTCGGCACACCCAAACGAACAATTTCATGCCAACGTGCTTCGAATGATGCTTGGCTATCAATATCTCTAATACGCAGAACAAACTTGTTTGCACGGTGGGTACCGGTTTTTAATTTGCGCGGTTGCAGCGCTGCATGCAGCACAGAAAACTCAGAGTGCTCAAGCTGCTGCCAGTCCAATAGGTCTTGCCCAGGTAACTGCACCGAAAACCACTGAAAAGTTACTGCATGCCGGTCTTTCAACCCAGAGTAACTAACATCGCGCTCTTTAACCCCTGCAAAATTAGCTAGCTGGCTTGCAACAAAGGCTGTATTTGCGCCTTTCTTTTCCACCCATAACCACTGGTGTTCGCCCTTTTGGTCATCCGGCTCGCTACTTGGAAGGTCCAGCAATTCCGTGACTTCGAAGTCTTCCGGCGATGCTTTAAATTGCCCTTGGCATGTGGGCTGGCCATGTAAATAAGCATCAATCACGTGCAGGCACCGGCATAACGAGAACCACCGCGTGGCATGCAATGCCCTCTTTACGCCCAACAAATCCAAGTTTTTCTGTCGTTGTTGCTTTCACATTAATACTTCCTATTTCTGCAACCAACAATTGTGCAATGCGTGCACGCATTGCTGGAATATGATCAGCGAGCTTAGGCGCCTGAGCAACCACCGTAATATCGAGGTTTCCCAGCACAAATCCTTGCTCCTGCACCAGTCTATAAACATGTTGTAATAACTGACCGCTATCAGCACCCGCGTATTGCGCATCAGTATCTGGAAAATGTTGACCAATGTCGCCCAATGCCACAGCACCCAGCAATGCATCTGCCACAGCATGCAAGATAACGTCGCCATCTGAATGCGCAACCAAGCCTTGTGTATAAGGTACGTGGATGCCCCCCAGCGTAAGCGGGCCCTCACCACCGAATTTATGTACATCGTAGCCATGCCCTATACGCATGTTGGCTCCTTAAATAACGTGGTTAAATACAAAGTGGCAAGCTGCTCATCGCCTGGCTGAGTAATTTTGATATTGGTTTGGCGTCCAGGCACCAACAGCGGATGGCCGCCAAGCAGCTCAATGGCTGATGCTTCATCGGTTATCGAAGGGTTATCGGCGCCTAGCTGCTCTAATGCCTGACACAGCTGTTCAGCGTTAAACACCTGAGGTGTTAACGCACGCCACAAATTATCGCGCGCCACGCTGGTCGCAATGCGCTTCGCCGCTTCGGAATCGTCACTGCACGCACGTTTTACAGTGTCGGCCAAGGGGAGCGCCAAGATAGCGCCATCGGCATTCGATAACCCTGCACTGATTACCGCGCTCAGCTCGTCTGCCTGCAAACAAGGGCGCGCTGCATCGTGCACCACAACGGTCGTGAAGCCATCCACTTGCGCTTGCTTTACACCAGCTAAAACCGATGCCGCACGACTGCTTCCGCCTTGCACAAAGTGAATGTCGCAATGGCTTTTGAGGTTAAGCGAAGTCACCCGTTGGTCATCCGCAGCAATCGCGATATAGACCGCCTGAACCCGGGTATCGGATGTCACTGCTGCCACACTGTGCTCAAGCACTGTTTGTCCAGCTAATTGAAGGTATTGTTTGGGTTCAGACAGCCCCATACGGCTACCCACTCCTGCAGCAGGGATAACTGCAGCAACACCAGCTACATTTTGCATAGGCTCTATTAGTTAGCTTGTTGTTTTATTGGAACTAAGCGAAAAAATGTTTCATTTCGCTTAATCAAACCTAATTCGTTCCGCGCACGCTCTTCAAGCGCGATTTGACCATCGCGTAAATCAGCAATATCCGCAACAAGAACTTGATTTCGTTGTTTAAGGCGAGTGTTGGTTTCAGCTTGGCGTTGAACGTCGGACTGCAGGTGCCAATAATCCGGCAGGCTATTTTTCCCCATCCATAGACGATATTGCAGTGCGATTAACGCAATGATAAATACCAATTTTAGTAATCGCATAGCTGTCCCCACATGCTGTTGTTCGTTATTATAAATAATTGCTGCGGTTCTGCTAGTATATCGACCTTTGCCGCAAAGCCCAACGATAAATCAACGTCGCGAGTTACAATGGACTATTTCTTAATTATCTCAATTATTTTCATTGGCGCTTGCCTGCAAGGAATTACGGGTTTTGGCTCAGGGCTCATTGCCGTCCCCTTATTAACGCTGCTGCTACCGCTTAGCGTTATTACACCAACGCTTTCAGTGGTGAATTTTGTAATGGCCACTTATCTTGCCTGGATGCTGCGCCACTCTCTGCATATCAAACATTGGCAACCTTTACTGATAAGCGGTGTGCTTGGCACCCTGTGTGGCAATTACCTATTAGCCTATTTACGTCTCGACTGGCTGCAAATGGGTATGGCAGTTATGGTCATAGCGGTGGCATTACTGTTTTGGTTCGGCATTCAGTTACGCCACAAAAGCACCCCGAAGTTACAGTCCGTTACAGGTCTTTTGGCAGGGTTCAGTAACGGGGCGCTCACCTTGGGTGGGCCGCCTGTTGTTTTGTTTTTAACTGGAAATGGTCTTGACCGGATAACCTTTCGCGCCACATTAACGCTTTTTTTCTGGGTGCTGGCACTAACCAATATCGTGTCGTTTAGTGTACAACAGCGGTATCAGCTTGAGCACGTGCCTATTCTTATATGTTTGTTGATTGGTGCAATTACCGGGGCGTGGCTTGGGCATCGCATCAGCGATCGTTTGTCAGAACAGCTGTTTCGCAAATTAAGTTTATTGCTTGTGATTATTGCTGGCGGCGTTGCTTTTTTTAGTGCGCTACGTTAACCAACGTAGCGATTAGAAGTCGACTGTTGTAGCCAGTAACACTTCGCGTAACGTCAGGGTACGCGGGTCAATACGCCCTTTATGGCTCCATTGATGGCCACAAAATGCCGGTGCTAAATTGGTTGCATCAGGCCGTAATAACCAAAGTTTATCACTGCCTGCCTCCAGGCATTTGCCTTCGAAATTAAACCAACCGTGCATGTTGCAGTGCACACGTTGTTGCGCCTTATCAATGCGATCAATTGAATCAAGCCGCACTTGCTGAATAGCTGACTGTAAATCGAAAATTGGAACGGTATCGCCTAAACGCGCCGAACGCGACAGCCAGCGGTGTAACTTAGTTGCCTGAGTAGAACTAACCGTTAGGTGTTTCTTTTGCGGGGTTTGCCAACTGGCATTCTGCACATCAAGTGTATACGGGGCATCACTTTCAAGCATGCCACGCGCAGCATTTTGCACGTAGTATGGAACGCTTTTTAAGCGACGTTGTAATAACGAAATTGAAATCTGTTCCTGCTGGGCAAGTTGTTTTAATTCGCGTTCATAAAGCGCTGTGCACAGTTCCGCGAAGGCACCAGAACCCACACCAACCGTTGTGATCGGTGTGAGTTGCTGGAAAATATCACCCTGCTGAGTCACTGCAGTGACCTTTTGCTGTTAGCTCTGCTTCGCATTCACTTCAGCACGACCTCGATATGGCGCTTTGCCATTCAGTTCGGCTTCAATGCGCAGCAACTGGTTATATTTCGCCACCCGATCAGAGCGGCATAACGAGCCCGTTTTGATCTGCCCCGCCGAAGTACCTACAGCTAAATCGGCAATTGTCGCATCTTCAGTTTCACCTGAACGGTGCGAAATAACAGCGGTGAAACCAGCTTCGTTCGCCATGCGAATCGCTGCCAAAGTTTCTGACAAGCTGCCAATCTGATTAAACTTAATCAGAATTGAGTTGCCAATTCCTTCGTCAATACCGCGTTTCAAGATTTTAGTGTTGGTGACAAACAAATCGTCACCGACCAGTTGTACCCGATCACCAAGACGATCGGTCAAAACTTTCCAACCAGCCCAATCACTTTCATCAAGACCATCTTCAATAGAAATAATCGGATATCGTTGGCACAAACCATCGAGGTATTCTGCGAAACCCGCAGCGTCAAAAGACTTTCCTTCGCCAGCTAAATGGTACATACCGTCGCGATAGAATTCAGATGCAGCACAATCAAGCGCCAAGGTAACATCGTGCTCCATGCGGTAACCGGCTTTATCAACGGCCTCAACAATCACGGCCAACGCTTCTTCATTGCTGGCTAAATTTGGTGCGAATCCACCTTCATCACCAACTGCTGTGCTTAAACCACGTGCTTGAAGAACTTTCTTGAGCGCATGAAATATTTCTGCGCCCATACGTAAGCCTTCACGGAAGCTACTTGCACCAACAGGTTGAATCATGAACTCTTGAATGTCGACGTTATTATCTGCGTGCTCGCCACCATTAAGAATGTTCATCATCGGCAACGGCATGCTGAACTGTCCTGGCGTGCCATTAATTTCGGCAATATGCGCATACAACGGCATACCTTTGCTGCTTGCCGCTGCCTTGGCTGCCGCCAAAGAAACGGCCAAGATTGCATTGGCGCCGAGTTTTTCTTTATTTTCAGTACCGTCAAGCTCAAGCATGATTTTATCAACTTGGGCTTGGTCGGTCGCATCAACACCATTTAATGCCGGTGCAATCAAATTATGAATATTTGCGACAGCTTTCTCGACGCCTTTACCGAGATAACGGCTGGCATCACCATCACGCAATTCTAACGCTTCACGCGAACCGGTCGATGCACCGCTTGGCGCTGCTGCACGGCCCCAATGGCCGTTTTCCAAATGCACATCGGCCTCAACTGTCGGGTTTCCGCGTGAGTCCATAATTTCTCGAGCTACAATTTTACTGATTGCTGCCATGAGTTTAAAATACTCCTGTTAAAACACGCGGCACTTAGGCGCGACGCTTCTTCTGATAAATACCTGCAGCTTCAATAAAGCCGCGGAACAATGGATGCCCATCACGAGGTGTGGACGTGAATTCCGGGTGGAATTGCGCCGCAACAAACCAAGGATGTTTTGGAATTTCGATAATTTCGACTAAACGATTATCGTGTGACCAGCCAGATATCTTCAAGCCAGCCTGCTCCAGTTGCTCAACATAATTACCATTCACTTCATAGCGGTGACGGTGACGCTCTTCAATCACATCTTTGCCATAAAGCTCGTGTGCTTTTGTGCCTTTGACAAGGTTACATGGCTGAGCGCCTAAACGCATTGTGCCGCCAAGGTCTGAACTGCCATCGCGTAATTCTTTCTGGCCTTTGGCATCCATCCATTCAGTGATCAAACCAACCACAGGATGCTCGGCGTTCACGTCAAATTCAGTACTATTTGCCGTGGTTAAGCCTGCAACATTGCGTGCATATTCAATCAACGCAATTTGCATGCCTAAACAAATACCCAAATACGGGATATCATTTTCACGGGCATATTGTGCCGCCATGATTTTGCCCTGAATGCCACGTTCGCCGAAGCCGCCAGGTACAATGATAGCGTCAACGTCAGCTAGCTTTGCAACGCCTTTTGTTTCCACATCTTGGGCGTCAATATAGCGAATATTAACGGTTAAGCGGTTTTTCAAACCGGCGTGAGCCAGCGCTTCGTTAACCGACTTATACGCATCAGGTAATTCAATGTATTTACCGACAAAGCCAATGGTTACTTCACCGCTTGGATTAGATTCCTGGTAAAGAACTTGTTCCCACTCAGCTAAATCAGCTTGCGGACGGTCCATACGGAAACGATGTACAACCAGCTCATCAAGCCCCTGCGATTTCAAAATCGCCGGAATCTTGTAAATGCTATCAACGTCTTTTAAGCCAATAACGGCTTTCTCTTCAACGTTGGTAAACAACGCAATTTTGGAGCGCTCGTTGGCCGGTAAAGCGCGGTCTGAACGGCACACCAGCACATCAGGTTGAATCCCAATAGAGCGCAGTTCTTTCACTGAGTGCTGCGTAGGCTTGGTTTTAACTTCGCCTGCAGCACCCAGGAACGGCACTAACGTTAAGTGCATAAACAAGGTACGGTCGCGCCCTACCTCAGTCGCCAGCTGGCGAATTGCTTCTAAGAATGGCTGTGACTCAATATCACCCACAGTGCCGCCAATCTCAATGATTGCGATATCATACCCATCGCTACCATCAATAATACGACGTTTAATTTCGTTGGTGATGTGTGGAATAACCTGAATGGTTGCGCCTAAAAACTCACCACGACGTTCGCGACGAATAATATCTTCGTAGACACGGCCTGCAGTAAAGTTATTTTTCTTGGTCATACGCGTGCGAATAAAGCGCTCGTAATGACCTAAGTCCAGATCGGTTTCAGCTCCATCTTCAGTCACGAAAACTTCACCGTGCTGAGTTGGACTCATGGTACCTGGATCGACGTTAATATAAGGGTCGAGTTTTAGAATCGTGACCTTAAGGCCACGAGCTTCAAGAATTGCCGCCAGTGAAGCTGCAGCAATGCCTTTGCCCAGCGAAGATACAACACCGCCGGTGACGAAAATATAATTAGTTGTCATGCGAAACCTAAGTCGTCAGGTTAAAAGGGAATTGCTTCAAGACGGGGAAATAGTATACCCGAAGCCGCCCAATCCGACAATTTAAAATCGCAGTAATCTGAATCGATTGAATCACGAAGACTCAGACTTCACTGCCTGCCAATGTGCTTCAAGCTCTTCTAAACTCAAGTCTTCCGGCCGCTGCTTGCTTATATTGAGGCGCTTTTCTATGGCTTGAAAGCGTTGCTTAAACTTCAGATTAGTGCGCCGCAACGCATGTTCCGGGTTCACGTGTGCATGTCGCGCAAGATTGACGACGGCAAATAGCACATCGCCAATTTCTGCTTCAAGCGCCTGCTGATCACGTTCTTTGCGCGCAAGTTCGGCTTCTACTTCTGCAATTTCTTCGCGTATTTTGGCCAAAACCGGTGAAATTGTATCCCAATCAAAACCAACATTAGCAGCGCGTTTTTGCAGCTTCAACGCCATTAAAATACTCGGTAAATTATCCGGAATACCGTGAAAAACACTATCCTCGCCGCCTTTATTAGCACGTTCCTCGGCTTTAATTTGTTCCCACTGCGCTTTTATCTCTTCATCCGTTTGCGTGGTACTGTCGCCAAAAACGTGCGGATGCCTTCTGATAAGCTTATCCGCGGTCTGTTGCGCCACGTCATCGAAGCTAAACTGATCGGACTCTTCACTTAACTGGGCATAAAACACCACTTGAAACAATAAGTCGCCAAGTTCATCTTTAATCTCTGCCAAGTCGCCTTCAGTAATCGCCGCCGCAACCTCGTACGCTTCTTCAATGGTATAGGGAATCAGGCTGGTCATGGTTTGCTTCAGATCCCACGGGCATCCGCCATTTGGATCACGAAGTCGGCGCATGACTTCAAGCAGTGCTGCCACACCAGAAAAATTATTTGTCGTTGTCATTGTGTTGTTCGTACCACGTTATGAATGCCTTTGATTTGAGTAAGCCGATTCAGCAGGCGTTGTAAATTTTCAGTATCAGCAATAATCAAGCCGACAGCCACGCGAGCTTGCCGTGTGGCTGCGTCTGAATGTGAGTCGAGCTGCGCAACATTGGCTTTTTCGTTCGCCAGCACACTGGTGATATCGTGTAAAAGCCCGTTACGATCATCCGCTTCAATCCGCAAGTTCACTCGGTAATTGCCCCGTTTCGTTTGGCTCCAACTTACCGCAAGGGCTCGTTCAGGGTGTTGCTCCAACAAGTGCGTCAGTTGCTCGCAATCGCTGCGGTGCACCGATCCCCCCCGCCCTTGGGTAACAAAACCTAAAATCGAATCGCCAGGTACAGGCTGGCAGCATTTAGCGAACTGCACCAATAAGTTACCAATACCTTCAACGGTTACGTCACTTTGCTTGCCAGCTTTTGTCGCGGCCTGTTTTGGTTTGCGCGCCGTGATACGCTCGATGCGCTCCGCCACGTTATCATCCGCTGGCCTCAACTGATTAACCACTTGATGCAGACGCACGTCACCTGCACCGATAGCAGCCAGCAAGTCATCCAAATGCACCATGTTAAACCGTTCCAGCACGCTTTCGGCTTGGCTTAATGGCACATTTAACTTACTCAATTCGGCCTCAAGCATGTCTTTGCCAGCTTTGAGATTTTTATCACGGTCGAGCTTTTTAAAATAGGTGACCACTTTGCTGCGGGCGCGTGATGTTTGCAAATAACCATTGGCTGGGTTCAGCCAATCACGCCTTGGTTGCGCGCTCTTCTGCGTTAAAATCTCGACCCGTTCGCCGTTTTTTAAATGGTACGTGAAAGGTACAATATGCCCGTCAACCTTCGCGCCAACGCAACGATGACCAACTTGCGAGTGAATGTAATAGGCGAAATCCAGTGGCGTCGCGCCATTGGGCAAATCGATTACTTCGCCTTTAGGGGTAAATACATACACCCTGTCTTCAAATACCTGCGAGCGAATTTCGTCAACAAGGCCATCGTTGCCAGCCATATCATCATGCCAAGCCAACAATTTGCGCAACCATGCAATTTTCTCTTCAAAACCAGAGCCTTTGCCAGCCGCGCCGCCTTCTTTGTACATCCAATGTGCCGCAACACCTAGCTCAGCATCATCGTGCATCGCCTGTGTGCGAATTTGAATTTCAACGTACTTGTCGTCGGGCCCAAGCACCACGGAGTGAATCGACTGATAGCCATTGGCTTTTGGCGTTGCAATGTAGTCGTCAAACTCTGATGCAATATGACGCCACATGCTATGCACCACACCCAGCGCACCGTAGCAGTCTTTCAAT